>CAYVIG010000135.1:0-7329 GCA_964451445.1 uncultured Dehalococcoidia bacterium
ATCGTGATAGCAGAAAGGGCCGCCGGCTGGATCAGCTAGCGACCCTTCCAGGCGTGCTTGGCTCGTTTTTATAGGCTAAGTGGCTGGTGACTCGGGCATCGGAGCAATCTTCCCAAATGCCTTGCGGGCGTTGTAGTTTTTGATGGACAATTTCTGCGACTGCTCCTGCCAACCCTGGTCTGTGTCCAGATCGACTCCCAGGCCGTCAGCCACGCAGCACATATAGTTGAACAGTGCCACCACGTGCACGATGTCGACTATGTCAGAGTCTTCCCAACCCACGCTACGGAGTTCATCCACCCAGTCCTCGGTAACCGCAGAGGCCGGGTCGTTAGGAACTCTGCAAACTCCAGCATGGCTACCTGCTTGGTGGGCAGTCCAGCATCATGGTAATCCTCGCCCAGTAACTCGGCTAACTGTGATTCGGGGTCCTCTCCACGAAGGGCCTGTGCGTGATCAACGGTTCAATACTCGCACTATTGGTTGCCGACACCACATCAACTACCATCTCCCGCTCGGCTCGTGAGATTCCGAACTCGCCGAACATGACTAAAGACACGTGTACCATCAAGGTCTTCATGATGTTGGGTTTAAGGCTGCTGACAGCCTGGACATTGTGGATCCGTCCCCACGATTTAATCATCATGCCGTAGGCTTCTTTAAGGTCTCCTTGGGAGTCCTCATACCGGGTAGTCTTCACGTATAGGGCATCTCATACCTCTCGTCTCATATCCGTTCATTGCTTTGATGATGCATTGCAGATAAGAGTGTGATGATTTGAAAGATTAGCATCGGTAATTCAGGGCTTCGAGGGAATCTACGCCCCGCTGCCGAGTAATCACCATTGGCTGATATACTGCATTCAATTTCCCGCCTGGGAGCGGCTTCAAAAGGGGTCAACATGGGCATTTTGAACGAAGACATGAAACGGGTGATCCGGCAGCAGCGCATGGGCTTCATGGCCACTGTGGGCCTAGACGGCTCCCCTAACCTATCGCCCAAGGGCACTGCCACGGTCTGGGACGACGACCACCTGGTCTTTGCCAACCTGGGCTCTCCGGCCACCATCGAGAACCTGAGTCACAACCCGGCCTGCGAACTCAATATCATCGATTACTACCTCAGGAAGGGCTACCGGTTCAAAGGGACAGCAGAGTTGTTGACCAGCGGTCCGCAGTTCGAAGAGATCAAAGAGGCTTATGCCACCGGCTCTCGTGGGATTAACCGGTCTGGCCTGCCGGCCAACGGCTACGTCCTGATAACCGTCACCAAGACCGCACCGTTGCAGTCTCCAGCCTACACTCCAGAAAAGACAGAATCCGCGATGCGGGAAGAATGGACCGGGTATTGGGCTGGCGTGCAAGAGACCAATACATAGGAACCCAGTTCAGACTCGCCGCATCCAAAAGCTAAATCTGATGCCAAATCTCTAAAGCCTTTAGGAGTTGACCCATGTCTTGGATCGAACAGGATGAGGAAGCCACAAAGAACCTTCCTCCGGTGATATCAGTCATGTCTATAAATGAGCCGGCGATGAAAGCCGTGCAGGCCTTAAACGCCAATATCACCTTTGGGGCGTCGGCCCTCACCAGGGTTCAAGAGGAGGCCATTGCCACGGCGGTGGCCAACGCCAACCGGTGCCGGTATTGAACCATGTCTCACGGGGGGTTCCTCCGTCAGCATTCCGACGACACCGAGTTGGCGAACCACATCATGCACGACTATACCCAGGCCGACCTAGACGACCAGACCCGGGGTATACTCGACTTCGCCGTCAAATTGACCAGAGACCCATCATCCAGCCGCAAAACCGATATTGATCGGCTGCGCGCCCTGGGCCTGGGTGAGCAGGAAATTCTCTCCACGGTGTTGATCACCTGCAATTTCAACTTCATGACCCGACTGGCCGACAGTCTGGGAGTGGAGGTCCAAGAATCCCGGTTCGAAGATGCCAAACGGTGGATGTCCGCCGACGTCCAAGCTATGTCCTGGCTGATGGATCGCAAAGAAACCTAGCAGATTATCTGTACAGCCGGTTTAGGTTGGCGTGCTTGTCCGGATTTAGGTCTTTTCCGGCGAAGGCTGGGTGGTCATCGGCGTACCGGTGGGCGCGGAAGACCGCGTTGGCGTAACCGAGCCTGCTGCCACCGGCCGTGGGCGGGTTTCCCACGAAGAACGGGCTTACGTACTCCCAGACGATCTCGCCACTGGGAGTCACTTCAAACACCCGGCCCGGCGCTCCCTCGCAGATCAGTGTGTTCCCGTTTGGCTGTCGTTCCGCTGAACTGATGTTGTAGCTGTAGAACGAAAGCGGCGGATCACCCTGGTACTCCCAGGCAATCTCGTTGGTCTTTGGGTCGATCTCGATCACTCGTGAGAAGTTCATCCCTCGGCGATGGGCGCCGTTATCGAAGAGCAGTATGTTTCCGTTAACCAGCATGGTCGGGTGATGCTGGTGTGAGACATCACCAGGCCCCCACTTCCAGGTAAACTCCCCAGTCTTCCGGTCCACTATCCCAATGGTGCTGGTCTGCCTGAAGCTGATGAGGAAATCGCCGTCCGGGGTCAGGTTGATGCTGTTGGCGTGGGTCCACTCCCGGCGGTTCTCCAAGGGGCAGATCACATCTGTCGCCGGATTAAGGTGTTCCCAGGCGTTCCAGGTGTTCATGGTCTCGCCGCTCGGAGATACTTCTATAACGCTGTCGCCAAACATCCCTGGGTCGACCCCGTCTTCGTAGAATCCTCCTCCCACTGAATCGGCCAAACTCTGGTCCAGTTTTTCCCAGGTGAGCACGATTGTCGAGCCTGATTCGGTTCTGTGGAAGTCGTGATGCAGTACGGGGCCTCTGAATTCCCAGACCACGTTTCCATCCCAGTCCAGCTCGATTATGGATTTGGAAGATCCGCCCATACCCTGACCCTCCGGCGCGGCTCCGGTCCTGGCCAGGAGATTGCCGTTGGGCAGCAAGTAACCGTAACCGATCCCTTCTGGGCTGTACCAGCGATGAACAACCTGCCCTTCCATATCCAGCAGATTGGCGTAGTTACCGCCGCGGGTGGCCGTTAGGGTGTAGCCCGCGTAGGCACGCATAATCGATCGATGTATCAAACCGTTTTTGTGGTGTCTGGACCAACCCATATCTATGCCTCATGTCGAAAAGTGCAGACCACGAGTATACAATTGTCTTCCAAGAATGCGTCACCCAAGAACGATAGATAGTTGGCACAGATTTAAGTTCCGCCGTGCGCAACAAGGGGTTTAGACATGGTCCGCTGGGCAGACATTCCTGAATCTTTGCAAAATAATTTTAAAACCCGGACCTCGCCTTTTAAGACAACTCCCTGGGTTGAACCGCCCATCCTGGCAGACGCTCGAATAGCCATCATCACCACCGCCGCGATTCATCGCCATGACGACCGGCCGTTCACCGGCCACGAGGGCGATTATAGGGTCATACCGGGGGATATCGACTACCGTGACCTGGCCATGACCCACTCCAGCGTCAACTTCGACCGCAGTGCCTACCAGCAGGACGTGAATGTCTGCTTCCCGCTAGACCACATGAGGACCCTGGTGGACTCTGGCGAGGTCGGTTCTGTGGCTGATTGGCACTACTCGTTCATGGGATCAACAGCTCCATTTCGAATGGAACCAGCGGCGAAAGAAGTCTCAAAACTGCTTCTTGGGGACAACGTAAACCTGGCGTTGCTCATCCCTGTTTGACCCGGATGCACCAACGCCGTGGGCGTTCTAGCACAGTACATCGAGCGGCCAGTGTCAGAAGGTGGGGCCGGTATCGCAACGGTCCAGATGAGCCTGGTGCGCCTGGTCACAGAAAACGTCAAACCTTCCCGTGCACTGTGGGTGCCCTTCCCGTTTGGCCGCCCCCTTGGCCCTCCGAACCGGCCTGAGGTGCAGCTAGACGTCCTACAGCGCACCCTGGCCCTCGTCCATGAGCCCTCGGGGCCAATAATCCGAGACTACCCGGACGACCTGGAAGACGAGCTGATGGAGGAAACCGCGTGGTCCTGCCCGGTGACCTTCCCGGCCGCCGTTCCCGAGACAGAATCTACAGCTTTGACAGCCCAAATCCAGCAGGAGGCGCAATTGCTAAAGCCATGGTTCGACGAAGGGCTGCGCAAACGGGGTCGAACCGAAGTGGGTACCAGCGGCAAAGGCGCAGATAGCATCGATGAGATGCTCGGGATTCTCTCTAAGTTCGCGGTCGATGGGGAAATGGCGGTTCCGGACGGATACGCCCATCCGATGCCCCAGCTGTTGCGTTACGTCACTGATGATGTCCGCGATTTCTACAATGAGGCCGCAATCTCCAAGCCTGGTGCGGCCTTTCCATCGCCGACTGACCTGCTGGAGTGGTTCTTTCTGACCACAGTAGCCGGGGACGTGTTCTACCAGATCCGCGACCGTCTACGGGCCGCCGACATGCTAGTTCTGATGGCCAAGGGCCTAGAAGACGAGGAAATTGACAGTCGTCTATCTCTTTCGAGCGGAACCACTGGCTCCCTTTCAGAGGGACTTCTCCGTGAGCCCGGGTTGAGTCGGGAATTGCTGCACAAATCCGCTGAGGTATTTCAGGCGGACCAGCCCAACCGCCTCTCCTGGACCATCGTCCCCATAGGGATGCGAGACCGACACAGTGAGCGCACGGACGACAAGGGCAAATCACCAGTTTAGCCAGTATGTCCGTGCGCGCAGGCCGATCAGCCAGGCAATTCCCCAGAAATTCAGGGCCAATTAGCCCCATGAAATATAGCCCATGCCAGTCTGGAGTTGCTGTAATATTGGCTTCAACTCTTGAATGGAGGTAACCCGAAATAGAGTTGCCAAACCACCCACTGATAGACCACCTCAGGCAATATTGTTTGCGGGAGCCCTTTATCGTTGTTTCTCTGCTGACGGTTGCTGTCGCATTCAACTTGATCTTCCTGTTTTCAAGCTTCGCGACCGATATCTCATCGGGCTCAGACATCCTACTGCACACCCTATTAGCCGAGTCGGTGGTGGAAGCCCTCAAGAACGGTCAAAATTTTACCGACCCCTGGCAGGGCTCCATGGGCATGGGTCACCCCATGCTCCACTACTACCAGCACCTGCCTCATGTGGGAGTCGGTGTGGCCCACGTACTTACTTTCCAGGCCTTTTCCGTCGCCGAGATCATACGCTGGTCAACGTACGGGTTGATCAGCATCTTCCCGCTATCCATCTTCTGGTCGTTGAGAAAACTTGGATTTGATCAACTCACCTCCGCCATGGGTGGCCTGATCGCCTCGCTGATTGCGACCAACTCCATACAGGGGTTCGGATACTCAAGCTACATCGGAGGCGCTCAGGGCCTCTACACCCAACTGTGGGCCATGGTCCTGCTGCCAATGGCCCTGGCCACTGGCTACCAGGTGCTCAGAGAGGGCCGAGGTTATTTCTGGGCAGTGTTGTTGCTGACCGCGACGTTCATGTCCCACTTTCTTTACGGGTATATGGCCTTCATCACCCTCGGCATCTTCACTGTCTTGATGCCCTTACGATTCCAATTGCCGTGGGACCTGACGAACTTGGCCGGCAGGAGACGAGGCACAAGGGCGGAACGTAGACGGTTCCGGCGCTCTGGGCGCTCCCAAACCCAAGAAGGGACTCCAGCCGAAACTCTCGATACCGATGCCCTGACAGTGCTGGCCCACCTCTCTGCCCGAGTCCGGCGCTTGGCGTTGCTTTCCGTGCTGGTTGCTGCCGTCATGTCCTACTTTCTGGTCCCGTTCTTTCTGGACCTGCGGTTCCTGAATTCCAGTGACCTAATTGACCCCAGACACTACGACTCCCACGGTCATTCAGCAGTTCTGAAGGGGTTGTTCAATGGCGACCTGTTTGATTTTGGCCGGTTCGCCTCGTTGACCATCCTGGTATTCATCGGACTTGGAATCAGCATCTATAGCTCGCGGCGAGAGCTCTACCTGATCCCTATAACCATATTCATCCTGTGGCTGCTCCTCTATTTCGGCCGGCCAACCTGGGGTTCCCTGACCAACATATTGCCATTCAGCAACAACATCCTGATGTTCCGGTTCATTGGCGGCGTCCACTTGGGGGGCATCTTGCTGGTTGCTGTGGCGCTGGGCTCCTCTTGGCGCTGGGCCGTATCCAGATCAAATATGTGGTATTCCGTCGGCGCCCTGGTCTTGACGCTGGCCCTGCTGATACCCGTATTCATGGACCGGCAGTCCGTTACGGCCGACAACTCCAACCGGTTGGACCGTTGCCAGCAGAGTGAATACGAGGAGGATCCCGACGTTACAGCGCTATTCGACGAGCTTAAACAGCTTCCGAGGGGACGCATCTACGCTGGGAGATACGTCTATAACCAGTCCCATTGGGGCGCCAGTTATCGGTCGGCTTGCACGCTGATCCAATCTCGGGCCCTGATAGAAGGTCTGGATACTATGGCCGCGCTCTTCCACCGGTATTCCCTGACCAGCGACCTGATGGACGATTTCGATGAAGCAAGGTGGGAGCAATACAACCTGTTCAATACCCGGTACGTCATAGCGCCAGAAGAGCAGGTGTTCCCGGAATTCGTCAGGCCTTACCGCCAGTTCGGACGCCATGTCCTATACGAGGTTGATACGACCGGCTACTTTGACTTGGTAGGTTCTGAGCTGGCCTTCGCAGGACCCAAAGACGATTTCCTACCGGCGGCATCTAGCTGGCTGTCAAGTGACCGCCCGAAGGCGAAAGTCCACCCGGCGGTTTCCTTGAACGGATCATCCCAGGAATTTCCCTACAATCTCTCCGACGCTACCCAGGTTATTTCAGCCGCGGAAACACCATCTGATGAAGAGAGAGGTACGCTGCAGGGAGAGGAGGTTGGGCACAATTTCTTCACCGCCAACGTCTCCGTGGAGCGAGAGAGCGTGCTCTTACTGAAGGCCAGTTATCACTCAAATTGGCGGGCGACGGTGAACGGAGACGAAACGGACACCATCATGGTGATGCCGAGCTTCGTGGGCATTGAATTGCCACCAGGTCAACACCAAGTCCGCTTGGAATACAAACCCCGTACACTACGCGGTGTCCTCCTGGTTTTGGGCCTACTGCTGCTACCCGTCATGGCCTTTGTAGAACCCCGCCGTAAATCCATTCACAATTGGCTCCAAACCAGGGTTTTGGGTAAGCTCCCTGCCTTTGACCAACGCCAGTAATGCCGATGCTTGTGGTTGTTTGGTATACTTACCCAGCAGGCTGCCACGCCTATGAAATGGGGCCCGAGCGGGCGTAACTCAGGGGTAGAGTGCTTGCTTCCCAAGCAAGATGTCGTG
>CAYVIG010000136.1:0-5268 GCA_964451445.1 uncultured Dehalococcoidia bacterium
ATTTATGTAAATGTAAGACTACTTATATTCAACTGTATCCACCTAATTGCTGGTTAAAAAATGACCGCCCGGAGTTATCGGGGCGGTCTTTTTATTCGTTATCTCTGAATCCGCATCTATCAGGCTGCCTCATAACCTGAACCAAGAGAACAGAGGGAATATCAGCGATGTTGAAATTCTAGGCCGACCTCAAGCGGGTTTATGAAAGCGGGGTTGAGCTCTGCAATGGCAAGGTTCCCGTCAATGCAAACCCTCTCGAGAAGCACACTGCCAGGGGGCCGCAAACCTGTCGGTTGACGTCGTATATGTACGGTTCCAGCATGCTCCTTGGCTTGAAACCGACAAATGAAAAGCTAATCGCTTACTATGACGAAATGCTCAAGGTGATTGCACACACAGTGGCCTTGGCTCCAAACCCTACCATCGCCTATACACCCAATCCGACTGCAATTACCGGGCTTTCAGGCCGATATTCCCAAGTAGTGGTCATAAACCTTTCTGGCCTGAGAAATCCTTATTTTATCGAGTTGAAGATGCTTTAAAACGAGGAGTCAACATCTATCATCCGGATCCTTGCTCCCTCCATGCATTGGGCATGGGGGCCACCGGACTACTCAGCGCTGAAACCAATATCACCCTGAAAACTCTCCGCCGCTACATCGATCTTTATGAAAGCGGCGATTTCGAAGTTCGCGGTGAAGGGGACTCACTTGATGCCGCCCGAAGCAGAGATAGCCCAGTTCGCAGACGGGCTGCTCCGGTTACAGATACCCGAAATTGACGAGGTGGCGGTAAAAGCAGGGCTTTCCGTTCTCAGATGAATCTAAGTACGTTCAGGGGTCCGCAGGTTTAAACGAAGCGCTGTCACTGAGAACCAACCTAAAAGGGCGAGAGAATCTCTCGCCCTTTTGCCATGCAATGAAAACGCTGCGAGTCGTTAGAGCTGATCGACGCTGATATCCGAAACTGGAACTCCGGCGCTGACCGGCTGGTCCTGCTTCAGGGCCTCGGCCATACGCTCGACCTCTTGTTGGTAGGTCGTAGGATCTCCAGCCCGTAGATCAAACACTACGTGTTCAGCCGCCAGGTTGCGGGCGAAACGGGCCTTCGGCTCCACTAGTGTGTCGTCGGTGGCGCCGAGGAACAGCGCCCACCCCTCGGTCGTGATCTGCATCTGTTTAGCTGCGGTAATGTCGTTCAACAACGTCTCCGCTTCCAATGAGACGGCATTGCCCAAGATGATCATCTTGTCGTAGTCGCGAACCCAGCGCTCAATCTCCTCCTGGTCGGACGCGCTGTGCCGGTCCACCAGAGCGCTGCCGCGCACCAACTGGGAGAAGACCCAACAACGCACGCCCTGAACGCGGAGGTCGTCGCGCAGCTTTGTGGCTATCGCTTCGTCTTCGTCGACACAGGCGATGTAGACCTCTCTGAGGCTGGTTGAATCAGATTTGGCCGGGTCCAGGAAGCTGAGAGCGGCCTGGGGAAGTCCTGCGCCTAGCAGGAACGACTCCGGAATCTGGCCGTGGGATTGGAACACCGAAACCAGTCCAACGGTGCTCGGGCAGTCGTGACGGACTTGATCTAGCCCGATGATTCCGCTCATATCGCAGTCTTGGAAGATCGAATAACCGAACAGGCTGCCGGTCATATCAGTCCCCGAGAAATCCACACTCCAGAACTGGGTCTGGTAGAAGTCGCTGTCCGTACATTTGGCGTTGGTCATGTTCGCCCGTACCACTGAAGCGCCTGAAAGACTCGCACCCGTCAGGTCAGCATCTGTTAGATCTGCCCCAGAAAGGTTGGCCCGGGAAAGGTTCGCATTGACCAGTGTCGCGCCGGTCAATTTGGCTTCAGACAGAACCGCCCGGTCCAGGTCCGCGCCGGTGAGGTCGGCACCGCGGAGGTCAGCCCCGCGCAGGTTCGCCCCGTTCAGCCGCGCCCGGGTCAAATTGGTCTCTCTGAGGTTGGCGTGGTAGAGGTGACAGGGATTCATAAAGCAACCAGACATGTTGGCCCGCTGTAGGACCGCACCCATCAAGTCAGAGTCCCTTACGTCTGCGCCGCTGATGTCTACTTGGGGCGCTCGGACGTAGCTCATATACGCCGCGTTCAGATCCAGACTGTCGTCGGGGTTCGCTGCCCGCCAGCGCGCCACGTGGTCGCGGCCTCGCTTAACGAGTTGAACATGCTCCATATTCGCCATGTTTTCTTGCTCCAGACCAGATTTGTTTGGACCAGACCGGTCCGTTGACTGGCAGTAAGCCGCCAGTCGCTACTACTTTGCAGTGTGTTTGATCAACTGCCAGGAGTGATGATCGCCCTTTTGTGGGTGCCATCACCGATCTTTGTATCCGCATCATAGGCTTCCACGTTGAAGGTCAGCCGGTTGCGATCGATCTCGATCAACTCGGCGTGGGCGATGATGGTCGATCCGATATCAGCTCCGGCCAGGTGACGGATGTTCACCTCTATCCCGACCGAGACCTGCCCGTCTTCCAGATGGTCGTTGGTAGCCGCCGAGGCTGCCTGTTCCATGAGCTGTATCATGGAGGGAGTGCTGAATTTTCCCACGTGGCCCGCCACATTATGATCACAAACCAGAGTTTGTTTTTGGCCCTTGAGGCCGATGCTGATACTGGCGCTAGCCATGCCCTGTGCCCTCCGTTAACTCTTGGGGACTGAATTCCAGTCTCACCACGCACTCAGTCAATCAACACGATGGGACGTGCGCCCACACATAATAGCAGATAGTCCGTCAGGCGCAATCCACAGCCAAACCCCGGGCGGTTTTAACCGCATCCCACAGCGCCTATAATATTAGGGATGATTTTTGAATTACCCACCAAATGCAGTTGATTCAAGAGTGCAGACACCTGCCCTCTGCCCTGGGGACCTAACATGCCGACCAAAAGAGATTTTCTCTCTGTTACCGATATAACGCCCGATGAGACTTTAGCCCTGCTAAAAAGAGCTAGGGCTAGCAAGTTCCATCCGAAGGGTCAAAATACACCCTTGGCCGGAAAATCCGTCGCCATTCTGTTTGATAAACCTTCTCTTCGCACGAGGGTGAGCTTCCAGGTCGGAATCCAAGAACTGGGCGGATATTCGGTCTTCTTAGGTGAGCAGGAAGTGGGCCTGGGCCGTCGGGAGCCTGTGTCAGACATAGCCCATGTGCTCTCCGGCTACGTGGATCTGATAGTGGCACGGATATCCAATCATGATCTCATCGTAAATTTGGCAAAATACGCCAGCGTGCCAGTGATAAACGCACTTTCAGACGTGGAGCATCCCTGCCAGGTCATGGCGGACCTGCTTACCATCTATGAGCACAAAGACACCTTGGATGGCCTAAGCCTGACCTACGTAGGAGACGGCAACAACGTGGCCAGGAGTCTTTGTCTTGCGGCACCTGCAGTGGGGATGAATTTCACCAGCGCAACGCCTCAAGGGTATACACTTGATGAACAGTCAATGGAAAAAGGGCTCTCCCGTGCGCCATCAGGCGGCCCGTCAGTCCAGGTGAGGACGGTCACCAGCCCCCAAGAGGCGGTAGTGGGAGCCGATGTGGTCTATACGGACGTTTGGGCCAGCATGGGGCAAGAAGACGAGGCCAAGGCCCGTCAGGTGGCCTTCGAAGGATATACCGTAAACCCTGAACTGATGCAGTTGGCCAACGCCGGAGCGTTGTTCATGCACGACATGCCGGCTCATTACGGCGAGGAAGTATCGCCGGGTATGTTGGAACACCCCCAATCGGTGGCGTTCCCTCAGGCGCATAACCGACTGCACGCACAAAAAACGATCATGGAATTCTTACTCTCCGGAAACTGAACTAATTTTGGAGTCGTCGAAGAATAACAATCCTTGGAAGGTCCCAAACCGAATATTGGTGTTAATTTGGCAATTCCCATAGTCGCAATCATCGGCCGACCAAACGTCGGCAAATCATCCCTCTTCAACCGCATCGTTGGCCGCAGGCAAGCCATCGTAAGCGACGTTGCGGGCACCACCCGTGACCGTTTGATGGCTGACGCCTGGTGGGATGACTTCCATTTTATACTGCTTGATACCGGCGGGCTGGAATCTGACCCTGAGGGCATCATCAGGCAGTTGGTCCAGGAACAGGCCGAGATGGCCATTGCCGACGCCGATATAATCATCTTTATGACCGACGTCGTGGACGGCCTGACCCACTCCGACACCGCCGCTGCCGAATCGCTGCGCTACACCAAGAAACCGGTGGTACTAGCCGTGAATAAGGTCGATAACGACCTCAGAGAATTCGGTGCGCCGGAATTCTATGCCCTTGGCATGGGCGACCCAGAACCCATCAGCGCGTTCCACAACTATGGGATCCACAGCTTGATGGAACGGGTGACCGAGCACATGGAACCCGACCCATTGGGACCAGAGGATGACCTCAGCCCACTGGATGAGCAAACGTCAACTTACGAGCAAGGGGCTCTGAATCTGGCCATCGTCGGCCGCACGAATGTGGGGAAATCCAGCCTGTTGAACGCAATCCTAGGTGAAGAACGGTCCATCGTGAGCGACGTGGCCGGTACCACCAGAGACGCGTTGGACACGGCGATCACCTACAACAACCGAGATGTGGTGGTGATCGACACCGCTGGAATACGACGACCAGGTCAAGTAGCCAAAGGGATCGAAAAATATAGCGTTATTCGGGCTGTCGGTGCGGTTAACCGCAGCGATATCACAATCCTGGTGACTGATGCCTCGGAATTGGGCACCGGCCAGGACGCCCACATCGCGGGGCTGGCCTGGGAGATCTGCAAAGGCCTGATCGTGGTCATCAACAAGTGGGACCTGTATGCAGATCAGGGAGTCGGCGCGCGATACCGTGCCGCCGCCACCGTCCGAGAAAGACTCCACTTCATGCCCTACGTGCCCATACTGTTCACATCGGCGCTGGAGGGCGAGGGCATAAAGACCCTGATGGATACGGCCCAGGATCTTTGGACGGAACGGATGAGGCTAGTCCGGTCTAGAGACCTTCAATTCATGCTGGCCGACGCCATGGCCGAGCACATGCCGCCAGTGGTCAGGAAACACCGTGGTCAGCGGGTCCAGATAAACCGGGTGCAACAGGTAGGGATCAACCCACCAACCTTCCTTTTCACGGTCAACAACCCTCAATTGGTCCACTACACCTACCAGCGCTACCTTGAAAACAAGATTCGAGATACATTTGGATTCGACCGCACTCACCTGAAACTGCTCTTCAGAGAAAGGTAGTTTTCC
>CAYVIG010000136.1:5368-7226 GCA_964451445.1 uncultured Dehalococcoidia bacterium
CTCTCATAAAATGAATAGACTTCCAACATCGATCATCACCCAGACCGTAGCCGTTCCCATAATTATTGCGGGCGTGGTCGTGGTCCTGTTGACCATGGAAGACCAACCGGAATCAGTCCAATACAGCGTTGTGATGCCACTGGCATACCTGCTCGGCTCCATTTCCTGGGGTTATATGCTGTTGCAGTGGAAGATGGGCGTTGATGTTAGAGAATACGGCAGCGGGCGAACCGGAATGTCCAACGTGCTGCGCACCGGCGGGGTGAAATCCGCCGCAGTGGTGCTGGCTCTCGACATCGCTAAGGGAGTGGTCTCGGTAATCCTGGCAAAAGTAGTCATTGGGACCACCGCATCTGAGGTAACCGCCGCCCTCATAGTGTTGGTGGGTCACAACTGGCCTGTGTTCCTGCAATTCAAAGGCGGCCGAGGCATCCTAACGGCCCTGGGAGGCCTTGCGATCATGGCCCCGATTGCCGCAGTAATCGCCACCGCCACATTCTTAGCTGTTACCGGAATCAGCCGGTACATCTCCCTGGGCTCGGTGATAGGTGTGATCATCGGAGCCTTCGCCGTCCTCAGCCTGGCCCTGGCGGGCGTCCACTCCAACACCTACATGATTTACGGCTTCATCGCCAGTTCTATAATCGTCTGGCAGCACCGGGACAATATCCAGCGCATCCGCGATGGCAACGAACGCCGACTGGGACAAGCAGCCACCAAAGTAGAGTGACCTCCCGGCTGATTCTCGGCCCATCGGAGCTGGCAACCTGATTCAATCCTCTCACTCTCTGTTCCCACTTGCCTGGACTCCCCCAATTTTTCTCAATAAACTAGATGCGTCAACGTGAATCTCCAGCAATGGATTGGATTGAGTTGCGCGATCAAGCGGCCATCATCGGAGTAACCACTTGGGGGACTACCCTGGGCATCTTATTGGCCCAGAACAACGTCCCGGTTACCATGCTGACCCGCTCCGACGCAGAAGCCCAAACCCTCGCGGCTGACCGTCGCAACACCAGGTTCCTGCCTGACGTCCCATTTCCGGAAGGACTGAACGTCACCAGCCACCCCGCCGAGGCTCTTCAGAACAGTGATTTGGTGGTCCTGGCCGTGCCCTCCGACCGACTGAGGGAGAATGTTCGCCAGATCAAACCGCACCTGAAACGCGGGGTAATAGCCCTGAGCGCCACCAAGGGCTTGGAGATTCCCACCGCCCGCCGTATGAGTCAGGTCATCAAGGACGAGCTGCCCGCCAGTCTCCATTCCGGAATCTGCGTGCTCTCTGGCCCCAACCTGGCCAAGGAGATCGTGGCCGGGAAGCCTGCCTCTACAGTGATTGCCAGTCAAGACCCTGAAGCAGCGGGAAAATCCCAGAACATGTTCATGTCGACCAACTTCCGTGTCTACACCAGCGCAGATGTCCTGGGAGTGGAACTTTCCGGTGCCCTCAAGAACATCGTCGCTTTAGGCGCTGGTATCGGCGATGGCATGCACGCTGGGGAAAACGCGAAAGCAGCATTCATCACCAGGGGATTGGCCGAGATGACCCGCCTGGGTATTGCCGCAGGCGCCGACCCTCTGACATTTTCCGGACTGGCCGGTCTGGGAGATGTCGTGGCCACCTGCTCCAGCCGCCTCAGCCGCAACCGATATGTGGGTGAGGAACTAGCCAAGGGCCGCTCCTGGGCCGAGATTCGGGATTCCATGGATAACGTTGCAGAAGGGGTGAACGCAACCCAGGCTGCTCTGGTTCTAGCTAAAGAGCTGGGAGTGGAGATGCCCATCGCCGAGATGGCCTCCAGAGTGCTCTTCGATGGGTTGTCTCCGCAGAAAGCCATGGTGGAATTGATGTCCCGTC
>CAYVIG010000137.1:0-7148 GCA_964451445.1 uncultured Dehalococcoidia bacterium
CGTCCTCCAGGTTATGCAGTCACCTTGAATTTAGGGTCTCCAGATGCTGGGGAGACCCTACGTTGTCATATCACGGGCGCGGCTTTGGAAGAGTTGGGGGTCCGAACTGGCCAGAGATTATGGGCCGTGTTCAAGGCATCCTCCTGCTTCTTGGTGGATGAACAAGGTCAGGCCAATTCCGACGCCGTAACCGGTTGAGGCCTAAAATCTAAAGCCAAGAATAGAGCGGTTTTGGGAATTACCTTAACTCTTTAATCGTCCTCTTAAATCTAATGGCTCCGACCTATGACTGATATTAGTTATGTAAGCAGTTGAGCCCAAGCAATCATCTGGAATCAGTGAGATGTTAATAATCAACGTAATTACGAATTACGTCTCTTATTAGCAATTACAATATTCCTTTACCTCTGTCCATGCATTTAAAGATAGGCATAAAAACTAGTTGCATCCATGTTTGTAATGGGTATAATGTGCCCCATGCAAGGCCGGGGTCGAATCGTAGTTCGCCGGAAATTCCGGAGGGTGTAAACCACCAGATATCAGTCGACCTGCAGAGCCAAACTAGGGGGGCGGACCCAGGAGGTCAACCAGTGGCATTGACAGATAGAACCCTTAATTGTGTGGAGTGTGGCGGGGAGTTTATCTTTACAGCAGGAGAGCAGGAATTTTTCCAAGCCAGGGGCTTTGGTAACGAACCAAAACGCTGCCGCAGTTGCCGGGCGGTCCGACGTTCCGAACAACGATCAGCGGGAATGTACCAGGACGGCCCAAAAGAGATGTATCCAATCACCTGCGCAGAATGTGGTAACGACGCCATGGTGCCATTCCGGCCCCGGGGTGATCGACCAGTCTATTGCAGTGATTGTTTCAGCAAGATGCGTACGGAGTCTTCATCCAGTTTTTAAATTCCGTGACATCTGCGATCTCAGACGA
Organism: uncultured Dehalococcoidia bacterium; assembly: GCA_964451445.1. Lineage (GTDB taxonomy): Bacteria > Chloroflexota > Dehalococcoidia > Lucifugimonadales > UBA3495 > UBA9611. The sequence goes on from CAYVIG010000137.1 coordinate 934, forward strand.
GTTGAAAGGGGCTGGCAATGTGCCAGCCCCTTTTCATTTCTATGGGTCTATTTCATACCCGTCTATCACTCCAATTGAAGCCGCGACTTCCAAGCGGATACAATGTCAGTGCATTCTGTAGTATCTACTGGTTGTTTCGACAGGCAGTCTGTCCATAAGGCCTAAACCCTCATGAAGTTCAAAGACCTCCGAGAGTTCATTCATTTTCTGGAAGAAAAGGGCGACTTGCGCCGTATCACCACGCCAGTGACCCAGGAACTTGAAATCACGGAGATCACCGACCGGGTGATCAAGTCTGGAGGCCCGGCTCTGCTGTTTGAGAATGTCACGGGATTTGATGCACCCGTGCTGATTAACATGTACGGCACTCACCAGCGAACGGCTTGGGCCTTGGGAGTCGAGAAGACCGAAGACTTGGTAGACCGGATCGAAGGTTTTTTGAACCTGATACACGGGCCGCCCAAAGGCCTGATGAACAAACTGCGGACTTTGGGCCAGATCGTCCAACTGGGCTCGCACCAACCCAAAATCGTGAATAATGCACCGTGCCAAGATGTGATTATCCAAGGTGAAGATGTTGACCTGTACAAATTCCCGATAGTCAAAAGCTGGCCTCAAGACGGCGGCCCCTTTGTTACGCTGCCTTTGGTCATAACCAAGGATCCAGAAACCGGAGTGCAGAACTACGGTACCTACCGCATGCAGGTCTTCGACAAGCAGACCACTGGCATGCATTGGCAGACCCACAAGGTCGGCACCCACCATTATCGCCTGAGCCACGAACTTGGGTTGGAAAAACTGGATGTCGCCGTCGCCCTTGGTGGAGACCCGGCGACCATTTGGACCGGTTCGGCGCCGCTGCCACCGGACATGGACGAGATGGTGATGGCCGGTTTCCTCCGAGAAGAAGGTGTCGATCTGGTAAAGGCTAAGACCAGCGACTTGATGCTTCCAGCCCAGGCCGAAATCGTGCTCGAAGGCTATGTAATTCCCGGAGAAGAACGCGACGAGGGCCCCTTCGGCGACCACACTGGTTACTACTCTATGGAAGAACCGTATCCCGTCTTCCATGTCACTTGCATCACCCACCGCAAAGATCCAATCTACCCTGCAGCATTAGTCGGACGTCCGCCCATGGAAGACTACTACATGGGCAAAGTTACCGAGCGGCTCTTCTTACCCTTGATGAAGATGGTCTTGCCCGAGTTGGTGGATATAAACATGCCGGCAGAGGGGTCATTCCACAATCTGGTTATAGTTTCCATCAAGAAAGAATATCCCGGTCAAGGAAGAAAGGTCATGCACGGTCTCTGGGGACTGGGACTGATGAGTTTGACCAAGACTATCATAGTTGTAGACGCCAACGTGGACGTTCAAAACATCTCGGAGGTCGCCTGGCGGGTAAGTAACAATGTCGATCCCGGTGAAGATCTCGTATTTGCTGACGGGCCAATAGACGACCTCGATATTGGCTCGACGTCGCCTAAATTCGGCAAGAAAGTGGGCATCGACGCCACCATCAAGAGGCCGCAGGAAAGTGGACGGAACAGGGAATGGCCACCGGACATCGCAATGGACCCAGTAATCAAAGAATTGGTAGACCAGAAATGGGACGAGTACGGCATCAATTAGGCTCGGTCTCCGGGTTCAAAAGTCAGCGAGGATTCCAATCTTCCCGTTTTTAGTGGCGATGTGAGAAGATAATCAGCATGTCGGCCTCCAGTGTCATAACAACCCCAGCGGGAATCATCGCCACCAGAGTTCCCCGTTACCTCACCACCATCCGCATTTGGGAATCTCTATACGCCCTGCCATTCTGCTTCATGGGAATGGTCTTGGCTGCAGATGGCTGGCCAGATTGGAGTGTCTTCATCTGGACCACCGCGGCCCTGACCGGGGTTAGGACCTTGGGTATGGCCGCCAACCGATTCCTGCATCGGAAAGAAGACGTCCACAATCCAAGGACCGCGACCCGGCACTTACCCACCGGACTCCTAAAACCGGGCGAGGTGTTTGGACTGATGGTGATCGGTAGTGTGGTCTTCTTCTTCGCTGCTGCCCAACTGAACGGCCTGGCTTTAGCTCTGTCTCCAGTGGCAGCTTTCTACGTGGTCGGTTATTCCTTCGCCAAGTATTACACCTGGGCCTGTCATTTCTTCCTGGGCTGGGCGTTGGCAATCTCCCCTTCAGCGGCCTGGATTGCCGTCACCGGCCGACTCGACCCTGAGCCAGTGCTTCTATCTGCAGTGGTCGCTCTCTGGGCAGGCGGGTTCGATATCATTTACGGCTGTGCCGACCTTGAGTTTGACCGTAAGTACGGCGTTAATTCCTTCCCCAAACGTTTTGGGGTTGTAGTAGCTTTGCGGACAACCAAATTGATGCACGCAACCGCTTCAGTTGCTTTGCTAACTTTGGGATTCTGGTTGGACCTTTCTTTCTACTACTTCATCGGCTGGGGCATCGCCACCGCACTACTTGCTTTCGAGAACAGTCTCGTAAAGGCCGATGACCTGTCCAAGCTTCGGTCACCCCTCTTCCAGTACAACAGTGTTATCTCCATGGTCCTGTTCGTGTTCACGGTTCTGGCGGTAGGGCTATGACGGACCCGGTGATAGTCGGAATAACCGGAGCCAGTGGCGCTGTGATGGCCCGAGCCATGGTGGATGCCCTCTTGCGCCGCGACATACCCACCGTTGCCCTCTGCTCCAATGCTGGACGCTTGGTCTGGCAGGCGGAGATGGGCGAGAATTTCAACGACACATTAATCGAATGGCAAGAACACCCAGCGTTTGTCCATCACCCCATCAATGATTTGCGGGCGCCAGTGGCCAGTGGAACCTACCCAACTTCAGGGATGGTCGTAATTCCGGCCAGCATGAATAGCATCGCGTCCTTGGCCAACGGACTCTCCGGCAACCTGTTACTTCGGAGTGCAGACGTTTGCCTAAAAGAAAGGCGTCCTCTGGTCCTGGTACCGAGGGAATCGCCCTTGCACAGCATCCACCTGAATAACATGCTGGCGCTCAGCCAGATGGGGGCTGTGGTGCTTCCGCCTGAACCAGCTTTCTACCTGAAGCCGCAGGGAATCAGCGACATAGTGGATTTCGTTGTAGCCCGGGTTCTTGTTGCTCTGGGCTTGGACCAAGCGATGCCTGACGAGATGCAATATCAAGGCCCAGACGGCGAATCGGCATCACACCATGGTTGAACTGGAAGGCGCAGAGAAGCAGCGTTACGTTGCTGACATGTTCTCCCGAATCTCCGGTAGTTATGACTTGATGAACGACCTGATGACCTTTGGGAAGCACCGGCACTGGAAGAAACAAACGGCGGTATTGGCGGCAGAGAACCTCAGTGGTTCGGCGATAGATGTTTCCTGCGGCACTGGAGACCTGGCCATGGAATTGTCCCGGCGTCCAGGGTTGGAACACACCGTGGGTCTGGACCTCCTCCAGGGCATGGTTATTCAGGCCAACGCCAAAGCAAGAGCCGCTGGCACCTCCGATGTGATTACCATGATGATCGGCGATGCCCTTTCGCTTCCCTTCACTGATGATAGTTTTGCCTGCGCCACCGCGGGGTTCAGTCTCCGAAACATGCCCAGCATCGAAAAAGCCCTTTCAGAGATGATTCGGGTTATCAGGCCCGGCGGTCGGATGGCAATACTTGAGCTTTCTCCCATGAGCCCTGGTATAAGGTCGGCGCTCTTTAGGCCCATATTCCACGGCATAATCCCATTGATCGGGCGCCTAGCTGCCGGAGAGCGATCGGCCTATTCCTACCTGCCAAAATCGGTGGACTATTTCCTTGAGGCCAAACGCCTGGCGGAAATGCTGTCCACATTGGGATTGGAAAATGTCCAGTTCAAGCGGTTGGGTTTTGGGACGGTAGCGATGCATTGGGGCGTGAAACCCGAAGGGCAAAACTGAAAGATACGTCGTCATCTGAGGGGCCGACTCAACCCGAAATTATCTACGCCAACCCCTCGTGGAATAGGGTAATCATGCTTGTTTCTCCCCATTACGTCAGTTAAACTGGGAATGATATTGTGGTTTCCGACACCCCTGATTCAACAATAATATGTTGCGTTATTTATCTCTCAACCGTTTAGCAACAGAAGTACAACTATGGCCAGCATGCTCGACAAACTAGACCCGGTCATCAAACGCTACCACGAGATTGAAGAGTCCATGGGAGACCCTGATATTGCGGCCGATTTCGGCCAGGTTCAGGTCTTAGCCCGTGAGCGAGCATCCCTGGAAAACCTGGTTGGAATCGGCGAAAAATACAAGGCTCTATCGGAAGAGATCGAAGACCTTGAATCCCTCGTGCGGGACGGCTCAGACGCAGAACTGGTCGCCATGGCCAAAGAAGAGATGGTCGAAGCCCAGGAAAAACTGGAAGATCTTACCCAGTCTTTGCGGGTGGCCTTGCTCCCCCAGAATCCCAACGACGCGCGGGACGTGATCGTTGAAGTCCGTGCCGGCACCGGCGGAGGCGAAGCCGGGATATTCGCCGCCGACCTGTACCGCGCCTACTCACGCTACGCGATCAACCAGGGCTGGAAAGTAGAAGTCCTGGATTCCAACCCCACAGAGGTAGGCGGCTTCAACAAGATCGTTTTCCAGATTGAAGGCAAGGGCGTCTTCAGTCGCATGAAGTTTGAGAGCGGCGTTCACAGAGTACCGCGAATTCCCACCACAGAGACACAGGGTAGAATCCATACCTCGACAGCTACCGTTGTAGTACTTCCGGTGGTTGACGAAGTTGAATTGAAAGTCGATCTTAACGAACTGAGGATCGACATCTTCCATGCTGGGGGACATGGTGGTCAGAACGTGAACAAAGTGGCGACGGCCGTCCGTATCGTTCACGAACCCAGCGGTTTGACAGTTGTCTGCCAAGATGAGCGTTCACAGCACAAGAACAAAGAACGTGCCATGTCGATGTTGCGCTCCCGGTTATATGAAGCAGAACAGGAACGGAAGGACTCTGAGGAGAGCGAGGCTCGCCGTTCCCAGGTGGCCGGGGCAGAACGGTCCGAGAAGATTCGCACCTACAACTACCCCCAGGATCGGGTTACCGACCACCGCAGCAATGTCAACTTCCACGGTATCCCACGTCTGATGGACGGCGGCTTAGAAGACATGTTTGATCGCCTTAGTGCCTGGGAGGAAGAGCGACTCTTAGCTGAAACCACCACCTAAACTGCGAACCCGGGCTTGGTTCACTCCGGCGGTTTCCTTATCCGCGGAACTTTTCAGCCCCTGATATTTGTTTGCCTCGATAGGATAGAAATACGCCCATGGCTGTTCTTCGTACCGTCATTCAAGATACCCATCACACACTTGAAACAGCCGGAATACCGGACGCCAGGCTAGAGGCGGAAGTCCTGGTGATGAACGTTATGCGTATGCCTCGTCAGGCCATCTTCGCCGAGCAAGAAACCGAAGTTACCGAACAGCAGCAATCCGCTCTGGACGAGTTTCTGGAGCGACGCTACACCCGGGAACCCCTTGCCTACATCCTGGGACAGCGCGAGTTCTACGGCATCAATGTAGTGCTGACGCCGGCGGTGCTCATCCCCCGGCCCGAATCAGAGGGACTGGTGGAGCATGCCCTGTTCATGGCGATGATGGGCATGGAGTCAACTGACCTGACCGTCGCTGATGTTGGCACTGGCAGCGGGGCCATCGCCATCAACCTGGCAATTCATCTCCCGATGGGCCGAATATTCGCAGTGGATGTGACCGACGAAGTTCTGGATGTGGCGGCTTATAACATAAGGGCCCATGGCGTCGGTGACCGTGTGACCCTTGCCATCGGCGATCTTCTCGACGCCGTGCCAGAGCCGGTCGACTTGGTTGTGGCCAACCTCCCCTATATTCCCACAGACCGAATACCGACGTTGCAACCCGAGGTCCAAAAAGAACCCGTGCGAGCGCTGGACGGTGGCGCCGATGGGTTGGACCTTATACGACGCATGTTGGTACAGGCCGAAGACAAACTCAAGAATCACGGAATCATGCTGCTAGAGATGGACCCAGAGCAGATTCCTATAGTAGCGGAACTTGCCCTCCAACACTTCCCTAATGGTTCAACCGACATTGAGAAAGATATGGCCGGAATGGACCGCATCCTAGTGATTCACCGCCAAAAACCCGAGTAGGCTTTCTCGCTGTATTTCATCCCATCCAACTCAACCCTACCTATGG
>CAYVIG010000138.1:0-7104 GCA_964451445.1 uncultured Dehalococcoidia bacterium
ATAAAGCCCACTCCTTTTACCGGAGTGGGCTTTATTCTTTCTTAAGCTGTGGGCGGATTAAGTGGCAGCGCCTGAAGCAACCATCGGATGGGCAGCCTTCTTATAATCAGGGCAGCGATCGTAATAACCGTTAATAACAAGCCCTCCCAGGGCGGCCACACCAGCCAGGCACCTGCAATCGCTACACCTACAGGACAAGCTCCAAGACGACTCGGAGCGTCCCCGGAATCGATATGAAGGCTTGCCGTTGTCTGCTGGGGTTGAGAATATCGCCGGGACTCCCATCAGGATCACCGCCGCTGGAACGGCCAACAACACTGACCCGTCGGCCACTGCCCAAGGTCCAGCATCACGAGCAATAAATTCCACCGGATATCTAAGTCCACCTGAGAGAGGCGTATCAAAGGTGTGTTTTAATCCGGGCTGCGCTTCCTTGAATAGGCCCCTAGGTGCTAGACGCCCAGATACTCCACAGCCCCATCCAACAGGCGGGTAACCATCTCCTGATTCGCGGCCTCGGCATATATGCGCAGCAGGGGTTCAGTACCAGAGAACCTCATCGCCAGCCAGCCATCGTAGATGTGAAACCGCTTGCCGTCGATGGTGTCTGTATTCAGAATCGGAACTCCGGCGATCTCTGTAAGCCTAGGACTGTCTATCAGGCCGAGGATTCGTTCTCTATCCGACGCTTGGAACCCGATGTCTCGCCGGCGGTAGGAATGAGGACCCACTTTGTCGATCAACCGTTGGAGCAACTGGGTGGGACTATCTCCGGTGGTCGCCATGTACTCCAGAAAATAAAGGCCGCTCAGGATCCCATCGCGTTCCGGTATGTGACCCTGGAAGGCGAAGCCGCCGCTCTCCTCGCCGCCCATCAGCGCATCAACCTCGCTAAATTTGGGGCCAATGTTCTTGAAACCCACCCGCAGCTCGTGGACGTCCACTCCGTAGGCCTCACCAAGCTTGTTCAGCGCAATGGATGATGTAACCCCCTTTACTAGAGCGCCGCGCATCTGCTTCTGCTCTAGGAGGTACTGCGCCAGTATCGAGAAAGTATCCAGGGTGGTGACGAACTGGCCATTCTCATCAAGGATGCCCACCCTGTCTGCATCGCCGTCTAACGCGATTCCCACTGATGCACTGTTCTTGGCCATGAGGGCCGAAATCTCCGTCAGATTGCGGGCGATGGGTTCTGGCTGCTCCATCCCTGGAAAGGCTGGGTTACGGGTGCCGTGTAGCTCTGTGGCGGTGGTCTTGCCGCCGGACAGGATGGTCGGCAGGTAGCCGCCGCCCGCCCCGTACATAGAGTCGATGTAGACGTTCAACCCCGCCGCCTTGATGGTGTCCAAGTCGACGAGTGCAGCGATTCTCTCAAAGTAGGGTGGTGTGGAGTCCATTTCAACGATGAGGCTGCTATTGCGGCCCTCTGCGATGCTGTTGACAGTTCTGGCCGGTATCTGGGCTATGGATTGCTCCAGCCGGTCTGTAATCTCCTGAGTGGCGCTTCCGGCGTAGTCAGGTTTGAACTTGAACCCGTTCCATTGCCCAGGGTTGTGGCTGGCGGTGATGATAGCTGCGCCGCCAGCCTGTTGGTGCAGCACGTTGTAGCTGAGGACAGGAGTGGGGTCAGACTTATTCGCCAGGTAGACTTTGATCCCCCGAGCAGAGCAGACGTCGGCGACTGTTTGGGCAAACTCCGGAGATAGGAACCTGGTGTCATAGCCTACAACCAGGCCCCGGTCTGCCACTCCGATTTCTTTCAGGTGGGCGCACAGACCTTCAGCACAACGGGCCACGTTTTCAAAGGTGAAATCCTCCGCGATCAGAGCGCGCCAGCCGTCTGTTCCAAATCTAATATCCGTCAAATCAGCTCCCAGATGCCTTGATGCCAACAGCATATCTCAAGCAACGCCCGTTGTAAGCAGTTTTGCAGCGTCAATAGCTACGTACTGTTGAAAGGTCATTCCGAGGCTCCGATTGGTCGGGAAAGAATCTCGTTGCCAGTGTAATAGCGCTGAACAAGTACAAAAACCCCCTTTGCTCCGTTCAGAGTGACAGTGAATGAGATAGCTCCCCAAAATGTCAGCAATAAAAAAGGGCCTTCGGGATTAATCCGAAGGCCCTTTTTTATTGCTAGAAGTAAAGCTTGCGGCTGATAGCCGTCAGCTAATGGCTAAAGCCCGGCATCTGCGCGTAGAGCGTCGGCCTTGTCGGTCTGCTCCCAGCTCAGGTTCAGTCCTTCGCGGCCGAAGTGGCCGTAGGCGGCTGTGGGCTGGTAGATGGGGCGGCGCAGATCCAAGTCACGGATGATGGCTGCGGGACGCAGATCAAAGTGCTTGGCGACCAGCTCGTGGATCTTTTCGCTGTCCACCTTGTTCGTGTCGAAGGTCTCAACTGCCACCGAGATGGGAGTTGCCACACCAATGGCGTAGGAGACCAGTACCTCGGCGCGGTCGGCTAGGCCAGCGGCAACCAGGTTCTTGGCGACGTAGCGGGCAGCGTACGCGGCCGAGCGGTCAACCTTTGTCGGATCCTTCCCGGAGAATGCTCCACCGCCGTGACGGGCGATGCCGCCGTAGGTGTCGACCAGAATCTTCCGGCCGGTCAGTCCGCTGTCACCGGCAGGGCCTCCGATGACGAACCGTCCGCTGGGGTTCACAAAGATTTTGGTGTCGGCGTCAATCAGGTTGGAGGGGACGATCTTTTTGATGACGTGGTCTGTAACGTCCCTTTCGATCTGCTCGTTGGTTGCTTCTGGGTCGTGCTGGGTGCTGATGACCACTGTGTCTACGCGGGCGGCGACACCATGGCGATATTCAACGGTGACCTGTGACTTGCCGTCTGGGCGGAGATAAGGAACAATTCCCTCTTTCCGGACCAAGGCCAACTGTTCAACCAATCTCTGGGAAAGGCTGACAGTGAGGGGGAGAAGTTCAGGAGTCTCGTTACAGGCGAATCCGACCATCATTCCTTGGTCGCCGGCTCCGGTGGCCAGCATGGCTTCTTCAGCGGCGTCACCGCGTTGTTCCAAGGCGGTGGTGACACCCTTGCTGATGTCCTGGGATTGTTCTTGGATGGCAACCATGACTCCACAGCTGGTGGCGTCTATACCGTATTCGGAGTCGGTGTAGCCAGCCCGGGCCAGGGTGTCGCGGACGATTGTGGGAACGTCCACATAGGAAGATGTGGTGATCTCACCCATGACCACTACCAGACCATTGGTGACGGCGGTCTCACAGGCAACGCGGCCCATGGGGTCGTCTCTGAGGACGGCGTCCAAGACACCGTCTGAGATTTGGTCACAGAGTTTGTCCGGGTGACCTTCTGTAACCGACTCTGATGTCAGCAGATAGCTAGGGGACTCATGAAAGAGCATTGGCATGATAATTTCTCCTGTATTTGACCTGGGGTTTACTCAAGCCCCAGGCCGTGCAATTCGGTTGATTCTAGATAGCGAGGGTTAGCTTAGGTTCCTTCTTGCCAACTGTCCTGGTACTTCTGCTGGGCGGTGGTCAACACATCGATGCTGATGCCCATGGACTGGAGCTTCAGTCGTCCGATCTCGGCGTCCATGTCTGCAGGCACAACGTGGACGCCGATGGGCAATTTGCCCTTGTTGACGTAGATGTACTCTGCGGAGAGAGCCTGGTTAGCAAAGCTCATGTCCATCACTGCGGAGGGATGACCCTCAGCGGCGGACAGGTTGACCAATCGGCCGTCGGCCAGCAGGTAGATTAAACGACCATCTTTCATCGTGTATTCTTCGACGAAGGGTCGCAGTTCCCGGCTGGAAGTGGACATTTCCTTCAGGGAGTCGATGTCGATCTCATCATTGAAGTGACCACTGTTGGAGAGAATCGCACCACTGGGCATGACTTCGATGTGCTCTCGGCCCACAGCGTGCAGGCCGCCGGTCACGGTGATGAACACCTCACCAGTCTTCGAGGCCTCGATCATCGGCATGACCTGGAACCCGTCCATGACAGCTTCCAGCGCGCGGACCGGGTTGGTCTCACAGACGATGACATGAGAGCCCATGCCCTTGGCACGGGAGGCGACACCGCGTCCGCACCAACCGTAGCCGGAGACAACGACGCGTCGTCCCGCCCACAGGATGTTGGTGGCCCGAGTGATGCCGTCCAGTGTGCTCTGACCGGTGCCGTAGCGGTTGTCGAAGAAGTGCTTGGTTTCGGCGTCATTGACGGCAATGACCGGGTACTTCAATTGACCCTCAGCGGACATGGCGGTTAGGCGGATGACGCCGGTGGTGGTCTCTTCTGTGCCACCGACAACGTCCGGCAGCAGGTCTGAATGCTTGGTGTGAAGCAGGGTCAGCAGGTCTGCTCCGTCGTCCATGGTCACCTGGGGTTTGACGGCCAAAGCCGACTCCAGGTGTTCATAGTAAGTCGTATCGTTCTCGCCCTTGATGGCGAAGGTAGGGATACCGTATTCCTGAACCAGCGCTGCCGCAACGTCATCCTGGGTGCTGAGCGGGTTGCTGGCGCAGAGGGTCAGGTCTGCTCCGCCATCACGAAGGGCGATAGCCAGGTTGGCCGTCTCGCTGGTCACATGCAAGCAGGCAGACATGCGAATACCGGTGAGAGGCTTGTCCTTCTCAAATCGCGCTCGGATGAGCTCCAATACGGGCATTTCGCGTCCGGCCCATTCAATCTTGTTAACTCCGTCTTTAGCCAGGGACAGGTCTTTAACGTCCCCTTTGGTCTGTTGTGATGCCAAGTTGTTCTCCTTGCGTCAGGTCTCGTTTATATGTGTTTTACGGACCCGCAATTTTTGACTACGTTTTAAGAATTACGTTGTCTTGATGGATATCTCTTGTGTTAAGCGTCGTCACCGTACGATGTTGGATGACCACCGGCGATCCATGAGGGAGTGCCGTCATCGATGTTGTAAAGGTTTTCTGAATCGTAACCCATTGCCCCGACCATCTCACAGGCCAGCCCGCTTCGGACACCGGCGGCGCAGATGAATAGGAGTTTCTTGTCGGTGGGAATCTCGCTGATCCGGTCGGTCAGATCGTCCACTGGGATGTGGATGGCACCGGTTACGTGACCGGTTACCCATTCGTCGTCCCGTCGAACATCAATCACCACGGTGCCGTCTGGATCCGCAGCAACGATGGATTGTCCTTCCGCTGAATCAACCCTGAAGTAGGGCTCGCCTGGATCTTGTCTAGGCATCTATGTCCTCCTGGACCTTGCCGGTCCCTAGCTTAAATATCTACCCGTTACCGGGGCAAGTTTTCGTTTTAAGTCTTCCGGTATATGGTCTTTTTGAGTGATGATCGCATCTCTCAAGGCTGATTCACAGGAGCAGGTGCGTTCTCCACCTAATGTGGGAATAACCTTTTTAAGCATAGCTTTGGAAGTTTCTACGTTCTTGATCAGGTTGGCAATGACCATGTCGACAGTTACGGACTCGGCTGATTGATGCCAGCAGTCGTAGTCGGTGATCCAGGCCATGGTGGCGTAGCACATCTCAGCTTCACGGGCCAGCTTTGCCTCAGGCAGGGCGGTCATGCCGATTATGTCTGCTCCCCAGGAACGGTACATGAACGATTCTGCCTTGGTGGAGAACGCGGGTCCCTCCATCACGACCATGGTGCCGCCGGCGTGGACGTTTATATCCAGGGCTTGAGCGGCATGGTGAACCGCGTGGCTGGTGTCGGCGCAGAACGGCTCGGCCATTGCCACGTGGACGACTATATCGGTCTCGAAAAAGGTGTTCTCCCGCAATCTGGTTCGGTCAATCAATTGACTTGGAATCACCAGATCCAGCGGCGCGAACTCCTCTTTCAGGCTGCCGACAGCGCTCACGGAGATGATCCGTTCAACACCAAGCGTCTTGAGTGCGTAGATGTTGGCTCTCACGGGAATATGGGTTGGGTTGAATCGGTGGCCCTTGCCATGACGTGGCAGGAACGCCACTCTCACTCCCTCCAGTTCGCCGACCATTATAGAGTCGCTGGGTTTGCCGAAGGGCGTATCCACATTTACGGTTTCAACGCCCGTCAGGCCATCCATCTCATACAGACCGCTGCCGCCGATCACCGCTATTGTCGCTTGTTTCGTTGTGCTCATAGGTTCTGTATCTACTCGGCCGAATCGACTGCTGACCGTAGGCTCTGTTTGAATGGAGGACGGGCGATTCCGGCTTCGGTGATGATCGCACTGACATATTGGGCAGGGGTGACATCGAATCCCGGGTTGAACGCTTCAACACCATCTGGGGCAACTGGAACGCCTTGGAACTCTGTTACTTCGTCGGAGGAACGTTCCTCTATCTCGATCTGGTCGCCGTTACTCAGGCTCATGTCCACTGTGCTGATTGGAGCGGCGACGTAGAAGGGGATGCCATTTTCTTTGGCCAGTACTGCCAGGCTGTAAGTGCCGATCTTGTTGGCAGTGTCGCCGTTGGCGGCAATCCGGTCAGCTCCAGTTATCACACAGCCGATCTCTCCACGCCGCATCAGCATTCCGGCGGCCGAGTCCACCACCAGAGTCGACGGTATGCCAAGTTTCTTGAACTCCCAGGCGGTCAACCTGGCGCCTTGAAGGAAGGGTCTGGTCTCGGTGTTGAACACGCTGAACCGTTTGTCGTTTTCCCAATTGGCTCTGATGACACCGACAGCCGTGCCAAAGGCGGCGGTGGCCAGCGCGCCAGCGTTGCAGTGGGTCAAGACTGAACCGCCTTCTGGAATCAGGTCTTTACCGTGATCCCCCATGCGGCGGTTGATGACCTCGTCCTCTTTTTCCATGGCGACGGCTTCGGCGAGGAGGCGGATTTTTATGCTGGCGGCGTCCGGTTCTGCATCAGCGATGCCGATCATGCGGTCAACTGCCCACATCAGGTTGACGGCGGTGGGTCGCGCGGCTTTGATGGTGGCCCCGGCGTGGTTGAGTTGCTCCATGAAGGCGGGTTTGTCGGCAATATCCGTATCCCTGGCGGCCATTGCCACTGCGTAAGCAGCAGTCACGCCGATGGCTGGTGCACCGCGTACCTGCATCGTCTTGATAGCATTGACGGCTTCCAGATACCCGTGCGCTCCACGATGACTTCTTCGGAGGGCAGGCGGGTTTGGTCGAG
>CAYVIG010000139.1:0-2323 GCA_964451445.1 uncultured Dehalococcoidia bacterium
GAAACTCCTTAACTGGTGTTATAATATATAGGTCTTGTAATGCAAACGAAATTAGGAATTTCGAAACTCCTTAACTGGTGTTATAATATATAGGTCTTGTAATGCAAACGAAATTAGAAAAATAAAAGATGAATTAATGTTTGATCTATCACCAGATTTACAAGATGAAGTATTATATCAAGCATGGAAAAATCCATATTCATTCCTTTATGTAATTATAAATGCACCTACAAAGGATAAATACTATGTAAAATTTGATAAAATTATTTTTAGTGAAGATGAACCCTATGAAGAAATTGATGATGAAATACAAAAATAATTATAGACTATAGAAATATTTTAATGAACTAATTATAATAGTTTTTTTTTCTATATAATCGTAATCATCACTACATAATTTATCATTTTTTTTAGATAATTCTTTTATTTTTGTATCTATATTATCAATTATTTCTTTTGCCAAATTTTTATTTTGTTCATATTTAGCATCGTAAAACCAATTACTTATCATTTATATAATTTAGAAATATAATATTTTTAACTTATATAAATATATAAACAATATGGGCGATGTTGAAGAATCTAATACATTACAACAAATGAAAGACATGTATGATAATATAGAAGAAAAAATCAGACCACAAGTTGAAGAAATCGATGTAAGTCAAGAAATAGAACCATCTGAAAATATTTTAGATTTTGATAAAATGACTAAATTTTATGATAGTATTGCTTTAAAAACTGGAAGTGAAATACCTTTTAGAGATGTTGTAGAATCTTTAACTGAAAAAGAATTAGAAATTAAAGATGATCTAAAATATTCTAAATTTGCGGATGAAGCATTCAAAGGAAAACTGCATAGAGATAATATTATAGATAAAAATTATGAATATATGAAGAAGTATAGTAATATTAATGTAGCATCATATATAAATAATAATAAAAAAGAGATTGTAATCGCATTTAAAGGCACAGACTTTAAAAGATTAGGTGATAAATTAAAAGTGTTGTTTGATTTGAGATTATCACATGATGAACGACTTGAATTACATAAATTAATAGATGAAAAAGAAAGTATAGATGATTTAATGGAAAATTCATATTTTACAGATGTTTTAAGTCAAGCATCTATGGATTTGGAAACTTATTTAGGTAGTTTAAGTAAATCTATATTTCCTTCTTTTCGTGGCATGATGAATCCATTAGGAATTGATGGGATGTTGGCAGAAACAGATATTAGAATTATAGATAGATTAGAAAATTTATATCCAGATTATAATATAGTTTTTACTGGATTTAGTTTAGGTGGAACTCTTGCAAGAAAATCATTAACAAAACATCCCACAAATAATAAGGCAATTACATTTAATCATGGCACTGGAATATTTCCAAGTATAGATGAAACTTTTAATTGTATCGGTAATAATTGCGATATTAAAAATTATAGGATTCAAAATGATTTAGTTTCTTATAGTGGATTGGGTGAAGGAGATATAATAACATTAAAACCAAAACAAGATATATTAGATAAAAACAAAGATCTATATTTTCCAAGTCATGATCTTAAACATTTTATGAATAGAACAGATTTTAAAGAAACATCTGGATATGAGAAAGGTGATACGAATGTTATGAACGCATTAGCAAAATTAACTGGTATTGTGGGTATAGAGGAAAGAATTGGAGTAGGTAATTTGATGAAATCACCACAAATTTTAATGCGATTGGCAAATGATCTATTACAAATATTTAGAAGAACTCCATTAATTCGTGAAAGAATATTAGAAGAAGGAACACATAGAAGAGATACACCACTTCGTGAATATGTGCGTGATATCCATTATCCACCACCTCTTGGCAGACCAATTTCAGAAAGGAGGAGTGTCCCATATTATAGATCAGTTCGACCTTTTGGTATGGATAATGTAATTATAGAACCATAAGAATAATAGATATTTTAATTAAATCATCAAAAAAATAAGTTAATTTAATTTAATTTAATTTATTTGTTTAATTTTTTTTATATTATCTAATATTATAAACATAATGGAACGAGAGAATGGAAATGCGACAGAAGCACCAAGAATTAATAAAGTTGAACCAATCGGAATAAAATATCCATCCATGCGAAAACATGAGGGATATAGAGCAGAAAGACATTTAACAAAATTTAATGCTGAAAATGCTTCAGTATTTACAGAAACTAATAATGTATGTAGGATACCAGTCCAATCTGGATCGTTTTTAGATCTTAATCAAGCGGTATTAGGGTTTGATTTAACAAATACACACGGAGCAAACAGTTTAAGTTTAGACGACTCTG
>CAYVIG010000139.1:2333-5555 GCA_964451445.1 uncultured Dehalococcoidia bacterium
GTCATTAATCGCATAAGGGTGCTAAATTTGCAGGGTGCAGAACTCGAGAGATTGGAGTCATATGGATTATTATCAAATATAATAGATCATTATACAAAAGATTTTAGTGAAAGTGTAGGATCTGGGACATTAGATGGATCACCATGGAAATACGATTTTACACCCATTCAAGTTGCAGCAATTGCACCTGCAGGTGCGATTACAACTGAAACTGGAATGGTTTTAACAAATGCTGCAGGTAATATTGATTATGCTAATAATGTTGGTGGAAGAGGTTATAATCAAGAACAAAGCGATACTCTTACTAATGGTATAATGCGACATTATGAAATAAGATTAAAAGGTGCTTGGTTTAATCCAGACCATAAAAATTATTTACCACCAAATTCTGGATTTGTTTTAGAATTGACCTTCGGAACTGCACAAGATAGTTTTAGATGGAGTGCAGGTGCAGGGACATATTCTGTTCAAAATTGTATTTTAGCTGCACCTGCTGTTAGAATTTCAGACGCCGATTTAATGGCACGAATGAATTTAAATAATAGAGCATTATCATGGACTGGTAGCACATTTAGTCATCATATTAATACAACTGCTGGGACTATTAATGCTAATGATGTAGTTCAATTATCGGTAAGATGTTATGTATTGAAAGGTTTATTATCTGTTTTTAGAACACAAGCAGAATTAGCATCATTTACAGATTATTCTTTATCTAAATCCTCCATTCAAGGTCTTGCAAATTACCAGTATCAAATCGGTTCGGACAACTATCCTCAGCAACAAATTGAAATTAATTTAGCAAATGGTGGTGCAATTTTATCGACTGGTGGAACTGCTGCAAATACAAGGGTTATACTTGCTGGTAATACATCAATAAATATTAGTGAAGCATTTAGTGAAGTGAAACGAGTTGTAAGAGGATTAAAAGGTTCATTATCTGGACATGGTTTAATTAATAATGAGTCCTATGCTCAAGGTTCAAATAATAATGGTGCAGGTTTAATTGGTGTATCTACAGAACCATATGGTCATGATGATAATATCCATAATGGTATAGATACTGCTTCTACTGCGATGCCAGTTTCATTAAGATTTTTAAGAAGTGCTTTTGCCGATGCCATACAGCAAATAGATACTTATGCGATATGCCAAATACAATTTATGAGAGATGCTGATGGTAATTTATCAAGTGAATATTAAATTTAAAAAAAAATATATAAATAATATATATATATAAATGAATGATAATGAAGTTAATGATTTTATAAATAATTTTGAAGGATTTATAAAAGATGGTAATATATCAATTAAAGATATGGTGAAGTATATGGAATTAGTTGAATTGCCTTTTGAATGCCAGATAGTAGAAGACAATAAAGAAGAAACTTTTAATAATTTATATTGTTGGTATAAATGTAAAGATGATAATGATATTATTAAAAGAATACCAGATCCATATTTTTCGATATATGTTCAAGGAATAGTCGATGAATATTGTAAATAAGTATTTATTTTTTTTATATTCATTGAAATTATATTCTAATTTTTTTATTATTTTTAAAGTTGTAAAAAAATTTTAAAAATAATAAAATAATATATATATAAATGTTGTATTATAGAGGTGTTAAATATATAAATGCTCTCCAATTAAATTATCTACAACAACCAGAAACTATAATATTAGAAAGAGAATTGAATAAACTAAATAAACAAGATTTAATTTATAATGTTTTAATTTCTGATTATTTGGTTGAATGTGAAAAGAAAAAACGGAAGAAATTAGAAATTGAAATAATACAATTAAAAAATATTAATGAATCAAATTATGTAAATAAGAATAATAGTAATACGAAAAAAAATAATAAGCAGAATTCAGATAAGACATGTTCTAATACTAATTGTATAGATTATAAAATATCTAAAAATCAAACTTTGAAAAAATATTTATATGAAATTAATGATCATAATAAAATAATTAATGATGATATTAATTCTAAAAATAAATTTTATACAAAAAATATAAATGATTTTTCTATAAAATCTAATAATAGGTTTGCAGCTCTTGCTGACTTATAATAAATGCCGTCTTGGAGGTAAAAATGTAAAAAAACCAAAAAGGAGGATTTTGAGGATTTTTAAAAGGTTGTTATAGTTCCGAGTAATAACAAATACTATTATAATACAATATTTTAATTTTAAGAAAGATTAATTAAATTATTATTTAATTGTTTTTTCTGTAAAAATCGTTGATGTAATTGTGTTTGTAAATGTTTTTCATATTTATTTTTACTAAGTGTTCTACCACAATCGCATACAATTGATTCTTTGCTTTTTTCGGCATTTTTAAGTCTTCTATGTTCTTTAGTTTTTTCATAATAAATCTGATTATAATTAGACTGATTCGTATAATCTTTTGCTAATCCATTTTGATATTTTCTTGGTCTTCCAACGCTTTTCTTATTATTTTCATTCATCTTTTTATATATATATATAATATATTATTTATCTTTAAATTAATTTAAAATAATATAATTAATCAATTAATTATTCTTTACAATCATTTAAAGAATAATTTTCTAAATATAATATATAATAAAAAAATGTTGAAGAATAATATAATGTGTTTAAAACCGAAGATTGAGAAATTTAATAGTTTTTACAACATGGATAATAAAAAGAATTATAAAATTACTGAAATATGTGATAATAAGATGTTAAAAAATGTAGGTAAAATCATAGATCATATTGATGATGATATTTTTAAAAATGATTATTATACTTTTTCTAATATGTATAATGCTAAGAAAGGTTTGACTATTGTATATTATAATAATCCTATAGGGAGGAGGATAATCAAAAAAAATATTTGTTCTACTTTGATGTTAAGAGAATTAAGGAATATTATTTACGGTAATGTATATGATGATATAGATATGAAAAACTCACAAGTATCTATTTATATAAATTTAATAATTAACTTGAATTTAGATATTTCAAATTATCCATCATTACTAAACTGTTATAATAACAAAGATTATTTCATAAACGATATAACTGAATCTTTAAAGACAACAGATGAAAGAGAAATTAAAAAAGCATTAATTAAAATCTTAAATGGTGGTGGTCATCAAAATATACCCTCATTAATACCTTTAAAAATAGAAATAGAAAATTTATATCATAATATTAAAGATTTAGAACAATTTAAGAAAATTAGGA
>CAYVIG010000139.1:5565-7039 GCA_964451445.1 uncultured Dehalococcoidia bacterium
TAATATATAAAAAAAGAAAAACCATCTTTTGAAAAAGGCACTTTCATGTCGTTAGTTTATCAATCAATTGAAAGTAAAATTTTAGATCTTGTAATTGATAAATTAACCCATTTAAATATTAAAATCGGCACATTAGAATACGATGGATTAAAAATTAAGAAAAATAAAAATTTAAATACTGATGAATTATTGAAAAAAATAAATGATTATATTTTTGAAAAAACAAATTACAAAGTTGAATTTACTTATAAGGAAATGAAAATACCAGTTCAATATAAAGAATTATTAGAAAATATTGAAGATGAAGATGATGATGATGTTGATGAAGAAAAATTTTATACTGATATTCAGATGGCAGAATATTTATATGAAAAATATAAAGATGATGTATTTTGCAGTGTAAGAGGTGAAAGTTATATTTATTATTTCAAATATAATAATAAATGGTTTTGTAATGGAAAAAAATCTTGTTTAGGACAATTTATAGATAGAGATATCAAAAAAGCAAAAGATATTTTTAATGAAAATTTAGGAGAAATGGAAACAATTTATAGTAATTATACAGCAAATAATAACGGATATAATAATGTATTAAATACATTTGAAAGTATTTTACAAAAATCTAATAATTTAATTAATGATTTTCATATAAAATTATCTATTAGTAATAGACATTCTATACCTTTTCAAGATGGTATATTAAAAATTAATCATGATAAAAAAGGTGAAGAAATGAATGGAAAATTTGATTTTATTAGTTGGGATGATAAAGATAAAATAAATAAATATTATCCAGATGGATATTATACCAGAAAAATATGTAATTACAATTATCAAGAAATAAAATTATTAGATTTTACCAAATATACACCAGAAGAAATTGAAAACAGTGTAATGAATAAAGTTTTTAAACCAGCATTTACAACAACTAATTTTGATGAATTGAATGAAGAAGAACAAAAAATACAAACAGAACCATTAAATCATTTATTAAATAATTATTCAAGAATGTTCTTTGCGTGTATGGAAGACAAGAAATGGAATCTAATTTATGGTTCAAGAAATTCGAGTAAAGGAGTTATTACAGAATTAATACTTAATTCTTTTGATGAATTTTGTGAAACAATAAATACTGGTAGTTTATGCTGTAAAGATACTAATGGAGATCAAGCGAAATTATTATCATGGATAGATAATAAATATGATTGTAGATACTTATATTTTAATGAAGCAAAACCAAAAATAGAGATTGATGGAACATTATTAAAACAAATTTCTGGTGGTGATAAGATTGAAAGCAGATCTAATCATAAAGATGAATGTAAAAGAGAATTAAATTGCGTAATAAATGGTAATGTTAATGATATTTTCAAAGTAGAACCAAAAGATACATGGGGTAATTGTTTCTTATATAATTTAAAAATAAGATTTCTATCGGAAGTTGAAAGAAAGGAAGATTATAATCAATTCGGAA
>CAYVIG010000140.1:0-6943 GCA_964451445.1 uncultured Dehalococcoidia bacterium
TGACTCCTGGTGTCAATGTCACAGGGAGCCGATTTTAGCGTTCAAGTTTGGGGGCGACCTGAAGTCAGAATTCTATTTAATTGAGGGTAACCGGCATGCCTTTGATAGAGCGGAATGTGATACTGGGTTGGTACTCCATCTCATGTGTCTTTAGCTGTAGATTGGGATACCGTTCTGCCACCGCTGCAAACACCTCCTGGCCTTCCACCCTGGCGATGGTCGCGCCCAAGCAGTGGTGGACACCCGACCCAAAGGCCACGTGGGGGTTGGGCCAACGGGTGATGTCCATCTCGTTCGGGTTCTCGAACTTGTCGGGATCACGGTTGGCTGAGGAAATAAACCAGCGGAGCCGGTCGTCTTTCTTAATCTGCTTTCCGTGCAGCTCCACGTCTTCTGCAGCGATTCGGGTGATGGATTTCACCGGTGAGTCGTACCGTAGTGCTTCTTCGGTGGCCCGGACCATCAACCCTCGGGGATCGGACTTCAGCAGGTTCCATTGATCCCGGTTGTTCATAAATGCGAGTGTCCCGTTGCAGATTAAGTTGATGGTGGTCTCATGGCCGGCCAGCAGCAACAACGCTGTGTTGACCAGGACCTGTTCTCGGGTGAAGACTCCTGATTTCTCACCACTGGCAAGCACCGAGATAAAATCGTCCTTGGGGTTCTCGATACGCTCTTCCACCATGGGAGTCACGTATTCATCCATACCTTTCATGCCATCGGAAAGGTGTCGCATGCGGTCGGGTTCGCCGCGACCGATGTTCAGCAATTTCTCAGCCAATAGCCTGATCTGGCGCCGCTCGGTCTCTGGCACACCCATCATCTGGGCTATGACCAGAACCGGCAGGGGCACTGCCAGGTCCCGCATCAGGTCAACTTCGCCTTTGGCTTCCGCTTCATCGAGTAGTTCGGCGATGGCGGACTGCACCAATGGACGCCATTCTTCCATGGACTTGGGGGTGAAGAACGAATGCAAGACCTTGCGCATCTCTAGATGGTCTGGGCGGTCGTGCTGAATGAACATCTTGCTTTGGTAGTTCTTTACGTAATCGTAAAGTTCGGTGTCAGACTCATAGATGGCCGGATAGGCGGGGCGGGGGTCATTCGCCATCACCTGACTGGAGAATTGTTCGTGGTTCCTCGTGAGCTTGACCAGGTCATCATGTCTGGTTACAACCCAAAGTTCGTACAATTCGTTCCAGTGGACCGGGTCTTCATCTCTGATACGGCCATAGTACTCATAGGGGTCCTGAATAACGTCTGCGGTGAACATATCATCGTTGATCGTCGTTACCATTTTTCCCTCACAAAAGTGCTGAATCGAGCCTGAAACCTGTTTCCATGACACTAAGTCAATGAAGATTATTTGTCAACAAAATGCGGTTGCTCAGTTAGCCAATTATTCTTTTCTTAATTCCGAAGATTAATGCTCAGAAATATGCCTTATTTTCGCAATTATCTATCCAATTCAGTGGTTAGCGTATATGCTTGCCAGAACCTCAATGGAGCCCAAAATTATGAGTTCACGCAAGCCTCGTATGGCTATCAACCGTCTCCTCAATCCAGGTGAATTCAAATAAGGTACGGGCTATTGGTCAAGTACCTTTTAGACAACAATCGGCTAGATACATCTTACAAAAAGGAAGCGTCGGCAGGCGATAACTCTTGGGCGAGAACAGGCCAAAAAGCCCTTTGTAATTCCGTGGCTGAAGGGGGATAATTAGCCGGTCTTGATCGGTCGAGTTTAGACTGACAACCGTTCACCAAACATGGAGGACTGAATGCGCGTCCTGTTGATTGCCACCAACCGTCACAATAGGTACCAAAATAGATTGAACGCCCAGCCGATGCCGATAGGTCTCGCCTACATCGCTGGGCACCTTGACCATGAACGACACGACGTCAAAGTCTTGGACCTCATGTTTTCCGACGACCATCTGGCCGACGTGGAATCCGCCGTCAAGGAATTTAAACCCCAGATGGTAGGCATGTCCGTCAGGAACCTGAGCAACCACAGCTACCTGAACACCGTCTGGGCACTGCCCATCAGCAAAGAGGTCATCGACCGCATCCGTACCGTAAGCGATGTCGTAATCGTCTGCGGTGGCCCGGCCTTTAGCATCATGCCCAAGGAATGTTTCGAATACCTGGGGTGCGACATCGGCCTGGCGGGCGATGCCGGTGAGACATTTGCCACACTGGCCGAGAGTCTGGAGATCGGCGAGCCCAGCTACTTCAACCTGCCTGGCCTGGTTTACAAGAAATACGGCAAGACCGTATGCAATGAAGGCTACTGCACCTCCGAGTTTGCCAAGCCACCCCGCCTGGAAGACTTGGACATGGAACGCTACAACAAAGCCGGATTCGGCATTGGGGTTCTGACAAAACTGGGGGGGTTCTACTACCCGGCAAACGCTTCCCAGTCACAGATAAACGAGTCGGGTTGGCGGGTGATCCGCCCCATTGATGAAGTGGTCGCCGAGGTCCAAGACCTCAAGAGCCGGTTTGGCATGAAGAAGGTGTTCTTCGTCGACAATGGCTTTAACCTGCCTTTGGATCATGCCAAATCCCTCTGCAGCGCGATAATCGAGTCTGAATTGAACGTCCGCTGGAACACCTGCCTGGCTCCCTTCAACTGCGACACCGAGTTGATTGACATGATGAAGGAAGCTGGCTGTGGATTGGTCATGATGGTCAACCGCAGCGGCAACCCCGGCGACATGGGTAGTATGGCCGAAGAGAATGATGCCCTCGCTGAAGTCTGCCGAATGTGCGATGAGGGCGGTCTCCATTACAACCTGGGCAAACAGTTCGGCGAACCAGGGGAGACCAAAGAGAGCGTGGATAACAAGCTGAACTTCCTGCGCAGCGTAAACCCAGCTCTGGCAAGTCTACGGGTCGGTGTGAGCGTGATGCCTGGAACTGAGGTTGCGGTCATCGCCAAGAAGGATGGCCTGATAAAAGATGAAAGCGAGTTGGTGAAACCGACTTTCTACATCGCTGACGAGGTCAAAGACTGGATCGTCGACTACCTCAAGGAACAGGCCGACAAAGAACCCAGATGGAACCTAAGCTAAATTCAGGTTAACTAACTTAAAAGAGCCCTCCCCACGTAGAAAGGACTCTTTTTTGCGAAATCCATGGGCGAGACAGACCGTCTCAGTTACTGGCTGGCTCTCTGCATATTTGAATATTGACGTCAGGCGCCCCACTCCGTAACACGCCGAACCAGATCGTTACCAGGAGCGTCGCCCCTGCTGCGGCAGTTATCGCCACCTCCCAGCCAAACCGGCCCGCGATCAAAGCTAACGGATATGCCCCAAGGAAATGGAACCCTGGCGTGAACTGCAATATCCCCATAACCCTACCTTTCATGTCGGCTGGAGACTCGACCTGGATCAATGAAGTAGCCAATGGCCAGACCGAACCCAGGCCAACCAACCCCACCAACAGGAACAGGAACCAGGACATCCAGAACCAACTCGACCAGGCGAACAGCGAGAGGAATATGGAGAAAAGAACCAGGTTAATCAGCAACATACGGTAGATGCGGGTGCTCCCGATGATCGGGAGCAGGAAATTTCCCAAGAATGACCCGATTCCAGACGCCAGGAAGAGCAGCCCCGCCCCAGCCGCGCTTGTCCCCAGCGCATCCTTGGCCATTGCCGGAATCACCTGCTGATGGGACATTCCAAACCCGCCAAAAGAACAGGTGATCACGATCGCGGTTAAGACGACGGGGTTACTTCTGATGTATGCCACGCCATCGGTGAAGTTCTTGAAGACCGATTGTCCGACGGCACGGGCGGTCTGGTTGGTCCGGCCAATCCTGCCGATACAGACCATGCTCACGACGTAACAACCAGCAATGACAAATAGGCTAGCAGCGATTCCCCATGCCTCGATCACCACTCCGGCCACCGGCGGGCCGACCATGCGCCCTGCGTGAACCGCCGCGTTCTGCATCGCAACGGCGTCCAATATCGAACGTTGTTCCACAATGTCAGACACCATGGTCATTCGAGCCGGCATGTTGAGGGACTGAACTATTCCCAACAAAACCGCAGCGACGTAGATATGCCAGATATCCACCGAGTCAAACAGCGCCAACAAACCCAGGGTGGCAATCATTAATCCGACACAGGTCTGGGTCGACATGAGGACGTGGCGGCGGTCGAACCGATCGGCGACGATCCCAGCCACCAACAAGAAGATTACGTTGGGCACACCATAGAGGAAGATCACCAGACCCAATTCGGTAGCGGAGCCGGTCACTTCCAAGACCAGCCAGCCTATCACCAAGAACTGAGTGGCCTGCCCGACCGCCTGGGTAGAACTGCCAAACCAGAACCAGCGGAACGCCGGCTTACGCAATAGTTCAGAGACGCGACTCCAGTAGGAGGAAGGTCCGGGATTAATGGCGCGGTCAACGGTGCTCATCGGTCAGGGCGCTGCTAGTAGATGGCGCAGAAGGGTCCAAGCGCAGTCAGATACAACTGGCTAGGAAGTGCCATCGGACGATATGCCATGGCTGCACGGCGGCTCATCAGAACCCGAGGCCGGTATCCTCTTGGCGATGGGCTCGCCAGAGTCCGCAGCTATAGCAGTCTCCATTGCCTTGATGGCCACCTCGATCTGCGAATCGTCCGGCTCTCGGGTGGTCAGTCTTTGCAGCCATAGTCCAGGTGTGGCAATCATCTTCCCGAACCAGGCTTCCTGATGCCTCCCGCTGAACCGAAGGAACTCGTAGCTGATTGCTGCGATGGCCGGCAGCAGCAATATGCGGGACGCTATACGCCATTCCAGCGGCGGCCCAAGAAGCAGCGCGAATACCACAACCGAGACCACCACTACCGTTAGAAGAAAGGCAGTGCCGCAGCGGGCATGGGGAGTGCCAAACTTTCGGACATTTTCCACTGTCAGAGGTAGGTTGGCCTCAAGTGCATGCACGGTCATGTGTTCAGCTCCGTGATAGGCAAACACACGTTTGACATCGTTCAACCGTCCGATTATGACGATGTAACTCAACAGGAAGACCATCCGGATCACGCCCTCGACAATCTCGCTGAGTAGATCCGAGTTCAACCAAGGGTTCAAGGCCCAGGCAATGAACAAGGGTGTGATGAAGAACAGCCCGATACCAAATACCAGTGAGATGCCCAAGGTCGTGGCCATCACCCAAGCAGGGATACCTTCTTCGGCGTCCGGGTCACGGTCCATGGCGGCCATGTTTGCGGAAAGCTGCAGGGTCTTGATACCCAGGAGCATGGTCTCCAAGAGAGTGAGGAACCCTCTGACCAATGGCCAACGCCGAGGGCGGCCATTGTATAGGGCGGACAAAGGTTCGTGATGCAGCTCGATTGAGCCGTCTTCCCGCCTTACCGCTAGACCGAAATAATCGCGGCCGCGAATCATCACACCTTCGATTACGGCTTGCCCGCCGTACATGTGGGTGGGCTGATCTGCCAATTTGTTTCCTCTATCTACTAGACCCCCAACCAGTCCTCTTCACGGTTGCGGTCTAGTTGGTTAAATATCTACTGGGGTTATAAAGAAAGATCGAGGGCAATACGCCCTCGATCTTTCTTTTGTTCCTGGTTTATTGTGCCCCGACAGAAAGTATCAGAATTAACTGAGACTGTAACGGCGCTTCATCCGTTCGATTCGGCCTTGGGTGTCAACCACCCGCTGTTCGCCGGTGTAAAAGGGGTGGCACTTGCTGCACACTTCAACACGAACTGTAGGGCGAGTTCCGCCCGTTTGAAACACGTTACCGCAAGAGCAGGTAACCGTGGAGTTGTAAAAATAAGGGTGTATTTCTTCTTTCATCTTATTCTGGTCTATCTTTCTAGTATTTGCCGACGATGGTTGGTCTGGCTATGCGACTGCTACCGGATAGACGCTGACCTTGCGGCGTCCTTTGGCAGCCCATTCGAACTTCACTTCGCCGTCGATAACCGCGAAGATCGTGTAGTCCTTACCCAAACCGACGTTTGTGCCGGGTTTGATGCGGGTACCGCGCTGTCGGACGATGATGGAACCACTGGTCACGCTTTCTCCGCCGTACCGTTTTACGCCCAGCCGCTTAGAATTACTATCTCGGCCGTTATTTGTGCTACCGCCGGCTTTCTTATGAGCCATTAGCTACTCTCTTCCCCTTCGGCTGGGGTTGCCGCAGCTGCGGCTCTCCGCCTTGGCGCTCGGGGTTTGGTCAATTCAATGTCTTGAATGCGCAACCTGGTGTAAGTCTGGCGATGGCCGCGCTTACGCCGGTAGCGGTTCTTGGCTTTGATCTTGAAGACCATCAACTTGCGGTCTTTGTAGTGTGACACAACCTGGGCTGTGATCTTGGCACCTGCCACCAGGGGAGCGCCAATGGTGACAACTCCGCCATCGGAAAGGGCTAATACTTGATCAAACTCGGCAATCGAGTCTACTTCGTTGGGAAGGAGTTCGACATCAAGTGTGTCGCCGGGTTGAACCCGGTACTGTTTCCCGCCTGTTTTAAATACAGCGTAATCCATATATTCCTCGACCTTTAATACTACGTGAGCCCTATTGACCTGTCAAGGAATTTCGTGCCCATTCCAGACTGAGCACAATCGAGGCGATCCAGCTCGAGACTCCCTGCGTTTGGCCCTATCAGAATCCGAGACGATCTGCTTTTGTTCTAGCATTGATATTTAGCCTATTCACTATAACTCCGCTTAACACCCCGATACTACCCATAGGTACTGCTTTTAGGCATGGGATATAATTGGGCCGAACACTAGGGATCTCCTGGCAATGTACCCCACAAGATCG
Organism: uncultured Dehalococcoidia bacterium; assembly: GCA_964451445.1. Classification (GTDB taxonomy): domain Bacteria; phylum Chloroflexota; class Dehalococcoidia; order Lucifugimonadales; family UBA3495; genus UBA9611. Next base: position 6,805 of record CAYVIG010000140.1, read on the forward strand.
GCATAGACTCGCGAAGATGACAGGTTAAACATGGACCAATTACGGGGACAAGATCTCAAAACCGCATTTTCCTCGGCCACCGGTTGTCTGGAAGGCTTCCGGGACGCTATCAACGCCCTCAATGTTTTTCCGGTGCCTG
>CAYVIG010000141.1:0-6924 GCA_964451445.1 uncultured Dehalococcoidia bacterium
CAAACCCATAATAGCCTGAGTCGCCATTTTTTATCGCGTGAAAAACATCGCCACCCTTGACTTCAATGATTTTCAAGGGGGATAAAGTAACTCCATCAATATTTAATATATCATTTTTTAAATGCATGCCCATGCTATTCCACGTTCTTTTGCTATTTTTGTATACTCAACAATTTGACTCAAAGATTTTTCGTACATTACATCTTCATTTGATTCATAAAATTCTTTATACCAAGCTACTGTCATTTGGACAGTTTCCTCAAAACGTAGTGTGGGTAACCATTTCAAGTCAAATAGAGCTTTATCACAGTTGAGTTTAAGTAATCCAGCTTCATGCATATGTGCTTCATCTTTAGAAATGTCATTCCAACGAACATTTTCCCAATACTTTTTCATCTCATTTATCAATTCTTTAACTGAGTGATTTTGATTTGACGGTGGTCCAAAATTGTACGCTTGCCCATGATTTAAAGAGTTTAATGCTAAATCAGCACCTAGCGACAGATAACCGCTTAACGGCTCAAGAACATGCTGCCAAGGTCTAGTAGCATCTGGATTTCGAATATCTAAGACCTTACCCTCAGACCATGATTTTATGCAATCCACAACGATCCTATCTTTAGCCCAATCGCCACCGCCAATCACATTGCCAGCACGTGCGACACCGACACGAATGTTTGAGTCAATCTTACTAAAAAAGGATTCTACATAGGCCCGGATTGCCAGTTCTGCCATTCCTTTTGAGGCACTATAAGGATCCTTGCCGCCTAGCCGATCAGTCTCTCGATAACCCCATACCCACTCAACATTGTCATATGCCTTATCGCTGGTAATCATTACCGCTACAACTCGCTTGTCCAAACTTCTCAGTGCATCCAACACATTACTTGTTCCAATAGCGTTAGTTGCGATCGTATCTGCTGGAGTTTCATAGGAAAGTCTTACCAAAGCCTGTGCAGCTAAATGGAATACAAAGTCAGGCTGAATATCACGCGAAAGCTTTTTAAGTGCTCCTCTATCTCGAATATCCAGTCGATGATCAACCACTTTATTATTTAATTTAGCGGCATTAAAATGCGAGGGCTCCGAAGGTATGTCAAAAGATACACCAATTACATTAGCTCCAAGATGGCTCAACCATAGCGAAAGCCATGATCCTTTAAAACCAGTGTGACCTGTAATTAGTACCGTTTTATTTTCATAGGTTTGTTTGAGTGATTCCATATTTCTATTCTATTGGTTGTTTATTAAGGAGCGATAATTTTTCAATAAGCGCATCAGCCTCAAGTAGCGAGATTGATGTAGGCAGATTAATTATAGTATCTTCTAAATTTTCTGAAATTGGACAACTGCCTTTAACATAATGGAAGTTTTCCAGTGGTTCCATAGTATCGACAATAGGTTTAGTAAACAAAGTCCGTTCTATTTGCAGAAAATCCTTCATTTTATCACGAAGTTTCGATCCATTTTTACATCTCCAAACAAATCGCAACGGGATGATATTTCGGTTTTCGTTAACATACGTAGCATTAATGTCAGATTGAAAACCATAATTATTAAGTAGATTAATGTATTTGTTAGCTATTTCTTGCCGCTCATCTTTTATCAAGTTCCATCGCTTAAGCTCGATTCGCCCCAAGTATGCAATGAATTCAGGCATTTTTGCTGGATAAGGATATGAAGATATCTCTTGTGAATTTGACGTTGAGTCATCAGTTAAAAAAGGCGTTTGCAGACCAAAAATTGACCTAATTTTTGACTCTACTAATTCAATAAATTGAAATTGACTGTATCTATGCGGATTACAAAATCGCTTTTCAGCTTTAAATTTCTTAAAAAGCAATCTCCTCTTATCATGCGGTATTTCGGCAGATTGCTCTTGAATTATTTTTAACTTTTCATCTAGATCAGAGCTTGTACATATCATTCCTCCGATCATCATATTAATCGGTTTCGTATGATCAAACGAAAATAATGAGGCGTCCCCAAACAAACCAACCAAAGTACCATTTACACTTGAACCTATGGATAATGCGCAATCCTCAACCAAGAAAATTTTATTCTCTCTCGCAATTTTTGTGATCTCCTCTATATCACATGGAATACCGAATGAATGCTGGGCAACTATAACCTTGGTATCTCGTGTAATGCGAGTTTTAACTGATAAGGGGCATGTTCCAAATGTTTCCTCAGAAATATCCACATAGATTGGGGTGGCACCTGTTCTCAAAACTGCATTTGCCATGACAGCACAAGTCGATCCAGTCAAAATTACTTCATGACCACTCTGGACTCCCAGAATTTTTAATAATGCATAAAATCCCATTCTTCCAGAGGCGAAACTGGTCGCATTTTCAACCCCCAAATAACTTGCAAATTCTTGTTCAAATATTAAGTTATTCCTAGAAGATTCAATATTAACTAAGCTATTGAGCTTTCGAACTTGACTATCCGTAATATGAGAATGACCTTGAACGAACCCAAAATATGGGTGTCGGTTTATATTAATAAGTTTTTTTAAAAAACCACGTAATGTTCTAAAGTTAACCATTATTTTTTTTTGGATCGAAATAATCAGTAATCACTTGGGTTTGATGTGAAGTAAACTGTGTTGTTGGAAGCTTGTGATATTGGCCCTTCCATACAAACTTAATTTTTTCTTGCTGACTCAAAAATGACTTAAAGTAGTTATTTCGATAAAAACTATTCATAACACCTATTGATTCCGCATAAACAATCAACTGTTTCGCTAATAATAATTCTTCCGCACTGGGTTCATTATTTTTAAATTCCATCTTTATTAATTCAAAAACCATATAAAGAATATCAAAACCTAGGGGAGCTATTTTAGAATGAAAATGCTCCCAATCTATTAAAAAGACGTTATTATCATTAAATAAAATATTCCCTTCTAACGAAAAATCACCGTGAAGTGGTTGAAGACAAAATTTATTATCTCCCCAAATTGTTTTGTAATGCTGTATAGCTCTAATGGCATAATTGAAATACGAAACAATAGATAGTTTTTTATCAAAAGGCTTTGCCTCAAAAGCTGGTATCCTGAGCTTGTAATAGCCAGATGTATCACATAAGACCTCCAATCCTTTATGCAGAGATATTTTTGATAGGTACCACTTAAAGCCAAGGAATTCATTTTTTAAATCGTTAATTCCATCTTCCGAATAAGAAGATTTCTCATAAAAAGACACGTCTTTAAAGCTACACTTAGTGAGCACTATTTTGGATCCATGATTATGGTTTCTAAGAACTTCACGCATTGTCGTAAGTCAATTTAATAATAATTTGCGGTGAAAAGATGGAACTTCTAAATATTTTCACAAAAAGACTTTCCAGAATCTTCCCAAAAAGATTTATTTCTAAATTCCTCCAGGACCAATATCGAAAATATAAATTACCAAGACTTTTTGTTGATAAAATCATTTCGGGTCTATAGACATCAGGAAATGGGTAATAAGTCTCAATTGAAAAATTACTGAACACTTGATTAATTTGATACAAAAGAAATATCCTGCTTCTTCTACCTAGTAAACCTTTTTTGGTACTTGCTGGGTTATAAGTGAATAAATTTTCTGAAATAATTAATATTTCGCAGTTATCAGAATGCTGGATCTCGGATAGACAGCGAAGTATCGGTTTACTATCTGAATAAGAGATGATCAAATCAAAAAAATCACTTGCGAAATCTAATTCAGAACTAATTTCATGACTTTTGATGAAGGTAACAAACTTACTTCTTAAGACCAATGCATCTTTTATTGCATCGTCTTCAACATCAATACACAAGGTACTTTTAAAACAATCCTTTTCTATAACTTCTAGAAGCGCTAAACCAAAAGTGGCCACTTTTAAATTAATCCAGAACGAATTGCCACTTCTTTAGCTATATCCTTTGAAGACTGGCATGTAGTGATATCCATTACATTTAGATCTCTCAAAAGAAGACAATCAATCCGGTCTTGGGTGTATTTAATATCAATCATAGATAACTCAGCTTTTCTTCTATGAATTATCTCAGGATCATTTCTTAAAACTACTATCAAAGATGGTTTTGGAATAAGTTTTATCAATAATCGCAGGAGCCACCTGGGAGTCAAACGCCAATCTCTTTCGGTATAATAATCATATATATAGCGATCAAAGATATAGACAGTATTATTGTTTTTAGCAAAAAGTGATAAATGACCTAGTAAATAATCGATTGTATCATAAGCTAATACAATCAATATTTTCCAGAGGGGAATATCCTTTCCATACACATGTTTCTTGATAGGAGTATTACTGCTGGACTTAGATGAAATAAACACTGGACTCCTGTGAAATGGATGCGTTAACTTAAATAAAAGCTGCCCAAATCTTGGAATATTATTAAAACGAATATGTCGTTCATTAATTTTATATTCATCTGAAATAAGTTTTTTGAGCTCATAAATTGTGGTCGTCTTACCACCACCGTCTGGGCTAACAAATACAATTAATTTAGCTTTATAAATTTTTTTCACTCACTATTCTCTTGAACTGTTATTAATGGGAAATAAGCGCTCGCATAAATTATAAATCTTGATTATACCTTATGGAAATAAGGTGTTATCTTTGTAAATGATAGTTAATTATATTTTTAGCTTACTCTATCAGTGACCAATCTAGAGCAGTTCCCTTATCAATATCAGAATTAGCTTTTTTACCTAACACATCTGAAAAATATTTTGGAGAAAGCCCATAACCTGGTCTTATTCTTCTGATGTTTTCTTTGCTCAGAATGTCACCTTTCTTTAGATCAGCAATTACATAAATAGACCTTCTAAATTTTCTATTTTCAACTTCAACTTTCTTTTTTTCAAAAGATGCTGAACCTAATGATTTATATACCAATGATGCTTTATTACATAAATCTTGTAATTCAACTGGTTCCATTGAAAAATCTGCATCAGGACCACCATCTGATCTTGATAATGTAAAATGTTTTTCAATAACTTTTGCTCCAAATGCAATAGCTACTAATGCGCTTTCATTACCCAAAGTATGATCCGAGAGGCCAATTGGGCAATCAAATTTTTCTTTTAGTAAATTAATAGTATCTAAATTAATCTCTTCAACAGGAGTTGGGTAGCCACTTACACAATGCAAAATTATAAAATCGCCACACCCATATTTTTTAACAACCTCAACGGCATCTTGTATCTCTTCTTCATTAGCCATTCCAGTGGAGAGAATCAATGGTTTTTTTGTCTTCGCAACATATTTAATCAAAGGGAGATCAGTTAGCTCAAAAGATGCAATTTTATAAAAAGGGCATTCTAAGGTCTCAAGTAAATCAACTGCCGTTTCATCAAACGGTGTACTAATGCAAGTAATATTAACTTCTTTAGCGTATTCAAATAGAGTTGCTTGCCACTCAAATGGTGTTTGAGCCCAATCATAAAGATCCCAAAGATTATAACCATCCCATAAACCAGTATTAATAAGAAAATCATCTTTATTAGATTTTATAGTCATAGTATCAGGAGTGTAAGTTTGAAGTTTTACACAATCAGCTCCATTTTCTTTTGCAGATCTAATTAACTCTTTAGCCCTAGCCAAAGAGCCATTATGATTACCTGAGATTTCTGCTATAACATATGGTTTTTTAAGATTATTTAACATAATTTTTAATTTTATATAAAATTTAGATTTATAAATTATACAATGAATGTGAATTCATTACTTCCATAGAAATAGATTCAAAATCACCGGGTTCGCAGTTAATCATAAGTTTTCTAAATTCATTAATTGAATTATTTTTTTGTTCTTTTTCACCCTCCAATGGATTGCCTTGAATTTCGTAAAAAAATAATGATGGGTCGAGATAACTACCAAAAATATAATTAAATATTTCTTTTGCTCTCTTCATATGCCAGTCACTCGTTATTATATGAATTTCATTTACCTCATAAGTTAGATTTAGTGATAATTTTTTTAAAAACAAAGCCTCTCCTACAGTATCTTTAGCTTCTGATAATTCCAGTATTTGATTTTCTGGAATTCTGAATTCGCTAGAAGCAGTTTTTGACATCAAAGTAGCTAGTGACTCAGTCATAGAATCTTTATACTTCCATCCTGTCGTAATGAAAAAATCTAATGCATTTTCATTATAAACTGAAGCAGCTTTCTTTAATCTACTGCTCGAATCAAATGATAATTCATTATTAATATTTACTTCATGGGATAAACAAATACACAATTTTATTTTATTTAATTTAGTCACTTTTATAAATTTTTAATATGTATTTTTGGTTATCTATTTCAAAATGTGCAGGCCATTCGTCATTATTACAGACTCTTAAAAGATTAAATTGCTCATGTATGGTTTTATTAATATCTAATTTACTGCCTTTATAACCTCTTTTCTTATAAAAAGTACTAGCACCTGACTGAGATTTGTGATTTATATAAGGAAATTCTTTTAAAAAAGAATTAATGAGATCAAATGTTATTTCAGCCTGTTTGACCCTTAAATCATTATAAAGTTCGTAACCTGTTAAAAATATTTTTTTCTTTAAAGCAATCCTTCCAGAATCTACAGGATTACTTAACTCAATTAAACATACCTCTACCTCTTTTTTGCCCTCTAGAACTTGCCAAATCAATGGGGCAAAACCTTTACCCAATGGAAGTGAACTCTCGTGGACGACAAAATAATTGCAAGATTCTTTTAAAACATCTTCACCCAAAATTTTCATAGAGACTAAAACAAAACAAATTTCAGTGTTATTCAAGTCTTTTAAATCATATATTATTATCTGTAATTCTTTTAAATATTACGACGTTAAAAAGATTGGTGACTTTGGTTTAACTTATAAAAATTCACTCCGTTTTCGTTTTTAAAGAACTTAAATCCCAATTTTTCAATCATTTTTATCGAAGGGA
>CAYVIG010000142.1:0-6914 GCA_964451445.1 uncultured Dehalococcoidia bacterium
AACCTCGAGAGTTGGCTATATTAGACAAGAGTATTTTAGATAAACTTAAGTGTGACCAATTATACAAACTTTAAAGGTATTTTTGTTAGGTTGGATTAAATTTGAATGTAACATCAACAATAGCTATAAAGTAATCAGTTAGATAAAATACTAAAAGTATCATATAAAATATTGTGTCAAGAAAAATACTATTCCTCTAAAAAGAAATGTATGCTTAAAAAAACGCCTAAATTTTCTTTGAGCTTTGGACCGATAATTTTTCTAATTATAGGTATTGTAGCCGCCTCTAAAAGACCATTTCATCAGGATGAAGTAGGCTCATTTCACTTTTATGTAATGAGCTTATCTGATATTTTCTGCAACGTATTTAGATCAGATCTACACCCTCCTTTATCTTATGTGATAAATAAATATTTCACCAATGTCATCAGTCCGTTAGAAAGCAGTATATTTCCTCTTTTATTTTTATCATTATCTCTGTATTTTTTTATCAAGGTTAGTTATGAGTATTTGAGGACAAGCTGCAATCCAAGTATATACTCTTTTATTATATCTCTTCATCCATCCTTAATTATTTACGGTTTTACGACAAGGTACTATTCATATCATATTTCGATATCTCTAATTGCTATAACATTATTAATAAAGTTTATATCAGGTAAATCTAACAAAGATTTATACCTGATTTTTATTGTATCGATAGTAGGCGCTTACACCAGTTATATTTCACTATTTCTGAGTCTCGCTATTGGAATAATCTTATTATACGAAAGAAACGATTTATGGAAAAAGATACTAATTTTAGGCTGCGTTTATTCTGTTTTAATTAGCCCAGTAATATTGAGTTTAGTTAATATTGTTATCGCTAATGATACAAGCTTAAGATTCGAAGGGGTAAATATGTCTTCATTGTCATATTTCGTGGGTGTTTATGAGTTAATAATTGGAAATACTATCCCACCTTCGGATACTGTTGGAGTGACTATTGCTTTTTTGATATTTTGTTTAGCTTTATTTTCATTGTATGAATTGGATTATCGAAAAATAAATAAAACATTCTTTTATTTGACTGTTATTTTCTTATTATTGTTCATATTTTCCATTTTTACGAACACCATTACCAAAGTAAGAGTTTATATATTTTTGTCACCAGTTTTATTTTTTTTATTATTGCTCTTATTAAGTTTTAACAATAGAAAATACAGTAAAAGAATAAGGCAATTAACTGTCACTTTGTTGCTTTTTTTGAATATAATAGGAGTTAAAAATCTACTTGCCACCAATTCAATTAGCGGTTGGTATAACTATCCTTACAAGTTAAAGCAAGCCATAAATTCTGAGAATTCATCCTGTAGCAAGGATGAACATTTTATATTTTTAGATAACAGCTCTAGTAACATCTACTCAAATGCTATTAAATATATTCAGAGTCAGATTGACAATAAGTGTACATCTCTTTTATATTCATCTGACACCTTGTCCGAGTTAGATCAGAATCTGCTAAAGAATGGCAGGGTAAAGGCTAAAGTAATAGTACCGAATGATAAATATAACAATAAATTTGTATTTAATAATTTTTCAGTTACTAAAATTAAACCCATAGTGCCCTATAATTATGATAATAAAACTAGGAGTATGATCATTCAATTGTTTTATAAGGATCATTTGCTCTATGGTGGAGAAAGAGAAAACTATAGATTTAATTTAATTTCTCTTAAGAAAAAAAACCAACTTAACAACTAAAATAAAATATAAAAAAATGAAATTAATTATTCAAATCCCATGCTTTAATGAGCAAGAGTTTTTGTTAACTGCTCTGTCAGATCTGCCAAAAGATATTAAAGGCATAGATGATATTGAAATATTAATTATAGATGATGGCAGTACAGATAATACTGTTGAGATTGCAAAAGAGTTTGGCGTTAATCATATTGTTTCAATTCCTGAGAATAAGGGATTGGCCAATGCTTATATTCAAGGTCTTGATGCATGTTTAAAAGCTGGAGCGGATATCATAGTTAACACAGATGCTGATAATCAATACAATGCTAATGATATTGAAAAACTTGTGCAACCCATTATAGATAATAGAGCTGAAATTGTAATTGGATCAAGACCAATTTCTCAAATTGCACATTTTTCCTATTTAAAAAAGAAATTGCAAAAACTTGGTAGCTTGGTTGTAAGATATGTCAGTCAAACTGATGTTGTAGATGCACCAAGTGGCTTTAGAGCAGTATCAAGAGATACAGCTCTAAAGCTGTATGTATTTAATAAACATACATACACTTTAGAAACAATCATTCAGGCAGGTCAAAGTGGAATGAGAATTTTGTCTGTACCCATCAAAACGAATGACGATCTAAGATCATCAAGACTCTCAAAGAATATGCGTAGTTATGTGCAAAGATCTATTGGTACTATTCTTAAAATATTTATGATTTATAGACCAGTAAAATCTTCCTTTATACTAGGAATGATACCGTTTTCACTTGGATTTTTTCTTAGTTTGAGATGGGTTGTACTTTTCTATCTGGAGGATGGTAGTAGATCTCATCTTCCGAGTCTAATTTTATCCGCCATACTTATTATTATCGGATTCCAAATACTATTATTTGGTTTTTTTGCTGAATTAATTTCTGCCAATAGAAAGATATTAGAAGAGAATAGAGCTCGAATAAGATCTTTAGAATTAAAGAATACTAAGTAGTGAATTCATTACAACCAAGAGTTGATATAGATAATATCTCTAATTTGGAAATAACTAGTTTTTTTAAAGATGAGGTTGTTGCTAAAGGTCTTTGTACTGGGTGTGGCGCTTGCGTTGCATTGTTAGGCGGCAAGATGCGCAGTAATAATTTGGGTACTTTTCCCGTTTTTAATCATAGAAAAATAGTAAAAAAATATAAGAGAACAGCGTATTTAGCTTGTCCAGGTATTGGCATTCATTATCCATCTTTATACCGCTCGCATTATGGCAAGCTTCCAACTAGCTGGCTCTTGGGAGAGGTAGTAAAAACAAGAGTTGGGTATTCTAATAATGATGAAGTTAGAGAGAATGGAGCTTCTGGTGGTGTTATCACTCAGACCCTAAGTTATTTACTTGAAAATAATTATATTGATGTTGCTATCGTTGTTCAACAAGGTGCATTAAAAGCAGATATGGCAAGTGTTATTTTTGCAGACTCTAGTGGTGATGTATTTAATGCTGCACAATCAGTTTATACACCTCCATCAACTTTAGATATTTTGTCAAAGTTACAGCTAAACCTTAAGTATGCAATTACTTGCTTGCCCGAACAGGCTGCAGCCATAAGAGTTATGCAGAATCAAGGATATGAGCCTGCTAATCAGATTGAATATATATTGGGACCTTATACTGGAACAGCATTAGAACCACGGGCGATTCGCAGCTTACTAAGGTCAAAAAAAATTAAAAATAATGATGAGATTGTCTCGCTTAAGTGGAGAACTGGTAATTGGCCGGGGTATTTGGAGGTCAAAACGGAATCTGGGAAAGTAGTCCGATCAAAAAAAGTTTATTATAATTTTCTTATCCCATTTTTTGTAACTCAAACAAGTTTGCAATCTATGGATTTTTCTAATGAGTTTTGTGATTTGTCTGTAGGTGATGCTTGGTCACCAAAATACGAGAAGCAAGGCGTTGGTTTTTCTGTTATTACAACAAGAACTGTAAAGATGGAGTTTATTATAAAAAAAATGATTAAGGAAGGTTATCTAGCTGCTGAAGATATTGATCAGGATAAAGCCAATGAGATGCATGGTCATATGCTTGATTTTAAAAAAAGAGGTGGATTTATTAGGAATAAGTGGAGACGATATCTTGGATTTAAATCCCCAAATTACGGCATTATTATTAATGATATGCCAATCTCTAGATATATTGTTGAGATTGTAATTAGTGGTGTATTTGTTGTGTGTAGAAATCCAATATCTCGAAAAATCTTAGAATTTATTCCTGAGTCAATGATTGGCCCTTTCTTTAATAAATCTAGATTATTATGGAAGGGTCTCAGCAAACCAAGTAAAAGAAAAGGCTTGTCAAGTCTAAGTATTTCTGAAATTGACAATGGCAGAATGTTTTAAATTATGCAAAGTAAAGAAATAGTAGAAGATACATTAGATGCATTGACTTCAGTTGCTGAACGTATGATGCCACGAATACTTAGTCAAATTTGTCGAGATGAGAATTCTCCTTTTTTTGGCTGCGCTGATCGAAATTGGTGGCATTATAAGATTCGTGATTTTCCATCAATTATATTGCAGCAATCTGGTGCTACTTTATATGCAGCTCAAAGATTAAAATCACTAGAAGGCCATAAAGGTAAACTTTCTAAGCTTACCAATGCATCATGTATTTTTTGGAATGAGAGAGCAATAAAATTTAGATCTTTTGAAGAATACTATCCATGGGAAGAGGGGTATCCGCCATTAGCCTTTTCGTCACTTTCTACTGTAAGAATGGTAGCAGAAGGCGCTATATCTATTGATTGTGTTAGCCCTGGATTAAAAGTTGCATCCAATCAGCTTCTTAGCAGATTTGAATTACAAGCCTCTAATCAACAGGTTGCAGGTTTAGCTGCCCTATCTTGGATACATAAAATTTCTCCAAATCTTGTTTCCTTTTCGGATATTGATAGCCTTATAGAAAAGACACTTAAGCTTCAAAGTAGTGAAGGCTGGTTTCAGGAATACGGAGGTCCTGATATGGGTTATTTATCTGTAACTATTGATTGCTTATGGGATGCGTTTGATGCAACAGGTGACCCTAGACTGATGCAATCGGCAGAAAAAGCATTATGTTTTTTGGATAAGATGACTTGTAGTGCAGGTGGTAAAACCATTGGAATGCATAATTCTAGAAATACTGACTATATTGTTCCATATGGAATTACTAGATTTTTAGATGATTCTAATAGTATAGACTCCCAAAGAAAATCACTAAGAATATTAAAAAATATTTTTACTAATAGTGATGGTAATAGTCATTTTTTTTCTTCTGTGGATGATAGATATTGGTGCCACTATATTGGACTTTCAGTTGTTAGATCTATTCAAAGCTTGTCAGATGTAAATTTAAATACTTCAATCAAACTAGAGAGCAATAAAAAAGATGTAGATATACATTTTCCTTCAAGTGGTTATGTGTTAAATACTTTAAATGGAGGTCAATCTAAAGTATTAATTTCGATGAAAAAAGGAGGAATTTTTACGGTTGTCTCTAATTCGTCAAGTTACAGTGATTTTGGCTGGATTGTTGAGTGTAAAAACAAAGATTATGTTTCACATTGGTGGTCCAATGATTGGAAGGTTGAAAAAAAAGAGGAGTATTGTGTAATTACAGGTTATTTATTTTCTCATACTGAAATACAAAGTAACCCTCTTAATCATTTTCTGTTACGAGTCAGTAGTTTTTTTATAGGTAGGAGATTGATAGGTTTGTTGAAGCAAAAATTTATCTTCAAAAAGAGAAGAAATACAATTGGCTTTAGTAGAGAGATTTTTATTGATCCAAACTCGATTGAAGTGATAGATAAGTTCAACCAACTCCCCTCTAACTTTTCATTTAAAAGAGCACCTAGAAGATCAAAAAGGCATGTAGCCAGTGCTGATAGCTTCCATTTTGAAGATTTATCTATAGGTAATTGTATGGTTGAGGAAAAAAGAGATATTACAAATAATAATGCAATAATAACCACTAAATATTTTATAGCTTAATTAGGAGACATCAATATACGAACTTTATCAATCATAATAAGCGCAACACTTATCGCTTTATTGTATTGGCAAATAGATTTTGAAAGAATTATCCAGACATTGATTCAAGCTAATATTTTGTGGTTGTATCTTGGTCTAGCCTTAATTATTCCTACAACATTGTTGACGGCTTTTAGACTGACTTTCTTGTCAATACACTCAAATACGATTAATTATTTAGATGCTCTTAAATTAATCCTTGCTGCTAGCGCAATGAACTTAGTATTACCTTCAAAAATGGGTGACGTAGCTAAAGGTATATTTATTGTTAAAGATAAAAAAATTGCTTATGCGCAAGCAATGCCCTTGGTTGTATTTGAAAAAATTAATGACTTACTGGCGTTATTATTATGGTGTATTTTTGGACTGATATTCTTGCAAGAACTCAGCAACCTTTACGTTATCCTATTAGTATTCTCTTTGGTTTTTTTTATTATCGGAGTATTAGCTATCAGATCTAAACTCTTTGCTAATAGTATCTTTGAATTAATTATATTTTTATTACCAAAAAAATTTTCCTCGCCCATCAACGAATTTCAAAATGGATGGTCTGAAGTATGCGATTTTATAGCCATAGATAAAGTGAAGATCTTATTACTTTCTCTATTATCTATTTTTATATGGTTTTTACACCTACTACAAATATGGCTTTTTATCTTAGCCTTAAGCTCTAGTGTGGATTTTGTGGATAGTTTAGCAATCACGCCCCTTGTAATTTTCATAGGTTTAATGCCCCTAACATTTTCTGGAATTGGCACAAGAGATTTTGCTTTTATCTATTTTTATGCGGCTTATTTTTCTGCTGAAACCGGTGCAGCATTGGGCTTGTTGGCTACACTTAGATATATAATTCCAGCTATCGCAGGAATTCCTTTCTTTTCAAATTACATAAGAAAATAATATGAATTTTCTGTTAATTTTCTTAGTAATGATGACCCTATGTCATTCTGCCCTGACTAGAACTTTGACTTTGCGCAGTCGATGCACACTTTCGTATATAAAAATTTGGATAACTATTAGGGATTAGTACTAGATTTTTACAATTAACCCTCATATGTCATTGATTTTATTATTAGTTTAAAAACTGGCGTCCCCAAGGGGATTCGAACCCCTGTTGCCGCCGTGAAAGGGCAGTG
>CAYVIG010000143.1:0-4167 GCA_964451445.1 uncultured Dehalococcoidia bacterium
GGAGATAAAGAACATCTCGATGCCGCCTTCAATATCGCCAAATATCTTTTTGAGCAGGCTGAACGGGACGATCCAGAACGCCAGGTTGACCACTCCCATGAAGGTATAGGCGATGCGGTCCCCGACATCTGACCGCACTCCGGTGCGGTGGGAGAGTGTCCGCAGGGATAGACCAATCCCGATGATTACCAGAGTTATCCCGATGCGAAGGGACGCGGCTTCATCTGATTCGATTCCAAGCCAGGTGAACAATCCTCCGACAACCACTGTCATCCAACCATGGCTCATGGGCACCCAGAGAGCTTGTGCGATGGTCTCGATCAGGCCGAAGGGCAGGGTAACTACCGCCCAGACCGAGGTTATCAGCAAACCGAGCCCCCGGCGTATGTCCATCCTGACCAAGGCCCATAGTCCGATTCCAAAGAGGACAACGGGGCGGGCAAAAGCCCAAAGCGGTTCCAGCAGACGCTTCCGGTATGGGGTTTGGGATTGCTCGACCGGTGGCGGTAGCCCTCTAACTGCTGCCACGATGTTCAAGCGACTGACCCGGTAGGCCGAGATACCAACGGTAGCCAGTGTGACCACCATGCCCAAGCAGTAGGCAACGATTACGCTTCTGGGCTCGAAATGGGCGAACATGGTGAAGCTTTCTGGGGCGCCGGTCCCGCCGGATTGGAAGATCCGGTTCACCATGAAGACGATTATGGAACTTGCCCCCAAACCCATGGCAACGCCAACCGCGCCCGAGATAATCGAATACGCAGTGCCCTCAAAGATGAACATCTGGACCAGGTGACGCTGCTTGGCCCCCACGGCCCGGGCCATGCCCATCTCCGAGCGCCTCGCCGCCGCCAGCATCACAAAGATCAAGAAGATCAACAACACGCCCACCATGATTGAGAACAATCCCATGATGATGAAGATACTGGTCACACCGGAACCGGCTCGGTCGGCCACGTCCAATGCCTGTTTCTTGATGTCCAGGACTCGGAACTCGGCCAGACCGGCGAACAGCGTACTGGCCTGGCCTTCCAACTCGGATAGTTCGGCTTGGTGCGCGGCGTTTAAGACTTCTTCTTGGACGTCTTCGTCCGCCAGTGCCCCGATGAAGTCATCGGCCAGTACGGTTTCAGCCAGCCCTCTTGCAACCACAGCCAAATCTGCCGCCAACTCCGCCGTGAGGGTCGGCCTCAGGATTTCCAGTTCATCGATGACATCCTGACGGTTGAGCAAGGTTTGAAGCTGACCGGCGATCTCACGGTCGGTGAATAACACCCGCAGCGCGTCTGTGACATCGTCGCTTACCTCAGCGCCGCCAAATACTCCGCCTTGATTGGAGACGGCCATGGAATTGATCAGGCCTTCTCGTCCGAACATCTCCTGTGCCCGGTCCAGCCGTACCAGAAGCGTAGGGCCGTCACCGGCCAGACCGCTACTATCCACCACGCCCTGGACTTTGAAGTCGATGCTGTCCCCGCCGACAAATGTGACCAGTTGGTCACCGGCCTGGGCGTCCAATTCCTCCGCCGCTTCTTCGTTGATCAGGGCATCGTTTGGCCCCAACGTCTCCAGGTCGATCTCCTGTCCGTTGGTCATATGGAACCGTCCAAAGTCTTCCAGAGAGTCGGGGTCCACCCCCGTCACTCGCATCTGCCCTTCACTCAGTGAAGTACGGTTGTTCACAGTTGGAGCAAACTCGTCTATCCCGGGGGCCAGGCCATCGATTAGGTCTATATCCGCCACTTCAACCTTCAATTGCTCGTAGCGGTCAAGGGAGAAATAGTTGAAGCTGCCAATGGTATCTGACTCATCAGCCCGGGCAGAGACGATGATCTCGTCGATGGTTCCCAGGGCGTCGATGGCGTTCTTGCGGATGGAAAAGGTGATGGAATCGCCGGTGCCAAATGCGGCCGCCATGATCAAGGTGCTGATCATGATTCCAACGATTATCAATGCAGTCTGGGACTTTCGGCGGGGGATGTTACGCAAACCCAGCTTGAGCATCACCCGGTTACGACAGGCCATTATGACCACACCGGCTAACACCGGCAAAAAGAGCGCCAAAAGGACAATCATGATGGAGTCCATGGGGACACCGAACAGCTCTTCCATGTTGGTCCTGGTCTATAAGACCGGGTGGTTAAAAGTTGGTATTAGAGTTCTGTGACGTGGCCATTGCCGTCATCCACAATAGCTCCGTCTCGCATTCGCACGATGCGGTGGGCCCGCTCGCCGACGTCGTTGGAATGGGTGACAAGTACAAAGCTCTGGCCGTTCTGAACGTTCAGTTTACACATGAGATCCATGATCTCTGATGCCGTTTCGCTATCCAGGTCGCCGGTGGGTTCGTCGGCCCAGACGATGGATGGATTATTGACCAGCGCACGAGCGATGGTCACGCGTTGACGCTGACCGCCGGAAAGTTCCCCCGGGAGGTGTTGGGCCCGGTCACTCAACCCAACTAGTTCCAGCAACTCCATGGAGCGCCTCCGGGCTTCCACCGGACGGACTCCAGACACCAATAACGGTAGTTCTACATTCTCCACTGCTGACAGCACCGGAAGGAGGTTGTAGAGCTGGAAGACAAAACCCATGTTGCGGGCACGGTAGTCGCTGCGGTTATCATCAGGCAGGTCGTGGAGAACGACACCATCTATCACCACCTGACCGGAGTCGATCTCGTCCAGACCAGAGAGACAGTTCAGCATGGTGGTCTTGCCACAGCCGCTGGGACCCATGATGGCGACCATCTCACCGCGCTCCACGTTCAAGTTAACACCCCTGAGGGCGTTTACCTTTACGGTGCCTGTATCGTAGGTCTTGTGTATGCCGGTGGCAGTGATTATTGGTTCGGACATCGTTATAGAAGGCGCAAGGATCGCGAAATACTCAAGCCAAGTATATCTGAATACTCACGCCATGGGTGTATTCTAAAAATTCATATTCAAGCAACTGGCAGCCGACAGCAGTTGGAGTGGCTGTTTAGTTGGCAGCTTGAACCCGGTCACGTACTTGTTCCAACCACCACCACATGCGACTCCAGACCAACCTTCTTTCCATGTCATTAAGGTCACGCCCGGCTTGTTTACGGACCGAGGATACCGCCTGGCCAGCCAAAAAACCCCAAGATCCATGCTCATTCCTTAGCCAGCCAACGACTTTATCCCGGTTGCCTTTGACCACGCCTGCCAATATGGGGTCAAGTACTTCATTGGTCGCCGAAAACACAATAGGCATAGGTTCATATCCATACCTACCAACCAATCGAACAAGCCGGACCAGCCAAATAACTATCCGGTGGCTGATAGTAAATTAACATTGGGACGCTCTTAATAAGCCCGGTCCATTGGCCGTCACCCTGACTCACTGAATTAAAGCCGCTATCTTTTTCTTGCTGGTTCCCTGCGCTCCTTTGGGGAACACTGTGGAAACCAAATACCGAATCGGTCACCAGCAATGAAAAACCAGTTTAACCTTATTTCGAACGGTTTTCACCTAGTTATACGTCATGATCCTTTCCAATTGGATCGTGATCCGTTTCCGTCGCTCATCTGAATGACGCCCCAGCATTTTAAAAGCATAAATGATGCGACCAGAGCCACATTTTATACATTTACATTGCTTTACCATCAATATTATCCGGAGATAAAAGTAACCACCAATAGTCCAAGGGAACAAAAATCAGCCCTGAATTGGGAGGTAGCATGCGTCAGAAATTCTTATTAAGTAACCGACCAAAAGCAGTTTCTCAAGGGCAAAGGTCTTGATCTACGACACTTTGAACGAGACCGCAGAAATCGTCGATACTGGCTTCCATATCGCCGATGCTCAGCTACTCTTTGTTGACAGCTAAAGTTCGAACTCTTTAACGTCGGGTGAAATGGTCAGGGTTGCTCCGGTTAGTTGCTGCACCTCTTCAGGCGTCCAACCCGGGGCCACTTCTTTGAGGGTCAGTCCCTGGCCGTCGCACTCGATCACGGCCAGGTCTGTGACTATCAAGTAAACACACCCTTTGCCGGTCAATGGAAAGGTGCACTCCTGAACGATCTTTGGTCCGCCGTTCCGGTCCGTATGCTCCATGGCGACGATCACCCCGGACGCTCCGGTGGCCAGGTCCATGGCGCCTCCCACGTTGCCAACGCCCCGCTGGGGGAGCATCCAGTTGGC
>CAYVIG010000143.1:4212-6907 GCA_964451445.1 uncultured Dehalococcoidia bacterium
GGGAACCCAGCACCGTCACATCCACATGACCGCCTCTAATCATGGCAAAAGCTTCAGCCGAATCGAAGAATGACATCCCGCCGATTATCTGAAGGTACTGGCCTCCAGCATTGATCAGGTCAATGTCCTCATCGCCCTCTTCGGCAAGGGGACCGCAGTTCAAGATGCCGCTCTCACTGTGGTAGAAGACCGTCCGACCCTCTGGCACAAAACTGGAAACCATGGTGGGGATGCCGATGCCCAGGTTCACGTAGGAGCCATCGGGCAGCTCTTTGGCAACTCGCATGGCCACGATCTCCCGGGGTAGGCGTTCTTTATCGGCTAACGATTCCATCACTTGACCTTTTTTCGCTCGATTAAATATCTAGGTATGCTGAAAAATCTGGTGGCCTGACTACGATACGGTCAACGAATAAGCCGGGCGTGACAATCTCTTCGGGACCAAGTTGGCCGGGCTCCACAATCTCGTCCACCTCCACCACCGTGACCTTGGCGGTTGTGGCCATCACCGGGTTGAAGTTCCGAGAAGTGCCTTTGTAAACCACGTTGCCCAGAGTGTCGGCCTTGTGGCCGCGGATGATACAGAAATCAGCACGCAGCCCAGTTTCCAAGATGTAGTCTTTGCCATCGATTGTTCTGGTTTCTTTGCCGTCGCCCAGCAGCGTCCCCGTTCCCGTGGGAGTGTAGAAGGCCGCCACACCAGCTCCGCCGCTACGGAGGCGTTCCGCCAGAGTGCCCTGGGGAACCACTTCGAGGTCTGTCTCGCCCCGGTTATAGGCCTCCTCAAAGGCGCTGGGTCGGGATGCCGACGGTGAAACAGGATATGAAGCGGTCGCTTTGACCACCTGGTTGTTCTCCACCAGGATGCTGTGGTCGATGATGTTGGGAGATCCAAAGGCGCTGACCCGGGCCACACCGGCTGTGTTGCTGATCAACTGCAACTTCTTTACACCTAGGTCACGTAGTCCGACCATCAGGTAATGCGCCATCCCTCCGGGTCCGGCAAAACCGTCAACATTGATGACTGAACCTTCCGGTACGTCACTGAGAGCATCAATGGCGTTTGAGTAGATCTTGTTGAGCGGCTCAAACGTGGGTAAATCGAATGTCATCTCTCTTACGTCGGACGCCACCGTCAGCGGTGCATCTGTGATGGCGATGATCTCTTCAGCGGTCCAGCCGGGCGCGGTCTCCACCAACTCCAGGCCGGTGGCCAGAACCTTGATCACGGCAACGTCAGTGATAATTATGTCTACACGGCCTACTCCATCCACAGGAACACTGCATTTTTCGACTATGTTCGAGCGCTCTCCTGGATACTGGTGGGGCATGGTCGCAATCACTATCGACGCGCCGTAGGCCATATCTATCGCGGAACTGGGGGCAGATAACCCTGCCGTCTCTTCGGTGGTCCAGTGGACAAAATCTCCGGTGGCAGAGACCTGCGACGGCTGCAGAATCGCAACGTCGGTGTGACCGCCACGCAGGATGCCAGCCACGTCCACCACGCCGGTGAATGAGCCGCCTGGGAGCATGGCTACCGCATTGCCGCCCGCGTCTACCACGCCTTCATCACTCTTCTGGCTCTGAAATCCCATGGCACCGCTGTCCGCGATGAACCATACGCCACCGGTGGCAGGCAAATGTCTCGGCAGATGGCAGGGTAATCCCATGCCCAAAGCGACGACCGCGCCTGGGAATAGCTCCTGAGCGGCGCGGCCCACCATGTTGGACGGTTCTAGGCGATTAGCTGGCATTCTAATAATCTCCTATTACTGGGCCGACAGAACGAGACGGTCGATGAATATCGCTTGGGTGATGACCAGCTCTGGGTCTATCCCGCCTGGCTCATGGACGGCGTCGACTTCCACCACCGTGGTGCCCGCGGCCATGGCCATGGTCGGGTTCCAGTTGCGGCCGGTCCCCTGGTAGACCATGTTCCCTAGAGTATCGGCTGCTTCGGCTCTGAGCAGCGCGTAATCGGCCTTTAGAGCCAGTTCCAGCACATGCTCTCGACCGTCGTATTGGCGCACCTCTTTCCCCTCGGTGAACCTGGTACCGGAGCCGCTGGGTAGAAATACCCCACCGATGCCGGCGCCTCCAGCCCGAAGCC
Source organism: uncultured Dehalococcoidia bacterium (assembly GCA_964451445.1). GTDB lineage: Bacteria > Chloroflexota > Dehalococcoidia > Lucifugimonadales > UBA3495 > UBA9611. The sequence continues at coordinate 6,326 of CAYVIG010000143.1, forward strand.
GCTCGGCCAATACGCCCTGGGGCACGATCTCAAGTTCCAGCTTGCCCAACTCCCAGGCCTCTTTCACCGGGCCACCACGCACCGGATGGAAAGGCATGGGTGAGATCATTTTCTTCACCCGTCCGGTGGCTACCAGGTCGGCAACGGTGAAGTCATCTGGCTCCTGCACCCAGGCCCCTTGGCAGATTAGCGTCAACTCTGAAACGCCGATCTCCGCCAGGCCCCGAAGCAGGTCCTGCGGTATCCCGCAACCGGCAAACCCAGCCACCAGAACCATGGCCCCGTTTGAGATACCTTCCAGGGCGTCTTTGCCAGACGGGTAGAGCTTGCCTTGTTTTGCCGAATTATCAGGGGCGCTGGTCATTGGGGTTTCCTGCTACTTATGGAATATCAGGTGCTGTCTAGTCATGCTGAGTTGTTCAGCAGCAACGCATTATAGCGGCAGCGGAGTGGATATTCCACGGCGGGGTGTCCAACCGCCTCAACCGGAATTCCTGACAGGAGGCAGTGGGACTTACGAGAACATTTGCCATCACCCTAGCCCTCTCCCATGCGTGGTAGAGGAGATTATTCGGGGAAACC
>CAYVIG010000144.1:0-6810 GCA_964451445.1 uncultured Dehalococcoidia bacterium
TTTTTTGTAATAGAGATCTGGTAGTTCTCGGTAGTCCGTCATGAGCGAACCGAAACCCTCGATCACATCGTCCATCTTGTTGTCGCGCATTGCGTACCAGTAGGTGGCTGTGTTGATGGCGATGACGGGCTTGTTCAACCATTTTTCGGCCTCAGCGGCCATCCGGGCCATACCCAAGTTCGTGCCCACTTGGACGAGTACTTCAGCGTCGGATTCGTTCAACTCCCTCAGACCGTCCATCATTTCTTTCTCGGAGGTCTGAGCGATGGCCGCTGGTCCCGGACAGCAGAGACCCTTCAAGGCCACTACCTCAAAGCCGCAGTCGTTGAAGAACAAGGTCACATTCTCATCGGCCACCGGCCAATACGGCGTTAAGACGCCGATCTTCTTGATGTCACCGTAACAGCGTATGGCTGCCTGGCAGGCATCTGAACCCATAGCCACTCTCAGTCCGGTTAGACCGATCATATGGGCTTTTAGCTCGTTGGCCCGGGCTAACCCACCCCAGAACGTCTCCGATGACATACCCATCACCAGGTAGTCCGGATTGCAGGTCATCACCCGAAGAATGGCGTTGTCCCATTCCAGACGGATGGCGTCCATCAACTTGTTGAAATCGTCGTCGCTGGCCAGGGGTTCGTCGGGCACCCAGATTCGGGACATGTGGTTGGTCACACCCCGGGGGCGCATCTCGTCAAACTCGGGTTGGACCGATGTGTTGGTTGAAGGCGCGATTACTCCCCAATTGGCGCGCCACCCCAGTTTGTCGGGCATCTTAAAACTCCTGATCCGCTGTGTGGGCCGATGGGTTTTCCGTCAGATTTCCAGTACCGATAGATTCTAGCAAGAATCGTAGCCTTGCGCCCAGACCCCGGATGGCAGATGCAATGTGCAAGCGGTGCGGAAATGGCGTAAAGTCTTTGCAGTCAACGAAGACGCAATCCCATCGGTGATTGAGGACAACATGACCAGTAGCAATGGCCCGTCAAAACAGGCATTATCTGAAAGGACCACTCAGGCGATAGAAAGCGCGCGCTCTGAATTGGTGGACTTGGCGTTGGACATTCACGCTCATCCTGAATTGAACTATGAAGAACGCCACGCGGCCCAGGTGCTGTCTGGAACATTGGAGCAGCACGGGTTCCAAGTTGAGAGGGGCGTAGGTGGCGTTGAGACCGCTTTTACGGCCTCGTTACCTGGTGGAGGAGGCGTTGGCCCAACGGTGGGGATTCTGGCCGAGTATGACGCTCTGCCGGAAATCGGTCACGGCTGCGGCCATAACCTCATCGCCATGACTGCAATCGGCGCCGGACTGGGTTTGCAGGCAAACCTCGGTGGGCTTCCGGGCAAGATCATGGTCATTGGCACCCCCGCTGAAGAGGGTGGCGGCGGCAAGATCCGCATGCTTGATGCTGGCGTCTTCGAAGGAGTGGACGCTGTATTGTCATCGCACCCATCCTCAAACAGAACCGTAATACCTACTGAAATCCCGATGGACGAAAGCTGGAGCCTGGCCATGGTTGGTTACAGGTACATCTTCCACGGGAAAGCATCCCACGCTGCCGCTATGCCCCATGAGGGCATCAACGCCCTGAACGGTGTGATCCATCTGTTCACTGGAATCGACTCATTGCGGCAGCACCTCCGTGAGGACACGCGGATACACGGTGTGATCACCGACGGCGGTATGGCCCCAAACGTGGTGCCGGAATTCGCCGCTGCCAACTTCATGCTCCGTTGCCGCGACCGGGATTACCTGAGTGACGTGATTGTTGGTCGCGTTCTGGCCGCTGCAGAAGGAGCCGCTACCATGACCGGCTGTAGACTTGAGGTACAGGAATACTATCCTTTTTATGAGAATGTTCGACCAAACTCGGTGATTGCTGAGTTGCTTTTCAATAACGCAGGCGTCACCGGCTTGAAGCTGGACGAGCCCTTCCCTGGCCGACAAGGCAGTGCGGCATCCACGGACTTTGGCAATGTCAGTCAGGCTCTGCCCTCGTATGAACTGCGCTACGCAGTGAGCGAACATCCGGTGGCATCCCACTCTCGGGAGATGGCAGAGGCAGCCACGACCAATTACGCGTTGGATGCTGCCATAAATGTGGCAAAGACCATGACTCTGACTGCCTGCGACTTGCTTTTAAACCCAGGCTTGTTGTCTGCCGCCCATGCCGATTTCACAAAACGTGGCGGTGCATAGTTAAACAGCTTGGCTGTGATTAAATCGATTAAAAAGGCGGAGTATTTTGGAGTACCGCAAACTTGGCAACCTGGATGTTTCGGTGATTGGGTTGGGAACCCTGAGCGCCTTCGACGTAACTGATGAAGCCGACCTCGTCCAGCGGCGAGAAATAATTGACAATCTACTGTCCAACGACATCAACTTCATCGATTCGGCTGCGATGTATGGCGCATCTGAGAAAGCAGTTGGGATATCGATCGAGGGCAAACGTGACCAGTTCTGCCTGGCCACCAAGGTCCGTATCGAGGGTAAAGAAGCGGGAGAACAGCAGATCGCCCAGTCATTTGAGAATTTTGGCGTGGACTATATCGACCTGTTCCAGGTACACAACCTGATAGACACGGAAGCCCATCTACCCACTCTTGAACGGCTCAAAGAAGAAGGCAAGATTGGGATGATCGGGGTGACCGCCATGGTCAATGAGGCCTATCCAGAGGTCATGGAAATAATGCGCAGTGGCCGAATCGACACGGTGCAAATTCCCTACAACGTGGTTCAGCGAGAGGTCGAGGACGGGATTCTGCCCCTGGCTGAAGAACTGGGAATCGGCGTCATGGTGATGGAACCGCTGAAAAAGGGACGTTACGTGAAAGAACTCAAAGGCGAGCCTGATCTCACGGCCCTGAAGGAGTTTGGCGTAGAAACCTGGGCCCAGGCGCTGTTGTCCTGGGTGGTTTCAGACCCCAGGGTCAGCATCACCATCCCCGCCACTTCACGCCCTGAGCGCATCAACGAGAACGCCGTGTCCGGCCGCCTAGGCACCATGCCCCAAGAACTCAGGGACTACGTAAGAGAAGAAACGGTCCGCCTGCTCTAAGTTACTTCGTCGAACCAAAAATCCCCTCCCCTCGCAGGGGGAGGATTAAGACGGGGGCCACTTTCCTCAGCCACAATGGATCGACATCCTTCCGCGGAAGGACCCTATGTAGGTTTGTAAGTCGGTCTCCCAACATTAAGCATGCTTGCTGAGTGGATTCCCGCCTTCATGGGGATGACGGTTGGTCGGCAATGGTGGTACGACCCCGTGACCGCTCATACTGAGCTTGCCTAAGGAGCGCATCAGTCATCCGCGGAGTTCCTACCCCAACTGCCCTAAGTACTCCTGAAACAGGGCTATCGACCTTTCCTCTGGGCGCCCCATGAAGTACCGGAGTCCCTGGGTGTAGGTGTGAATCTCCTGAGGGTGTATCGGCAGCGGTATGGCTGGACCCAAGACGCGGTAAAGACCGTCTGCCCAGTCTTGCAGGCTGGTGTAAAGGGAGTCCTCGACTATCAAGGCGTCTTCCCGATCGACATCGTTTCTCAGCACCCACCTGGCAAATACAAAAGGGAGGTTGGTCCACTGGGTCCACTCATCCCCCAGGTCATAGAGGTGAGGGTGTTCCCGAAGGCCACGGCGGTGTCGTAATCCTAGGTTACCCGCCAACAATTGCGCTTCGTGAGGTTCATCTTCGGTCACGTATGCGGCCGGTTTCACCCCGTGTTTGACCGACAACAAAACCTGCAGCAATTGGACCGCAGTTGGTGCCTCCCAAGGGACAGCCACGTTCTTGCCCGTAAGTTCTCTGATCGGGACCTTGGAGTGGAGTTTTACGCTGCCGGCTTGGGCCACGGTGGCCAAACAAAATCCAGATAAGGCCCGCATGCTGTCATCAAGGTCAAAGGTGTCCATCAGAGGGACTAACCCCCCTTGAATCTGGTTTTTCGAGATAGCGGTTTTGACTTCATTTGGCGGCAGTTCCACGACCGTGATCCCGCGCTTGTCCATGTCAAAATACATGGGCTCGGAGCTTAGATAAGAGGTTCTGCCTACTGTGATTGGCACGGAGCAACACCATTTAGAGATTTATTGGAGAAAAATAGGGCCTCGAATTTCGAGGCCCTATCGTTTTGCTAGTTGGGAGCTACATCAGCTCACTGTGTTCCGACTGTTTAGAGTCTGGGACCAGCGAAGGTGGGTGATTGGGTCTTGTAGACCTGGATGCGGTTCCGGGCCGACTCAGGAACAAAGATGTTACCTTCATCGTCAACGGTCACACCGGTTGGTCCCCAGAAGTCCTTCTCGCGTTCCAGGCCCTGGGCCCGGTCCCGTTCGCCCCACATCTCTGCGTTGGCGTCCAGTTTGTCCTTGGCCCACTTGGAGAGTCCTGCTTCACCGGTCTTTAAGTCGATAAATCTGCCGGTCTCGTCGAAGATCTGTAGTCGGTTGTTGAGCCAGTCAGCGACGTAGATCACGTCGTCCTTGTCAACTGCGACTCCGGTGGGACGGTTGAACTCCCCCTCTCCGGATCCGGAACTGCCAAGCTTCATCAGGAACTTGCCATCAGAGTTGAACTTCTGAATTCGGTCGTTCCTCCAGTCAGCGATGAAGATATTGCCGTGGCTGTCGATGGTGATGCCCCAAGGCATATCGAATTGGCCGTCGCCGCTGCCGTAGGTCCCGAACTGGGAGATGTATTTGCCGTCTCTGGTGAACTTCTGAACGCGGTGGTTACCGCTGTCCACTATGAGCAGGTCCCCGTCGTCGTTGAATGCCATGCCAGAGGGTCGGTCCAATTCGCCGTCCCCTGAGCCGGTCTTCTCCTCCCATTTGCCCAGGAAGTCTCCGTCTTTGTTGAAGGAGGAGATGCGGTTCAACCACTCATCGCTGATGAACAGGTTTTCGTCTTTGTCCAGGGCGATGGAGGTAGGCCAGACCAAAGACCCGTCATCCATGTTGAATTCATGGGGGCCCTGGTAGTTGATACCCCTGGCGAACGTGGAGATGTACTCCTCGTCGGTGGTGCAGACGGTGACGCGGACGCCTTCTGGGCGGAATTCCGTGCCTCGACAGAGGACATACATAATGCCTTCTTTACCACGGGCGACATATACCGGGTAGTTGAAGCCCGGGCCAAACTGCTCACCGCGACCGATAGTCTTGGTGTATTGAACGTTTATGTGTGAAATCTCTGTTGTCATACTTTCCTCAGAGAGTTAGATTTTGCTCGGTTGAAATGGTCTAGATAAAGGCCATCTGTTCGAATTCGCCGCCGACGATGGGCTTGGCGTCCAGGCCCATCCACTTCTCAAGGATGGTGGAATACACACCGCGGAAGTCGTTGTTGTGCATCAGGTCACCGTCATCCAGTTTATCAGCGTCAAGGGAGGGATACTCGCCATAGAGTCCACCCTTGACCTGGTCTCCGATGATGAAGCAGTGCCCGCCTGCGCCGTGGTCGGTCCCAGAGCCGTTGTCCTTGACCCGGCGGCCGAACTCTGTGAAGACCAAGAGCATCACATTTTCCCCTGCGTTGTGTTCTTTCAGGTCGTCGTAGAAATCGCCAACGGCCTTGCTGGTTTCACTCCAGAGTCTGGTGTGGTTGGCCAACTGACCGGCGTGGGTGTCAAAGCTGTTGAACGGTGCCGTGGTGTAGAGCACCCTGGTGCCGAAGCCAGCCAAGTGGGTCTGTACAATGTTGCGCATGTATTGGCTAACCGTGTCTGCGCCGTACTCCACGGTCGAGGAATACATATCAGGCGCTTCACTGAGGATGTCCGCACCCTTCAGGGCGTCCAATCCGGTGTGGGCCAGGTAGTCCATCACTGGGCCGGTTCCGATCATCGGGGAATAAACCTTGGAGAAGACATCCAGGGCCTTCAACCGCTGGTCGGTGTTATCGATGCCGGTTAGAACTCCGTAGGTCTCTAGGTTGCCCACAGAGGCCGCAGCCACGCCAGGCGCCACCAGGGCTCGGGGTAGACCGCGTCCGAAGTTCACCGCGGTTAGAACGTTTTCGCCTTTGGGGTCCAGGTCACGGACAACGCGTCCCAGCCAGCCTTCGTCACCGATTTTGGTGGGCTCGCAGGTGTGCCATATGTCCATGGAGCGGAAGTGCGACCGACTTCCGGTGGGATAGCCGACGCCTTGGATGATGGCCATCTTCCCTTCGTCGTAAATTTTCTTCATGGGGCCCATGTTGGGGTTGAAACCAACATGGTCGTCGATGGGTAGTACCTGGTCTTCAGGTACCACGACGTTGACGCGATTGTCGAAATACTTGGGGTTGCCGTAAGGAACCACGGTGTTTAGGGCGTCGTTCCCGCCAGCCAATTGAAGGACCACTAATACCGGGTCTTTCTTAGTAGATGTCATTCTCTAATCTCCAATTATCTACTCGGACAAATCTTCTAGATTTGGTGCCGATGCTGCCCGGCCGACTTGCGGCGGTCCTGGGCAGCGTTATTTCAAAATTGCGTGATCGCCTAGGCGAATAGGTACTCAGTGGTGGCGACTATGGACTGGAGCATGGTGGCAACCTTGAGGGAGAAGTCTTCCGAGTCTGTTCGAATCTCCCCTTCGCTTGCGGCCAGTTCCAACAACTGTTTGCGAGTCTCTTGGGCCAATTGGTAGGCACCGAGGTTCTCAAGGCAGCCATCAACCAACTGTTCTGCGGTCAGTACTGGGCCAACAGTGCTCAAGCGGGTGATGATATTCTTCACTCCGGAGTGATTGGTGTTTCCCACCTGATCGGCGGTGAAGTTGATGCGCTCCACCAGCGTACCGGAGTCGATCCACTCGCGGC
>CAYVIG010000145.1:0-6805 GCA_964451445.1 uncultured Dehalococcoidia bacterium
AATATAACCCTGGCTTTTTTAAATAACGAGGATCGAATGGAACCATTGAAAGATATCAAGGTCCTGGCTATCACCGTGTACCTGGCCGGGCCTTTCGCCTCCATGAATCTGGCACGTATGGGCGCAGAGGTCATCAAAGTCGAGATACCTGGCAAAGGCGACCCGGTGCGAGGCAACGGCCCGTTCGCCGGACCCCAGGGAACCAACACCCAACGGCAGACGGATGACGACATCTCGACCCGATTCCTCAAGCGCACCCAGGGGGTGAAGAGCGTAACCGTTGATCTGAAAAACCCCAAAGGCAAGCAGATGTTCTTGGATATGGCGAAAGAGTGTGACGTGGTGTTGGAGAACCTGGCCCCCGGTTCTCTCCGTCGCATTGGCCTGGGCTATGAAGAAATCTCAGCGGTCAACCCAGGAATCGTCTACTGCTCCATATCCGGCTACGGGCAGACTGGCCCCTACAAGGACAAACCCGCCCACGACCCCCAGATTCAAGGCATGGCCGGTCTGATGGATATCAACGGCGAGGAAGAACGCCCACCGGTGAAAGTCGGTTTTTACATCGGAGATTTGGTCACCCCAATGTTCGCCTGCTACTCCATACTGGCCGCTCTGCGTGAGAAAGAGCGCACCGGGAAGGGGCAGCATTTAGACGTCTCCATGATGGACACTCTGGTTTCGATGATGTTTATGGAGAACCTGGAAGAGGCCATCGCAGAAGGTATCCCGTTGCGCACCGGCAATATCAGCCGCAGCGGCCCCACCGGCCTGTATGAGACCAAGAACGGAGACCTCTCTATCACCGTCACCAGCGATGATCAATGGGGACGGCTTGCCAGGGCTCTGGACGCTCCAGAGTTGCTGGAGAACCCAAAGTTCAGCGACTACGTGGCCCGAACGGTGAACGTGGAGGACGCCCGGGTGGAAGTGCAACGTCTGATCGGCGAATACACCCTGGAAGAGGCCGCGAATCGGTTGGAAGATTTCGATGTTCCTTGTGCTCCCGTCCGCACCGCCGAACAGGTGATGAACGACCAGCATTTCTGGGATCGAGGCAGTCTCTTGCCCATGATGCACGCCGCCACCGGAAAGCCGGTCGATGATTCTGTCGCGTCTGGGTTCCCGGTCAAATTCTCCGGTGGAGACCTGCCCACAATAGAGGGAGCGCCGACCCTCGGCATGCACAACGCCGAGATCTTCAAGAAATTACTCGGTCTGAACGACCAAGAAATCCAAAAGCTGAAAGAAGAAAAAGTAATCTAAAAACTGACTGCTGCACGCTGATAACTGACAACTGATAAGGAGCCCGACCATGGCAACTCCCCGACCACTTAGGACGTCCATGTACGTCCCCGGCAACAAAGAAGACTGGATGCGGAAAGCGCCTCAATACGAGTCTGACGCACTGATACTGGACCTGGAAGACTCGGTCCCGGTTCCTAACAAAGCAGAGGCCAGGATCCTGGTTCGCAAGATGCTGGAGGAACTAGGCGGCGAGAAGCCGACGCTGACCGTCAGGGTCAACCGGCTGGAAACGGGTCTGACTGGCGGCGACCTGGAAGCGGTCACCTGCCCCCAACTCTACTGCGTGCTCCTGCCCAAGGTTGAAAGTCCGGCGGACGTGGTGGAAGTGGACAACCTGCTGTCACATTTTGAGCGCAAAGCAGGGATGGAAGTAGGGTCCATCTACATCGATCCTGGCATGGAGACGGCGACAAGTATCCGGCTCAGCTACGAGATCGCGTCGGCCTCGCCCCGCGTTGCCCACATGGGTGGCAGCGGCGGCAAGGGCGGAGATACGGCACGGTCTATCGGCTTTGAATGGACACCGGAAGGCCTAGAGACTTTGTATCTAAAATCGAAAGTCTTGATAGATGTCCGGTCCGCTGGGGTGCCCTACCCTATGAGTGGCGGCTGGATGGACATCCACAACCTGGAGGGTCTTCGTAAACTGGCCATACAGCTCAAGCAACTCGGCTACACGGGTATGCACCTGATACATCCCTCCCACGTTCCGGTGGTCAACGAGGTATTCTCCCCGTCGCCCGAGGACGTGAAGCACTACCAGGGTCTGATCGCGGCCATGGAGGAGATGCGGGCCATTGGAGCTGCCGCTGTCACCTTTGACGGCGACATGGTGGATATTGCCCACGAGGAAACCGCCCGAAAGATGCTGGCAATCGCCAAAGAGATGGGGGTTGAGGGAGCCTAATCAGGTTCTGATTATGTCGCAAGATATGGAGAGACGGATAGCCTTGGAAGGGGCGGTGAACTTCAGAGACCTGGGCGGCTACCCCACCGCTGACGGACGATCGGTCAAATGGCGGCGTTTATTTCGCAGTGACTCACCCAGCTCGCTAACCGATGCCGATGTCCAAGTCATCACTGGAAACCTTGGCGTGGTATCCGTTGTGGATCTACGCAGTAATGGCGGCGCCACCTCCAACGATGGCCGAGGGCTCCTGGCTGAATCGGGTATCGGTTACCATCAATACCCGTTCCTAGAGGGTCGCGGTGTTCTTCCTCCAACCTCTGGCGAAGAGGTGGACGAACGTCTAACAGACATGTACCAGTGGATACTGCTTAATTCCGGTGGCCTGATAGCCCAAGCGTTCGCTGCGCTGGCCCAGCCGGTGAACCAGCCCGCTCTGTTCCATTGCAGCGCCGGTAAAGACCGGACCGGCGTCTTGGCCGCCACGATCCTGGACGTGCTGGGAGTCGGAAGGGAAGATGTCGTCCAAGACTTCTTAGAGACCAACGTCGTGATAGACGGAATCCTGGACCGGCTCAGAGCTATGCCGGGTTTTGCGCATTCTACCCGGGAGGGGATCATGGCTCCCCGGGCGGCCATCGAAAAATATCTGGACGTAACTCACAGTGAATTCGGCGGCTCTGAGGCCTACTTGTTGCACCACGGGGTTCAACAAGGGGTCATAGACGGATTTCGGGCATTGATGCTGGAGTAACACCAGAAAACGTAACATCTAACTTGGATACGAATCTTATTAACCCTACGGAGGCATGACCATGGCATTTGGTGGTAATGACTGGCTGGCTCTAACTGTAGAGCCTTCTCTGGAACCTGACCTTCCGATCTGCGATCCCCATCATCATTTTTGGGATCTTCGCCCGGCCAGCACCCCCTACCAGCGGTACCTGATGCATGAGTTGAACGCAGATATCTACAGCGGCCACAACGTGCGCTCCACAGTCTTCGTGGAGGCCCATTCCATGTACCGGTCTGACGGGCCCGAAGAACTACGTCCGGTGGGAGAGATTGAGTTCGTTCAGGGCCTGGCCGCCGCCAGCGCTAGCGGTGTTTACGGCCCGGCCAGGGCTGCGGCAGCAATCGTCGGTCATGCCGACCTCAAGCTGGCGGACAGAGTTGCTCCGGTGCTGGATGCGTTGCAGGCTGCCAGTCCGAACCGCTTCCGGGGCATACGCCACAACGTGTCCTATAACATCGATCCCATATTCCAGGACCGGGAGACCGAGGGAATCATGGCCGACAGCAGGTTCAGGGAAGGCGCGGCCGTTCTGTCCAGCAAAGGCATGTCCTTGGACATCATGCTGTCGTTCCCGCAGCTACTGGAGTTGGAAGATTTCGCCAAATCGGTACCAGACTTGCCAATTATCCTCAACCACGTCGGTGGCGTGAACCGCATTGGCATGTATGTGGGGAAAGAAGCCGAGGTAGAGGCCGAGTGGAAGAAGGGCATAGCGGCAGTAGCCAAATGTCCCAACGTCACGGTCAAACTCGGCGGTTTGGGGATGCCCCGATGGGGCTTTGATTGGCACAAGCGGGAGACACCCATCGGTTCCGAGGAACTGGCCGAAGGAATGGCTCCTTGGCTGAACTATGTCATAGAGCAGTTCGGGCCAGGCCGTGGCATGTTGGAAAGTAACTTCCCGCCCGACAAGGTGTCGTTTTCTTACAACATCATGACCAACGCGTTCAAACGATTGACCAGGAGTTACTCGGACTCTGAACGCGCGGCCATGTTCCACGACACTGCCACCAGGGTCTACCGAATAGACGTTTAGTAGACTCCAGGAATGGCAAGCAGTCTCCAACGGAGCCTGCGTCGGCTTAAGACTGGAAAACCGCTACGGCGTCGGCCGCTTTGACTCCCTGGCCTTTGGGTAGGACCATCAGAGGATTGATATCTAGCTCGGCTAAACTTCCGTCGAGTTGGGCCGCCATCTGGGAGACCCGCACCAGCGTGTCTGCCAGAGCGTCAACGTCGGCGGCGGGGCGGCCACGGAACCCTTCCAGAAGCTTGGCGCCTTTGACTTCGGCGATCATTTCCAGAGCGTCTTCTTTGTCGATGGGACAGAGGCGCAGTGCCACGTCGTTGTAGACCTCCACCATCACCCCGCCCGAGCCAAAGAGGATCGTCGCGCCCAACTGGGAGTCATAGCTCACGCCGACTATCACTTCCACTCCGTCCATGACCATTTCCTGGACGGTCACGCCGTTGAAATTGTCTCCAGTCGCACCTGCTTTGTCAGCGTTCGACATGATGGTCTGGAAGGCTTCGCGAACCGCCGCTTCGTCTTTCAGATCCAGCATCACCAGTCCGGCGTCGGTCTTATGAGGAAGATCGGTCACATCCGCCTTTATGACCACTGGGTAGCCGATCTTGTTGGCCGCCGTAACTGCATCGTCGGCGTTTCTCACCAGCGTTTCTGAAGTGATTGGCACTCCCCACTCGGCGGTCAGTCCCTTGCTCTGGTGTTCGGAAAGGGCAACTCCGGCGGTGAGGGCTAGTTTGTCTGCGGCGGCTTGTTGCTCTGCGCTGATAATGGGTATCTCAGGGAAACCTCCCTGGCCGCGGTGACCGAGCCACTCGTGATAATCCAGCAGACTGCGAATCCCGGAAGCCAGGCGGTTGGGTGTGTAGAAGACGGGAATACTGGCCATTTTCAACATATCCAGGCCGTTAGTCTCGCGGCGGCTGCCGGTCCAGAGGAAGGCCAGAGGCATCTCTTTGGCCAGGTCTCTTTGGGCAATCACCTGGGTTGCCTGGGCATCGCCACCAGAGCTGGCGACCACCAGCGTGCCCATGACTGGGTCGTTGGCCATGAATTGCATGATCTCTGGGAAGGAATCGCTGTTGGCGAAGCCAGTGACATCGGACGGGTTAGACGCCCAACCAAAGCCTTGGAGCACGTTGTTGATGCCGTCCCTTGAGACGTCGCTCAGCACCGGCAGGTCAAGACCGATCTGACCACACATATCGGCGGTTAGAGAACTTATCCCACCGGAGTGTGAGACCACTGCCAGGCCTTTGGCCGCTGGAGCAGGGGAGTTTGCCAGCAGGTTGGAGACCTCCAAGAGTTCATCATAGTCGGTAACACGAATCACCCCGTATTGGTCTAACGCCGCATCATATAGGGCGTCCTGGCCGGTGAGTGCGGCGGTGTGCGACGCGGCGGCCTTGGAACCTAATTCCGACCGGCCGATCTTGATGATTACGATGGGCTTGCCGCGTTCAGCCGCCAGCTTGGCTACCTCGATGAATTTCTTGGCATCCTTGAAACCCTCCACGAATCCGGCGATGACCTTAGTGTCGTCATCATCCAGCAGATAGCGCACGAAATCCGAGAAATCTAGGTCGGCCTCGTTGCCGGTGGAGATGATGTAACTGAGTCCGATGCCGCTGTCGATGGCCCGGTTCAAGAAAGGTCCAAAAGCTGAGGCGCCGCTCTGGCATACTAAGCCCACGGAGCCGCCCAGTCCTTCAGCGCCTCGGGAGGACGCGCTGACCCAGATGTCGTCCTTCACGTTGGCCAGGCCCAGGCAGTTGGGGCCGCTGATGCGGATACCCGACTCTCTGGCGTAGGCACCAACCTGGGCCTGCAGGTCACGTCCTTCCTGGGTGCCCCGTTCGGAGAATCCGGCTGAGATCACCACGGCGGCGCGGGTGCCCTTATCGTGGCTCTCCTTCAGTACGTCCATCACCTGACCGGAGGAGACCACCACGCAGACAACGTCAGGAGTTTCCGGAAGGGACTCCACATTCGGATAACACTTCACGCCCTGCACATCTTCGTAGCGAGGGTTTACGGGGTAGACGTTCACCCGCTCTGAAGCCTTCAAGGCAGCGGCGAGCATTCGGCCACCGTAAGCCATTCTTGGAGAGGCCCCAACCACTGCTATGGAGCGGGGGTTGAGCATGTTATGGATGGAGGCTAGTTGTTCATCGGTCCAGGTAGTCAATTTTGGCTCCCTATATTTACTGTTTAGAAAATTCAAAACCGAGGCTACCACGGTTTTACAAGAACTGCGACCAAAACTGGTATCATGCGTAGTCCGACGAATAGCTGATCTAAGCTGCAAACGGGGTGAGATATGACAACTTTCGTGCTGGTCCACGGCGCATCTCACGGCTCATGGTGCTGGGATAAGGTTGTGCCTTTGCTGGAGGCGGAAGGGCACAATGCGGTGACCGTCGATCTTCCTGGCAACACCTACGGCGAGTTTGATGTTCCCCTCTGCCAGGTAACCCTCAGTTCCTATACCGACCACGTCTGCAAAGTGCTGGACCAGCTTGATGAACCGGTCGTTCTGGTAGGGCACAGTCTCGGCGGGTTGACCATCACCCAAGCTGCCGAAGCCCGGCCGGACAAGATTCGCTCCCTGGTCTATCTCACTGCATTGCTGTTTGGTAACGGTGTGGCAATGAGGCCAGTGGCCGGCCGCGACCCCGAATCGATACGAGCAGGGTTGGATCGCGATGTATGGACGGTATCCGACGACCTGACTGCCGTGACCTTCCTGGAGTCTTCGCTTCGGTCC
>CAYVIG010000146.1:0-6782 GCA_964451445.1 uncultured Dehalococcoidia bacterium
TCACCACCACACGTTCTCCCAATGGCGTAAAGTTTGCCACCGCGGCCTCCTTCTAAATCGCCGGGACGATATGGTAGCCCGGCATTATTCTTACATGGGATTAACACTCGCAACTCAGGAGTGCCAATCCATGTTAGGCTTGGCACAACACCTTGTCAACATTTGCGCGTCGGGCCTACTATTTGCTGGTCACGAAACCGACTTTGGTAACTGGCTATCTGCCTAAACTTTTCACTCCATAAACGCCACGAATAAGCAGCGGCAACCAAATTCTTCTTTCTCAAAGGGTAACTGATATCTCCGAATCTATAACAATCGGTCCAGTGGTCTTAGTGTTGGACTCCCAGGTGGTAACGTTAACGTTGAACCGGCCTGACAACGGCAACAAACTAGACGCTGAGATGACCTATGCGCTGGTGGAAGCCTGTCGCCTGGTCGCCGAAAAAGACGACCTGTGCCTGCTGGTCTTGACCGCCGCTGGAGAATCATTCTCCATAGAAACCGAGTGCGATTCAATGGAAAGCCCGGCAGCGTCCGTAGCGGGTTTGAAGATCCCGGTGTTGGTTGCTTTAAACGGCGACGCCACAGGACCTGGATTGGAACTGGCGCTGGCGGGAGACCTGCGCATCTGTGTCCCCACCGCTCGATTCGGGTTCGGCGGCCTGACCAAAGGTGTACTTCCCCAAGACGGAGGTACGCAACGATTACCGCGGCTGGTAGGCCCCGCCTGGGCCAGAGACATGCTGCTGACCGGGCGAATGGTCGATGCCGCAGAAGCCTTTTCCATTGGACTGGTCAACCGGATGGCGGATGACCTGGCTGCGGCGGTCTCTGAGATCACAGAGCAGATAACCGGCGGCAGTCCCATCGGCGCCCGCTACGCCAAGGAGGCGCTAGGAAAGGGAATGGACCTTTCCCTAGAGCAGGGTTTGGGACTTGAAGCCGACTTGAACGTTATACTGCAATCCACATCAGATAGGGCAGAAGGGTTAAAATCCTTCTTAGAGAAACGCTCACCAAATTTTGACGGCTCTTAGTCCGTTACTCCTGGATATAAAAAGGGAATCCTTTTGAAGTTAAAACTAGACCTCCATACCCACCCTTGGGAGGCCTTCAATTTCGTGCCGCCGACGGTGGAGATCGCAGAGAAGGTCGTTAACCAGATCAAATCCCAGGGCATTGATGGTATCGGTATCACCGACCACCACAATAAAGAATGGGGCATGGAATTACGCGAGATAGTGGAGAAGCACTTTCCCGGACAGGTTGTCATCCTCCCGGGATGGGAGATTGAGATTAGGCCCGAGGCCAACCCTTTTGCCGAGTACCAAGTGGCCGAGCTATATCTGCCCAACGGCGGCGGCATCTTCCGCACCTACTGCCACCCCGGCTATTACTCTCCGGAGATATTGATCGAGCCGGACATCCACGCGATAGAGATCGACAACTACATCCACAATTGGCACATCCGCAAGGACCAGGTTTCAGAGATAGCGTCGGAGCACGACCTGATGTTGATGGAAGTGAGCGACGCCCACAACTTAGAGAATATCGGTCTACGTTACACAGAAGTGGATTTGGATGACCTCTACGCCAGGGCAGTCCCGGAGGCCTAAGTTCCTCTCATGTCGGATGCAGGCGGCTTCCAGACTCTGCTATTTCAGAAACGTGGCGCTGTTGCCCACATCTCTTTGAACCGTCCCCAGGTGGTCAACGCCTATAACGTCCAGATGCGGGACGATTTTTCAGAAGCGCTGTCCGCCGTCGAGTTAGACCCTGATGTCCGTTGCCTATTGATCACCGGCGAAGGCCGTGGTTTCTGCGCCGGAGCCGACTTAACGGAATTTGGCTCTGCCCCATCCCAGGTCATAGCCCGGCAGGTGCGGTGGGAGAGGGACGTATGGGGACAACTGGTAAACTTGGGCAAGCCGGTGGTGGCCGCAGTTCATGGCTATTGCATCGGCTCCGGTCTAGAGATTGCCCTTCTCTGCGATGTCAGGATCGCGGCCACGGGAACGGTGTTCGCCCTGCCAGAGGTCCAATTGGGCATGATTCCAGCAGCAGGCGGAACCCAAACCCTACCCAGGACAATCGGCTCATCACGGGCCTTGGACCTGCTGCTGACCGGCAGACGAATCCTGGCGGACGAGGCAATGTCCATGCGTCTCGTGACCCGGATATCCGCGCCGGAGGACCTTCTTGATGAAGCCTGGCAGTTGGCTGATGAGATGGCCGAACTACCCGTTTCAGCAGTGGCTGCAATGAAGCAGTTGTTGAGGCAGGGGATGGACCTGGACCTGCCAAGGGCTCTGGAACTAGAGATGCGGGTGACGGCCAGACTGTCCAGCTAATACATATGAAACTAGTCGAGAACTTAACCAATGAATACCTCAGAATTCTTGACCATCGCCGGCGCCATTGTCCCTGGCCGTGCCGCGGTAGTATTCGATGGCCAGACCATCACATTTGAAAGACTGGCAGAACGGGTAAACCGACTGGCCAACGGGCTCTCCGAGTTGGGTGTTGGCCCAGGGGACCGCGTGGCCACCATGCAGGTCAACACCAACCAGTGCATCGAGGCGTATTTCGCGGCCTCCCAACTGGACGCCATCTACGTGCCGATAAACTTCCGGGCCAAGACAGAAGAACTGGCCCAGATGCTGGAGATCGCATCACCAACTTGCCTCCTTTTGGGTGAAAGATACCTGCCTCTGGTTCCAGAGGGCAGCCGGTCATCGGAGGGAATAATCGTCCTGGACGGTGAACCGACCGGCAACGGCACCAGCTATGAGAAGCTGCTCGCCGAATCGTCGCCGGACCAGATGCGCTTTCCTGAGGCCGGTGACGATGACACCACCGTGATCATGTTTACCGCAGGTACCACCGGCGTGCCCAAGGGCGTGATGCTGACCCACGACAGTTTTTCGTCGTATCTGTTGGCAACTGTTGAACCAGCAGACCCAGACGTTGAAGAAAGCAACCTCATCACCGTGCCCTTCTACCATATTGCCGGCTTGCAAGCGGCTCTGGCGGCGGTCTACGGCGGTCGAACACTGGTGGTGATGCGCCAGTTTGATCCCGAAGAGTGGCTGCAACTGGCCCAGGAAAACCAGGCCAACCGGGCCATGTTGGTGCCGACCATGTTGAAGCATCTGATGGAACATCCAAAATTTGGGGACTATGACCTGTCGTCCCTCAGCGTCATCACCTACGGTGCCGCTCCCATGCCGTTAGAGGTCATCAGGGAGGCCATTGGAAAGTTCCCTGGGGCACGGTTCATCAACGCCTTTGGCCAGACCGAGACCGCATCTACCATCACCATGCTGCCTCCGGACGACCACGTGCTGGACGGAAGCCCAGAGGAAGTCGAGACCAAACTGAAACGTCTTACCTCAATTGGAAAGCCGTTGGATGACGTGGAAGTCGATATCGTGGATGAAGAGGGTCAGTCCGTGACCGTTGGTGAGAACGGCGAGATCGTGGCCCGTGGCTCTCGGATGATGGTGGGTTATTGGCACGAGGAATCGGCCACCCGAGATACTATGCGCGGGGGTTGGATCTACACCGGAGACCTGGGCTATCAGGACGAGGACGGCTACATCTATCTGTCAGGCCGGGCCAAGGATTTCATCAAGCGCGGCGGAGAGATGATCTCCCCCGAGGAAGTGGAACAGGTGCTCCGCTCCCATCCGGAGCTGGACGACGCGGCAGTGATCGGCGTGCCGGACGCGGAATGGGGTGAAGAGGTCAGGGCGGTTGTGGTTGGCAATCCGGAACATACCAACGAAGAACTGATAATAGAATTCTGTCGTGAACGGCTCGCCGGTTTCAAACGGCCCCGTTCCGTGGTCTTCATCGACGAACTACCCCGCAACGTCATGGGCAAGGTTCTTAAGCGAGACTTGCGCGAAGAGTTCAGTTACCCTGTGGACAGCCACGAATAGGATATCCTCTTTTGGCAAGACAATAGATGAATTAGGTTTGGAGTTGGGTTACCAATGGGCATAGGAGCCAGTGACGACATGAAGGTGACAGTAATCGGAGCGGGCGGCGTGGGCGGTTACTTCGGAGGACTATTGGCCCGGGCTGGCCATGAGGTGACGTTCGTTGCCAGAGGTGCCCATCTCCAGGTCATCAAAGAGAACGGCCTCCGGGTGGAGAGCCAGCTAGACGGCACTTTCACGGTCCAAGGAAACGCCACCGACGACCCTTCTGAAGTCGGCGAGCAAGACCTGGTGATCTTCTCTGTGAAGATGTACCACAATTCGGACGCCGTCGACGCCCTTGCTCCTTTGATAGGCCCTGAGACCGTGGTCCTAACGCTGCAGAACGGTATCGACAACGGGGAGATATTGGCCAAGGCTGTTGGCGACGACCACGTGATGATCGGCTCTGCCTATATGGAAGGACGAATCACAGAGCCGGGTGTGGTCACTCAGGGCGGGCCCGGAATCGCCGCGTTCGGCGAGATGAACGTGGGTATCAGCCGCCGCGGTGAGAACCTCCTACAACGGTTCCAGGAATCTGGCTGGCGGGTCAACCTGCACGAGAATATGCCCGGCATGCTCTGGAAGAAATTTGCCTACATTGCAGGTTCCGCCGCCGTTTGTGCCGCCGCCAACTGCGTCTATGAAGAGATGCGCACCAAGCCGGAAACCAGGCAGCTGATCAGAGATGCCATCGAAGAAGTCCTCGCCGTCGGCAAAGCCCGCGGCGCGCCCATCATGGCAGATTCTCTAGCCTGGGCCATGGACTCTCTGGATCAGTTCCCCGGCCAGGGCCGGGCATCAATGGCCAAAGATTTCACCGACCAACGTCCCGTTGAACTCGAAGGCCTGACCGGTACCGTGGTCCGCATGGCCCGGGAGTTGGATGTGCCAACTCCGGCCAACGACTTTCTCTACGCCATACTGAAGCCCGGCGCAGTTCGCATAGAAGAGCTGAACAACGCCTAGGCCAACATTATCTAGCGGCCACGATATTTGCTGCACAAGGTTTCGGCCCTGCCTACCCAAGGTTAGCTTCGAGCCGATCATAGGACTGTCCTAGACGGGAGTTTGAGTCTACCTCCACGTCTGAAAACCAGGCTAGCAACGACCGGGTAAGTGAATCTACCGTCTCATCGGACATCGCCGCTTGGCATCTTTCTCTCGTCGTCGGGCTCGGTCGTTGAGCCATTTTGTCCTTCGCAAAACGTGCTTTTTCGACATCGGGCATATCTGAGCCGTTCACCCGTAGACGCTCTTCAAGGACCGGGTCTTCGCTAGCTTCTATCCAGGTGTAACCCAGTTCTGAGATGCGTCGCTTGAAGATGTGGTAATGGCTGAACTCTCGGTCCGCCACCATCGAGAGACAAGCTTTCAACTCGGGATCCTGTGTTTTGTCGGCCCAGGCAATTATATAGATGCAAAGCTGCTTCTCCCCGGAAGCTATGTCTTTAAGGAGTTGAAAATAATGCAGTTCAGTTGCTTTGTCGGTCGCCATGATTCTCCTCCCTGGTGAATGTTGGATATGACTATGAACCCGATGTCAGAACGGTGGGCCTAGGCGTGCATACTTTGTAAGAGTGAGCCACTTGGAGCGAACTATAAAACGGGATCCCAAACGCGTCAATTCGCCATTCCTCCGGTGCGGCTGCCTCGTTCGTGCGATAAGGCCACCCCGGTTGGATCGGATTCGACACCTATCGGAAAGCCCGGCCAAGAGACCTCATTCTGTTAATGCCTCTGCTCGTGAGCGGTGGTATACTCCCCGTGGCTAAAAACTGGGCTTGTGATTTGCACTGTTTCCCAACGTAATGGGCCGTGTAGCTATGCCGTTGCAGCCACCCAGAAACATCAACAACATCAACAGAGACATTAATCAGGAGGCGGCCCAATTGAATACGATTGAAGCCATCACAGAGATACTAAAAAGGGAAGGTGTCCAATACCTTCCCTGTTTCCCCACAACCCCGGTGATCGAGGCGGCGGCCCTAGGCGGCATCAGGCCCATCGTCTGTCGACAAGAGCGGGTAGGAGTGGGCATCGCCGACGGGCTCAGTCGGGTTAGCAACGGCGACCACATGGGTGTGTTCGCCATGCAGTACGGGCCTGGAGCAGAGAACGCTTATCCAGGTATCGCCACCTCTTATTCAGACTCAGTGCCAGTGTTACTTCTGCCCCTGGGCCACCCCAGAGACAAGGCTGGCATCAACCCGCACTACGACTCGTTGAAGGGCTACGCCGACATCACCAAGGCCATCGAACAGGTAAACATGCCCGACCGCACCTCAGATATCCTGCGCCGCGCCTTTGCCGGGCTGCGTCAGGGTCGGGGCGGCCCCATGGCCGTGGAGATTCCAGCCGATGTCGCGCTGGAAGAGGTCAGTGAAGAGAGTTTCTACTACGTCCCCAGCCGGCCGGCCGCCAGTCAGGGCAATCCGGCCGACGTCGAAGCCGCCGCCAAAGCCCTCTGCGCCGCCCATTACCCGGTGATTATGGCTGGTCAGGGTGTCCTTTATGCCAAGGCTTCCGACGAGCTTCTGGAGCTGGCAGAACTGCTCCAAGTACCCGTCTGCAGCACGCTGCTGGGTAAGAGCGCTTTCCCAGAGGTGCATCCGTTGGCCCTGGGCAGTACTGGACCGACCATCTCCGGTCACGCCTACCACTTCATCCGCCGGTCAGACCTCATCTGCGGGATCGGCACCAGTTTCACCAAGCACGGCATGGTGATGAACATCCCCGCAGGTAAAACGTTGATACAAGCAACCAATGATACCTCTGATATCAACAAGGATTACA
>CAYVIG010000147.1:0-6248 GCA_964451445.1 uncultured Dehalococcoidia bacterium
CTTCGTCCGCGGCATCGGCGTGGAAAGCTGGGCCAACAACACTAACCCGGTGCACAACCGGGAGCGGTTTGAAGAATGCCATGACCTCATCGTCAAGACCTGGACCACCCCCGGCCCGTTCCGCTGGGAGGGCAAGCACTACCAGTACCGGGCGGTGAACCCCTGGATGGTGCCGGTGCAGAAACCCCACCCGCCAGTGTGGGTACCAGGAACGGGCAGTCCCGAGACGGTGGAATGGGCGGCGGCGAACCGTTACACCTACGCCGCGTTCCTGACTGAACTCACTCGTGCCAGAACATTGTTCGACAGCTACAAGGAACACGCCAACAAAGCAGGCTGGGAGCCAGGACCGGACAAGTTCGCCTTCATGATCTGCGCCCACGTCAACGAGACCGACGAGAAGGCACAGGAATCGGGCAAGGCTTTCATGTGGCGTATGGGACATCCTCTGAAGGGCCCTAGAGAATACTGGGCGCCTCCGGGATACTTCTCTCAGGCAGGTGTTGCGGCCAACGCAGCCCGCCGTCAGAAGCCCATGAACGAGATGTCATATGAGGAGCTTCAGGAGCACAACCACCTCGTTGTAGGCAGCCCGGAGACAGTCATCAAGAAGCTGCGCCACATCAAAGAAACACTGGGCATCGGCTCGCTGCTGTTGGAAACCCAGGGCGGCCCGCTCTCCCACGAAGACACTATGCGCTCCATCAAACTGCTGGGCGAAGAGGTTATCCCGGCTCTGCAGGACTAGGATCATAGAAGAGAAGAGTCCCTTCTCCTCTGGGGGAAGGTTAGGATGGGGGCGACGCTTGTAGGTGAACTCTTCACGATGCGAAAAGACAGCCCTCACCCTTACTCTCTCCCTTGCGAGGGAGAGAGTAATTAATAGCTGAACCGAACTCCTAGAACAGGCAGGGAACCGACATCTCACCGCAGGTGTCCCTGATCCAGTCGGCAACATCAGGGTGGAGGGGGATACCCTCATCGCGGCGTACTGCTTCGACCTCAGCTTCAGGCTGGCCCGCAACCAACACCCGGTCCTGACCTGGCGCCGGTTTTGTGTCCTGCATCATCTGGGACCACTCGTCCATTTCAACCTTGAAAGCTTCGACATCGGTGAAGGCATCGATGCTGTAGGCGGCCACCATGTGCCCAAAGTTGGGCCTGCCAGGAGCTACCCCATAGCCGAATCCTGTCAACACTCCTGCCAGGATATCCACCATGCAGGAGAGTCCGTAACCCTTGTGGGAGCCGCCTTCACGGTCTGCACCCAAGGGAAGTAGGGTCACGTTATCCGGAGCGATGGACGGCTCCATGATAGGGCTGCCATCCTCAGCAGCCAGCCATCCTCCAGGAATTTCTGCACCCAGCCGGGCGGCGATGAGTATCTTGTTCACGGCAACAGAACTGGTGGCCGCATCAAACACGAACGGCGGCTGGTCTTTGGCCGGAACTGCGATGGCTATCGGGTTAGTGCCTAAGCGTGGCTCGGCACCAAAGGTGGGTAATACCGATGGCGGACAGCTGGTCATACAAACACCGATCATGTCGTGTTCCAGGGCCATCATGGCGTGATAGGAAGCCATACCAAGATGCCTGGCATTGCCGATAGTCACCATGCCAATGCCAACGTTCTTGGCTTTCTCGATGGCGATGTGCATGGCCTTGGGGGTGATGATCGTACCCAAACCCCGATCTGAGTCGACGTTTGCGGTGCTTGGAGTTTCCCTGATGATCTTCCAGTTGGGCCGAGGGTTGATGGAACCCTCCTGATAGCCCGTTATGTAGCTCTTCAGCATGTTGGAAACGCCGTGGGAGTCCACACCTCGCAAGTCGGCTAGAACCTGTACATCCGCTGCCAATAGTGAGTCTTCCGGGTTTACTCCCAGTTTTTCGAATATACCGGCCACGGTCTTTTTCAAATCGTCGCCCTGGACGAAGTGGGCGTCATCGTGGCTAACTTTAAACTGCTCTAGCATGCTGTGTTTCCTCTCTTGGTCTGATTCTGCTGGCTGGGAACTCCCTGGCCATGCTCAATTGTCTTTGGCGGGATTATAGCACCCGTACGGCAAGGTTGACCCTGCCTTGGCCTGAACCTGTCCCGTTGCTATAATCCCGCCAACCCCATCGCGAAGAGAATCGCCACCAAAGGTGCCCGATGACCGATTTCAGAGAACAAGCCCTCGATTTCCTATCCCGCCTCGGGAGTAATCCTGCAACGGCCTTTAAAGAAGACGGAGTGGTCGAGACCGTAAAGCACATCCTGGTTGAGATTGGCCTGGAGTACCTGGTGGACGACTTCGGGAACATCATCGCCAAGGTCATTGGGACCGACCCCACCGCCAACCCACTAGCCATCGTTGCCCACATGGACCACCCTGGTTTCGAGATATCCGGCAGCAACGCTGATGGGTACATCGCCAAGGCCATGGGCGGCATACCCCCATCGAGCTTCGAGGCTGGCGTGCCAGTGCAGGTGATACTCCCGGACGGCAGCCGCATCAAGGGTTCAACGGCCGGAAAGTTCGGTGAAGACAACGAACGACAAGTCATAATCAAACTTGACCAGCCGCAGTCCTTGGAGCCGCCGCTTTCCGCCGTGTTTGATATGACGGACTTTGAACTGGACGGGGAATACATCCGCATGCGGGCCGTGGATGACCTGGCCGGCTGTGGCAGCATTCTGGCCTCTCTTGCTCAGTTGTCCAACGGAGTGGCACCCCCCGGGGACGTGTACGGGGTATTCACTCGCGCCGAAGAGGTCGGCCTGGTTGGAGCAAGGCTGATGGCCGAAGCTGGTACTCTGCCACCGGAGACATTGGTCATCTCAGCCGAATCCAGCCGGACATTACCTGGCGCTGAGATGGGAGAGGGCATTGTCATCAGAGTCGGCGACGCCGGGTTCACCTTCACCGCAGATGCAGAATCTGTCTTGATCCGCGCCCGTGAGACGCTCCAACAACGCGACGGCGGATTCAAGTGCCAACGACAATTGATGAGCGGCGGCACTTGCGAGGCCAGCGCCTTCGCAGTCTTCGGTTACCAGACCACAGGGATCGCCTTCCCGCTGGGCAACTACCATAACGGCGCACCAGAAGGCCGCATCGAGGCCGAATACATCGACGTGAACGACTACATCGGCGGAGTGGAACTGATCACGGAAGCCGCCCGCCGGGTCTCCGACCGGGTCAATACAGCATTCAGGCAACGCCTCCGAGAAGTACCGGCAGACATGCGCCAACGTATGCTGGACACCGGTGGATGACCTACGGTAAACCTAGGGCCTTACAAGAGAAGCCAACAGGCCCGAGATCCAGCCTTCGTAGCACCCTACTTCCTCCGAAGGCCGGATCTCACTAACCACACGAACCCGAAGTACCAAGAACGGTAAAACGAGGGATAACATGGACGAAAAAGACATAGCTTTCCTGTCAGCAACACAACTGGGCACTGCTATCAAGGAGAAACAGATATCTCCGGTGGAAGTAGTGGAAGCCTATCTGGAGCGTATCGAGCGCATCGACCCCTCGGTCAACTCATACATCACCGTCACCGCTGACCAGGCCCGACAGGAAGCCCTGGAGGCCGAGAAAGAGATACGCGGCGGCAACTACCGAGGCCCGCTCCACGGAATCCCCATGGGCATCAAGGATCAGATCTACACCAAGGGCGTCCGCACCACCGACGCCTCAAAGATCAGGTCTGAGTTCGTGCCCAAGTACGACGCCACAGTGGTGACCAACCTTAAAAACGCCGGGGCCATCCTGCTGGGCAAGCTCAATATGGCCGAGTTCGCCCACGGCGAGCCACAAAGCTCGTACTACGGTGCGGCTAGAAACCCTTGGGACTTGACCCGCAGTCCGGGCGTCTCCAGCACCGGTTCCGGAGCCGCCACCGCCGCCCGACTCTGTGCAACGTCTTTAGGTGAAGACACCGGAGGCTCCATCAGGGGCCCAGCAGCCAACTGCGGATTAGTCGGCCTACGGCCCACCTGGGGCCGGGTCAGCCGCTATGGCGTCGACGGCGCAGGTTGGTCCTTTGACACCCTTGGCCCCATCTCCCGTACGGTGGGGGATGCCGCCATCACCATTGGCGGCATCGCTGGCTATGACCCGCTGGACCCATCCACCCGCAAAGTGCCAGTACCCGACTACCTGTCTGCCCTCACCGGAGACGTCAAGGGACTAAAAGTTGGCGTAGTTCAAGAGCTAATCAATCCAACAGAACTGGACTTGGATCCACAGATGCGCCAGTCCGTATTGACTGCGGTAGAAGTACTGGCCGAACTGGGCGCCGAGGTCAAACAGGTGTCCATGCCCCTCGCTGAGAAGTCCGGCTACATCACTCGTGCCATCACCCACGTTGACCGGGTCAGTCTCAGTCCCGAGTTCCTACGGGAGCAGCCCGAAGGCTACCACCACAACACCCGAGTCCACTTCACCACTGCCAACCTGATCCCGGCGCAGGTCTACTACAAGGCCCAAAAGCTACGGACTATGGTCAGGGAACAGGTACTAGGTCTGCTGGAAGATGTAGATGTCTTGATTCAGCCAACGTCGGGCCACCCGGCAAACGTCATCAACCAGGATCAAAAGGTGGAGAGCCAAGAGGGCGCCAAAGCGGCCCTGGCCGCAGGCGGGTTCAGAGGCCCTTACAGCCTCAGCGGAGCCCCCGCACTATCCATCCTCTGCGGGTTCACTTCAGACGGGGACGGCGGCCTACCCTTAGCCATGCAGATAGCCGGCCGTCCCTTTGAAGAGGCGACAGTGCTGCGCGTGGCCCACGCCTACGAGCAAGCAGTCAGCTGGAACAAACGAATGCCGCCAGCAGCGTTGGAATAATTTACTCCGGCGGTTGCCATCTGCTATCAGAGAATTCAAACTCAGAAGATTCGGTGTTCAGGGCGGGAACCTGTCGGACGGCCGCCAGGCGCAGAGCATCAGGGTCCTCATTCAGTGCTCTTTCCGGTGCGTCGAATTGATCTGCCGGAAAATTTTCTCTTACAGATGCCACCATGTTCGATATATTGCCGAACCGAATCCTAATCATGTTCCGACAACAGCCGGAACAGACAAAGCCTCAATATCCCGAAGCGTCCACCGGTGTATCGACCGAAAATAGTTCAGAAAAGCCTCAGGGTCATTTATCAAAGTAACTCTTCTGCGACCAACGCAAAACTTAGCGTGCGCAGCACTATTTTACGGCCAGCATGTCATAGGCCAAGGCAAGCATGATCCTGGTGCCGCTGATCAGGCTTCTGATACCAACCGACTCGTTGGTGCCGTGAACAAAGCTGATCATAGGGTCGTCATCGGGGTGAGAGCCCACCATGCCGTATGTGGTAGTGCCCAAGTTGCGTGTGAAACGGGAGTCAGTGAAGCCAGTCGTCAACGACGGCACCCATTGGATATCATCCCGCCTCAGAGCATGGGCGGTGCTTATTTGAATGCGATTGGCAAAGTCAGTTTCAAACTCGGATGAATTGGGAATCGACATGTAGTCGATATCGATCTCCACACCCTTAATACCGTCCAATATCTTCCCCAACTCTTGGCGGACGTAGGCTTCATCCTGGTGAGGTAGAGTCCTTACGTCGCAGGTCAGCCTGATCGACTCGGGAACACTATTGGACTTGATACCGCCCTGGATCATGGTTGGTGTGATGGTCATCCGCGATAGGGCCTTCATGATTGACGAGAACCGGGGTTGGCTCTCCTCATTGTCGGCAATGATCTGATCGATGTTCTCCGGTGAGGGCTTATCTTCGATGGCGAAAGTAGACAGGTGATCGAACAAGCTGGTAGAAGTGTCCCGCTCTGCCTCATAAGCCTCGATGCGCTTGACCACTTCCGACAGCCCGAATAGGGCGTTGGAGCCCTGCCAAGGAGTGGAGGCATGGGCGCTGGTTCCTTTAACGTCGATCTCCAGTTGAAGGCGGCCCTTCTCGCCGATTCCAAGCAGGTAAGTCAGGGCACCCGCGGCTTCAATGGGAATTCCACCTCCCTCGTTTACCGCGTAGGGTGCGGCCAGTTTCTCGGGGTAGTGCTCGGCCATCCACCCAAACCCGTAGCGGCCGCCGTGTTCTTCGTCAGCACAGGACGCCAGAATAAGGCCATCCTTGAGTTCGATGTTATTGCGCTTGAGCAAACGCATCGCTATTAGTTGGCAAGTGAGCAACCCTTTGCAGTCCGACGAGCCCCGGCCAAAGATTCGGCCGTCAGCAACCGTGGCACTGAAGGGTTCGAACCTCC
>CAYVIG010000147.1:6258-6771 GCA_964451445.1 uncultured Dehalococcoidia bacterium
GGTGGGACATGAACATGAGCCCCGCCTTTCCGGAACTGCCCTCCAAACGGGCGATGAGGTTGCCACGGTCCGGAGCAGATTCGATGGTCTCCGACTCGATGCCGTCCTCAGCCAGCCATTTCTCAATGTACCGACAGGCTTCGGTTTCGTTGCCCGTGGGCATGAACCCGGTGTTCACCGTGGGTATCTTCACCAAGGCCTGTTCCAGTGCAATGATCTCATCGCGCATCTCATCGACTTGGTCCAACAAACTCTCTAAATCAGGCATCTGGCCCTCCAATAAATTCATTCAATAATCCCTTCCCCCGGACGGGGGAAAGTTAGGATGGCGGTGCATCCCCGCCTAAAATCTCTATACATCAGAGCAAAATAACCACCCCCGCCAATGTCACCCTAAGCGAAGCCGAAGGGTCTGCCAAGTGCACTATGGTAGATTTTTCCCGACGCGGCGGGAGCACTCCCCAGAATGACATACCAGGGGAACGGTTCCGTGCATCAAGTAAGGACTCCAAT
>CAYVIG010000148.1:0-498 GCA_964451445.1 uncultured Dehalococcoidia bacterium
GGATCATCAATGGCGATGAGACCAGCCTAGCCTCAAACGGAGGCGTGGGCACCAACCTAGAGTGGCTGGCTCCGTCCAACGGGACGTTCCTGGCCGTGATTGCGGCATCTCCCCACGTGCCTAATGTAATCGGCACCTACTCTTTGAATCTGAGCAGCGACACCACACTGCAGGACCATCATGGCGATGCCCCGTCCGTTGCATCGGCCCTAAGCTTTGGCAACTCGCATCCGGGCGCGGTCAGTCCGGACACCGATCGTGACTACTTCTTGTTCCCGGCGGAACGCGGCGTCAACTATTCACTGGAACTGGAACTGCTAACCGCCAATGGCGCAGTCATATCAATCGAAAACCCCGCCGGTGATACACTGAGCAGCACCAACGGACTAGGCACGGGCCTGGGTTGGACCGCCGCCAGCACTGGACTGTTCTATGTGGTGGTCTCCCATTCACCCCAGGCGACCGAGGGAATCGGCACCTACACCCTTAAGGTGTCGG
>CAYVIG010000148.1:508-6759 GCA_964451445.1 uncultured Dehalococcoidia bacterium
CAGCCTGGAAGACCGACACCTTGACACAGCCTCCGCTGGCACACCGCTGAGTTTTGGCACCATCTACCAGGGAGCAATCAGCCCGCAACCAGACCTTGATTACTTCTCGTTCCCAGCGGAGCGTGGAGTGGAATATCTGCTGGATGTTACCTACGGGTCAGCATCTGCGGTTTCATTCGAAGTGAGTAACCTGGACGGCGCCACCGACATCGGAGCTCGCAACTTCGGTGAAAGCAACGTCGTCCGTTGGACCGCCCCCGACTCGGCAACCTATTACGTCAAGGTCGCGGCCTCAGCCAAGGCCTTGGAGCCGACTGGTACGTACACCCTCAAGATCATACCAGACATCACCCTGAAAGACCGCCACGGCGATTCTGCGGCCAGCGGTACACGTATCGACTTTGGCAACGCCATTGCCGGCGCCATCAGCCCGGCCAGCGACTACGACTACTTTGAGTTCTCCGCAGAACGAGGAATCAACTACACCGTAGACGTGAAGCACGGCACTGCCGATGGGATTCGGTTCTCCGTTGAGAACCAAGCCGCTGGATTCTCGACCTCCAACTTTGGAGTGGAACAGAAACTGGAGTGGATCGCGCCTGAAGCTGGCACCTACACACTGGCCGTCTCCGCCTCCGGACGGGTTGGCAAGCCTGTGGGCACCTACTCCATAACAGTCACACGCCAGAGTGACGCACGCCCCACAGCGCCAAAGGTGGTTGAACCCGAGCTGGAACTCGCGGGCAAAGAGACTCAGCCTAGTGTCGTCACTCCAGACAGCACGGCAATGATCGTCGCGTCCAGGGTGTCACCATTAGGGAGCATCGTCAGGGTGCCGGTTGAACTGAACAAAGCTACAGATATCACGAGCCTTGGATTCACATTGAATTACCATCCCGACTCCCTCCGGATAACGGGAGTCGAACGGGGTTCCCGTATCACTGAAGACTCCTTCAGCTATGACACAGATACCCTGGGACAGGTCCGGTTCGGATTTGCCGTAACCAAGGGTTCGGGCGATGAAGGGACCGCCGCGGTTGTTTCGTTCCAGGTTGTCGGCGCCGAGGGTTCGGTAAGCCCGATCACTCTGTCAGACGCCCTGGTGAACCACCGAGCTGAAGGACCACTGACCGTGGAACTGGTCGGCGCAGACTTCAAAGTCGGTCCCAAGATATTGGGTGACGCCGACGGTGACAGTCGCATCACAGCCATGGACGCATTATTGGCCCTGAAGATGGCGTCCAGCCAATCAACGCCGGACCTTTCATTGGACGTCAACAATGACGGCAAGATCACCATTGATGACGCGCGAATTATTCTGAACATGGCCCGACCGAGCTAGGGAGAGTAGATCATGCGCTGGATGTTAGAAGTAGCATTTATAGGACTATCAACCAGTTGGAAATGGTTGGCCGGATCCGCGGCTGCCCTGATTATCTTGGTGGGCGTGTTGTTCGGGGTAGGAGTCCTTGGTGGAGACAGCGACTCAAGCGATGGGGGTTCTGATTCGTCCATCGTGGTGGCTACACCCACTCCCACACCTGTCCCAGCCGCGACACCGGAGCCAACCCAGATGGTGGTCGGGTCAACTCCGGTACCGGTCGCCACAACGGTCCCATCTGCCCCAGCCAAGATCATCTCAGTGCCGATCTTGGCAACCCGGGCCACCAACGTCGGCAGCTTGGAGTTTGTCCTGGTCTACGATCCGGCCAAGCTGGAACTGACTCAGGTTGAGCGGGGTCTGTTATCGGGCAACGCCCTCATCGACTCAAGCGCTTCGGAACCGGGCCGACTCTGGGCCGGTATCATAGACGCTCAGGGAATAAGCGGCAGCGGAACAGTCGCTGTGGTGAAGTTCATGGTTCGGGAAGGGCTCGCAGGTACCATACCTCTGAACCTGGAGAGCATCGAAGCCTTTGACGCAAATACTCTGGTGGACATCGTCACTGGAACAACCCCAGGTGAGTTTAACCCGAGGGAATTGAACCCCCTGTCTCCCATAGTGACTTTCCAGTAACCAGACTCCATTCAAAGGGCAAAGGTTAAAAAGGGTGAGATAACGTTGCTAGGGTCATCTCACCTTTTTATTTTCACCCCTATTCACACGCTGCAATCTCCCCTACAATGTTGCCGTAATTCACGCCCATGCGTGTGATTTTTAATAGATTTTGGAGGGCGATTTTGGCTAGTTTGACACTTTCAGAAGCGGAAACGATTTTGGCAGGGTCCAAAGCAAAAATGATTGAGCTTGGCGTCAAGATGAGCATCTCGGTGGTTGACCCACGGGGTGACCTGATCACCATGTGTAAGATGGACGGCGCACCCTGGCGGACACCCGTGGTCTCTCGAGGCAAAGCCGTTGCTTCAGCCAGCTTTGAGGTTGCAAGCGGCTCCCTCACCGATAACTCCCAAGCGCCCATCTTCCGGGCCTTCATGGCCATGGAAGGTGGCCATTTCATCCCGGGTCAGGGTGCATTGCCCGTGTTCAGAAACGGGGAGATCATCGGCGCCGTCGGTGGCAGTGGTGGAACGGCTCAAGAGGATGAAGACTGCGCACGCGCAGGTATTGAAGCCGCCGGATTCTCCGCCTCCCGTTAAAACGATTTTTCTGTTGATGGAACCAAAGAGTGGCTGGGTTGAACCAGCCACTCTTTTAGTTTAGGGCTGGTGGACGGGGTTGACTGCCTGATTGTAGACTGACCATCGTAGGCGCCGTCCCGCTGGCCTCTGAGTAGAAATCGCTGGAGTGAGATCATGCACGTAGGTTCGTCAACCTTCTTCCAAAACCATCGTCAGGCCATGACCGACCTTGAGGTCTATCAGAATGAACTGCGCATAGCTGACATGGTAGAACCCCTGGGGTTTGATTCCATCTGGGCCGTGGAGCACCATTTCACGGACTACACCATGTGTCCCGACGTGCTCCAGTTCCTCTCCTACATGGCCGGACGCACCCAGACAATACAGCTGGGAAGCATGGTGGTGGTCCTGCCCTGGCATAACCCTCTGCGTGTTGCCGAGCAGTTCTCGGTGCTTGACCACCTGAGCGGCGGAAGGGCCATCGTCGGAGTGGGCCGTGGTCTGGCCAGGGTTGAGTTCGACGCCTTCAAACTTGAGATGTCGGAGTCACGGACTAGGTTTGCAGAGAGTACCCAATTGCTGGTTCAGGCTCTGGAGCACGGTTCCGCCGAGTTCGACGGGGAATTGATCAAGCAGCCCAGGGCAGACATCAGGCCACGGCCGTACAAGAGTTTCAAGGGTCGCACTTACGCGGCTGCAGTCTCACCTGATTCGTCTCTGGCTTTAGCCCAACTCGGCTTAGGGATGTTGATCATTCCCCAAAAACCATGGAGCGAGGTTGAGTCCGAGTTGAAGGCCTACCGTGAGATATTCCAGGAGGTCAACGGAGAACCAGCACCACCACCAATCGTGGTTGGGTTCACCTTCTGCCACGAGGACGAGGAACGGGCCAAGGAAATGGCCAGCGAGTATGTCGGCAACTACTGGGAATCGATCATGGATCACTACGAGTTCCACAGTGACCACCTGAAAGAGACCAAGGGCTACGAGTACTACGGAAAGTTCACCGAGAAGATAGAGCAGTACGGTGACCAGGATGTGAAAGACTTCTTCCTGGACCTCCAGGTGTGGGGAACCCCTGAGCAATGCTACGAGAAGATCATGACCACCCGTGGCCGTATCGGCAGTGAGTCATATCTGGCTGCGTTCAGTTTCGGCGGAATGCCTTATGACGAGGTGGAAAAGAGCATGAAGCTCTTCGCGGAGAAAGTGATGCCCAGGTTGAAGGAAATCCCCACCGCAGTCTGATCTAATCCCCGGTGTAGCGAATATCCTCGCTCTTGATCTCGCCTAGGGGACGCCAGGCGAACCGCTCACTGTAGGAGTTTTCGATCCCTTCCAGGGCATCTGCGGCCAGTTTCCCCAATACCGGACCGAACTTGAAGGCGTGTCCGCTCCCTCCGGTGGAGACCACCAACCCCGGCCGGTTGGGGTCGCGGCTGATCCAAAAATCCCCGTCCCAGGTGTCGCAGTAAAGACACATCTTGCTGCCATCGAGCGGTAACGACGCCAGTGATGGCACTGACTGGGCCAAGAACGCCCGACAATGGGCTTCCTGCTCCGGTAGGGTCACTCTTTCTGCATCAGGGCTAACACGCCTACCTGGGCCATGATTCGCCATCTTCACCACGCCTTTAGAGTTGGCAGGAAAGCCGTACCAACCGCTACGGGGAATATCCGCACCCCAGGGAGGGAAGACGGAAGGCCTGTAGTCATCTGGATTTGGTGGTTTGAAGTAGAAGATGGGCTGCCCCACCGGCCACATCCTGTCCGCAAGATCAGGCACCAATACGGTGGTCCATACTCCCACCGCCACCAAAACCCAATCCGCGTGCAGTTCCTGGTTATCATAAGACGCGGCACCATCAACCCGATTCCCGTCCTGAAGTAATCGAGTCGCGGAGAACCCAGTCACGATGGACGCTCCGGCCTCACTGGCATCTTTGGCCAACGCTGCCGTGACTTCCCCAGCTTCTGCCCAACCGGCCCTGGGGTTGAAGTAGCCATCGATGTAATGGTCTGCGTTCCAATGGGGATGTTTCTGGGCCAACTCTCCCGCAGCCAGACGTTCCAACGGAAAACCACGGCCAGTCAGGAGTCTGTACGAATCCTGCTCAAAAGACCCCGCAGCCATTGGCACGCTGCTCATTAGCAAGAAACCGTCTTCGTGGTAGAGGTCACGGCCCCAACGTTGGTTCCAAGCATGCCAACCGTCTATGGCCTCTGCGCCCAGAGAGGAATAGAGCCCATCGGCCCCATAGTCCATGCGCACCATACGGCTGACATCGTTGGAGGCTGCCAAGGGATGGGGCACTGGCCCCGGGTCTGCCACTGTCACCTGGTAGCCCCGATGCTGCAACTCCAGTGCGGCCGTCAGCCCAAATATGCCCGCACCTAGAATCAGTACCGTGTTATAAGCAGGCACAATCAATCATTGAGTACAGAATTGGGGCGCTATGCGCGTCGGTTATGTCGCTCATCCGGCGGCGGCAGACTTGATGGCGTCACGCAGGTCATCAATACTTACGTCACCCTTCAGGAGTTCACCGCCGATCATGTAGGTGGGGGTTCCCCCAATATCTTTTTCTTTGGCCGCTTCATATTCCCGCAACACGCCTTCACGATACGCACCTGATTCCAGTCTGGGTCCCAATTCTCCCCAATCGATGCCCGCGGCTTGGGCCACGCCTCGCAGAACGCCAAGGTCGTTGATATCAAACCCGGAGCCCCAGTAGACCGCAGCCAGCAGGTGATGGAATTCCCCGTCTTTTCCCTCAGCTTTAGCGTGGGCGGTCGACTCGTGAGCACGCATAGTGTTGGGCGACCATTTTGGCCGACGCATGACCAAACCCACACCTTCGGCCCGTTCTTTCATCGCCGGACTTAGTTCGTCTTCGGTTTCACCATCGTTCAACCGGCGCGGCTCACCCTCCGGTGGGCGTTCCGGACGCAGCAGAAACGGTCTTCGGTCCACCTGAATCGACAGTTCACCAGCCAATTCATCGGACAACATGTCGAGCCTGCCCAGGCCGACGTAGCAATAGGGTCAAGTGTAGTCGTACCAGACAACGACATTAACAGCTGGAGTAGTGGCCATTCTGATCCTCTACCAGGCGAAATTTCAATTCTATGAACGATTGCCGGACATTGTAGCACGCCTAATTAATCAGATTTCAGACCTCGCATTCCGCACTGTGTAACCCCATTAATCGTCAATCACCCGCATCATATCGGAGTGCACTCAAACGAGTTTTTATAGTTAGTGACATTTACCTAAACGGTTTAAAAACAATCCCTCACCAATGCCAGCAGTTCATCCGTTACTTGCTGGGTGTTTCGATAACGATTTAAGGGCAGAACGCGTATTTTGAGTGGCTCAACTGGCCATAAACCATCTTGCAATAACACTGCAAGAATGGAATTATGGGCCGGCTAACCGGCAAAGTAATCATAGTCACAGGCGGAGCCAACGGCATTGGCCGCGCCTACGTGGAGGCTCTAGTAGAAGAAGTAGTATCCCTGGTAATCGCTGAAATCGATACGCCATCAGCCCAGACTTTGGCAACCTCATTGCTCAATTACAGCAACCAGGCATTGGCGATTACCTCAGATGTCTCGGAATTGGCCGACGTCGAAAGGGTCCCCGGGAAACAGTTGACCGATTCGGACGG
>CAYVIG010000149.1:0-6701 GCA_964451445.1 uncultured Dehalococcoidia bacterium
TCGTATGCGGCAAAGATATTGACGAAGATCAAGCGAGAGCCCAGGCCTCACAGACTTCCCATGGCGCGTCAGAAGTAGACCCGACCCAGGGCACTAGGATCTTCCATGACGGCCAGTGGCTGTACTTCTGCGGACTGGACTGCCGGGGTAAGTTCCTGGCCAGCCCGGAGACCTACCTCTCTGAGTCTGCCTAACGTTTTGCTAATCTGATTCTGGATGGAGAGAAACTATGCCTGACGCTATCAAACTAGACCCCAAGAAGACTGCCTTCATCATCATCGATATGGTGAATGCCATCGCCAAAGGTGGGCCCGGACCTGATTACAGTCTGCCCGACAACCGCAAGGACATCGTGGCAAGCTTTCAGAAGATGATTGCCCACTGCCGGAAGGTCGGGACGCCGCTCATCTACATCACCACCCATCGCAGGGAGGACAACGCTGACGGGCCAAAGACTGTTTCCGACATCGGTGGCGGCGGCGGGAATCCAATGCTGCCGGGCAGCGCTGCTGTAGATGTCATCGACGAGTTGGCCATGCAGCCGGAGGATTTCCTGCTGGTGAAGCCCAGGTTCAGCGCGTACTACGGCACCAACCTCGACCAGGTCCTGCGGCATTTGGGGACTGAGACCATCCTGGTGGGCGGCATATCCACCCAGCGCAGCGTCGAGGGCACGGCTCGGGACGCTAAGAACCGGGATACCCAATGTGTCGTGGTCAGTGACTGCTGCACGGCGGGTGAGGTGGACGTTCATGAGATGACCATCAGCCATGTGCTACCGCTGTTGGTCAGGGTCAGAAACACCGACGAGACCATCGAAGCACTTAGTTAATTCAGATCAACAAAGGGAATCAAAAAAGGCCGCCCCACTGGGGGCGGCCTTTTTTGTTGCTTGTTTGTTTACGACTTAATCGTCGTAGGGGCGAAGTTTGACCTGGTGTAGCGCGGGAATGACCTCTTTGCCCAAAAGCTCGATGGACCGCATGGTGTCCTCGTGCTTCATGGCACCCTCATTGCCATAGATGTGGACGTAACCAGGGCTCAACCGCTCAAGGATCTCGGTGAACTTCCTGGTGACGGTCTCAGGGCTACCGACGATGATGTTGTTGACGGCCTGGAGTTCGTCATAGGTGGTGGGGTTTCCGAATTCGGAGGCCCCTGTTCCCAGGGCTGGCCTTGCGCGTTTAACTTCCACGGCCCGTCGAGTCTGGTAACCAGGAGGGTCATTGTGCTCTCGTGGGCCTTTCTGACGGTGGTCGGCAGTCCACATGAACTCGCGCCCGATCTCGATGGCTTTCTCGTCGGTATCTGCCACCACGCAGCGGAGCAGGTAACCAAAGTGCTCTGGGCCGGCCTTGTAACCCACATCCTTGGCGGTGTCGATGTAAATCTGTTTCAGCCACTCCGTCGTGTCCACTAGAGCGCCGAGGTTCATGTATGGGTGGCCATGTTGGGCGGCCCAGACAACGCTCTCGGGACTGCCGGTTCCGGGGAACCAGATGTCGGGTCGAGGGTTCTGCATGGGCTTGACCCAGGGGTTCACTACCCGGTATTTGTAATACTGGCCTTCATGGCGGAAGGGGCCATCGTCAGTCCAGCACTTGATGATCAGGTCGTGGGCTTCCTGGAACCTGGCAAAGTTCTCTGTCGGATCCTGTCCGGAGAGCAGGGTTTCTACAGCCGTGCCGCGGACGAAGCCGGAGATGATGCGACCACCGGAGTAGCAGTCCAACATGGCGATTTCTTCAGCCATTCTGATGGGGTCGCCGACGGATATGACATTTCCCAGGATGGCAATCTTGACGTTCTTGGTCAGTTTTGAGATAACTGCCGCATCCAGGTTTACCGCTGGTTTCATGCACCAATATGAGGCATGGTGCTCGTTGCTCATGATGCCGTCGAAGCCAACTTCATCGGCCAGTTGGTATTGCTCGTGGTATTGGTTGTAGAGGATCGATGCCTTTGCAGGGTCGAAGTAGCTGTTGGGGAAACCGAGGCGTCCCGAGTCGTACTTCTTGAGGTCGTCCTCTGTGACATGCCCGTAGGGTTGTTCAGAGAACCAGTAAATCTCAGCATGCTCTGTGGGGCGTTTCAACTGGTCAACCATTTGCTTCTCCTCGCGTTGCCGGTTTCCGAATGACCATCTTGAGGAAAGATGGCTGATGGAAGTCGGAAGATGATTTTCAAAGTCTCTGCGGTGCCAGATGGTTGACCGAGAGACCCGGTCGCCACTGATAGCACCGATGGATTATAGTCAATCAGAATTATGGTGGCAACTAGATATTCTGCGTGCTGTCGTGAACCACCGTATTTACAGGTAATAATGGCCTGCATATCACAGGGATTAATAATCAGGAGGAAAGAGGAGATGGGTCTGACATTGGGTGAGGCGAACAGAATGGTACAGGCGGCGATAGCCGAGGCAGAACGGATTGGCATCAAACTTAGCGTGTCGATCTGTGATGCAGGCGGGCATTTGATGGCTTTCAACCGTATGGAGGGGGCGATCTTCATCAGCGTGATAGCTGCTCAGGGGAAGGCTGTTGGCGCAGTAGGATTCGGCCGGGATAGTAGCGCGATTCCCGCCGACTCTCCAGTCATCCAGGCAATCATGGCCACTCAGGGAGGAAAGATAATCCCGGCCCAAGGTGCATTGGTCATAGTCAAAAATGGTGAGACCGTGGGGGCCATTGGTGGCAGTGGCGGCACCGCCCAACAAGATGAAGACTGCGCCCGCGTTGGCTTGGCGGCTCTCTAATACATAACGATCAGCTCTCGAAATGAAAGAGCCCTCTGCCTATTTGGCAGAGGGCTCAACATAGCCGGGCTACCAGGCGCTGAGGACTGACAGCCAAAAGCTGGTCGTTTCTATCGACGGGCGCCTTTGAGGTTCTTCTTCAGTCCGTTTCGCTTGCGAGCTTCTGAGTTAATGCGGGCCACGAATTGTTCGGTAGTCTCTTCGGGTTTCTCTCGTTTGGGCTTTGACTTAACCATGATCGGTAGCTCCCTCGGTTCGTCGGACAGGTATGTTTTGTCGGAAATTGAACGGCTATCTTCAGGCTGACCTGAGCAAAAGCGCTATGTAATCATACACCATAGTCGAGGTTGAAGCCCGTTAACTGAGGGATTAAAGCCAAATGAGACAGAAGCAAAAGGGCGTCCCGATTACTTCGGGACGCCCTTTTTAGTGGTCTGTATTAACGGATACGTTTAATTGGGGGTTACTGCGATGGACCGAATCTCTCCGAACTCCTTATCCAGCTTAGTCCATTTGTCGCCGCCGTCGGTGCTGACGTAAACGTAGCCGAACAGTGTGGCAGCGGCTACGACGTTCGGAATCTCCGGGTTATTGGCCAACCAGTAGACTACCGAGTTAGGCATCACAGGCAATTCAACGGGTGCCCAGTTCTTGCCTCCGTCGTTGGTCCTTTGGACACAGCCGATGACACCGGGGATGAAGTCGCCGTTGCCGACGAACATCACATCGGGGTTGTCGGGTTTGACGATCATGCCACGGCAGTAGGAGCGGACGTCGTCCTGGTTGAATTTAGGAAAATAGTGGTAGTCCCAGCTCTCGCCCTCATCCTTGCTGGTGGCGAAACCGAATGGACTGGTGCAATACACTCCGGCATCGGTGATGGCCATACCGTGGATGTCGCCGTGGAACGGGTCTGGACCCAACTCGGGCATCTGCACCCAGTTGTCACCGCCGTCCAAGCTCTTGTAGACGCCGTCAACTTCGATTCCAGCCCAAATGGTGTTGCTGTCCCGGGGGTCGACCACAATATTTGTCGTGCGGGGCGTGCCGATGGGACACTCTTTGGTGACGCCCATGGACAATTTGTCCCAGGTCTTGCCATCGTCGCGTGAACGGAACCCCTCGGGTCGTGTTCCAGCGAAGATGGTGTTGGAATCTCTTGGGTCTACGGCCACGGACCAAACCTGTTGGTCGCCGATAGGAGAATCCACAGTCTCCCAGGTGACGCCGTTGTCATCACTGCGGAACAGACCCAGCCCATCGGAACCGGCAAGAATGCGGTGTGGGTTGTCGGGGTAGGTGCGGAGGGCCCTGATGTTGCACTCCGATGGGATCGGGTTCCGGATCTTTGTCCAAGTCTCGCCGCTATCACCGCTTACGTTCATTCCTTGACCAACGGTGCCGACCAAGATTGTAAAATTGTCTGCCATGATGCGTCCTCCTCAATTGCGGGTAGTTCTAGGATTTGATGCCAAGGGAATTGGTGCGGATATGATAGCCCCGACACGCAAAAAACACCAGCAATAAAACCATCTTTCATCGGAAACCTGTTAAACCTGTTGTTGAAAACAAACTGCGGTCTCATTGGCGCCATCATGCAAGGTAGCAGACGTGCTTTCGGAAGCGACTCCGAAATTCTAACGCCGTATTAATATCGCGTATCAGCCATTGACACGAACTAAACGCCCAGACAGAATAAATACTAAACATTATCTATCGTGGAGGAGGATTGAAATGGCACAGATACAGACTGCTAACTACACCATGGAAGCCTTCATTGAAGATGTACGGAACGTTTTCAGGACTGAGACTGACCCTCATGTTCAGGCCAAGAAGGTTTCGGGCTTCTTGAAAACATTGCTGGCCGTGCCAGGTTGGTTGGAAGAGAGATTGGAACTTGAAGACGAAGGTGGCTATGGCCGCTATTCTCTTCACCTCGACGAAGAGACGGGTCATCCAGGAAACGGCTGGTGGCTGATGGCATCGGTTCAGGAGCCTGGACAAGACAACCTGCCTCACGACCACGGCGTGACCTGGGTCGTCTACGGCGTTTACAAGGGGGCCATCCAACAGCGCAAATGGCGCTGGGCGTTCCCTGGTGAGGGCGTTGAAAAGGCACAGATCGTAGAGCACGGCCGGTTCGTCCAAGAGGATGGAGCCGTAGCCTATTTCCTACCTGGAGAGATCCATGACACCCTGAACGTCGAAGAAGGGCGTTCCTTGGTGGTGCGCCTGGAATCCCAGAAACTAGATCGCGTAACCCGCTTCCAATACAACCCAGAGACTGGTTCCATGACGGTAATGAATCGGTAACTTAGGAAAGCGAGTTTGCTAAATCAAGAGCCCCGGTCGTTCTTCAGAACAACCGGGGATCTTTTTGTTTGCAGACAAAATAGTTGAACTGATTTGAAACGGCCGAACCCTAGAATGGCGGGTTTTAAACCCGCGCCTACGGTTGTGTTGATTTAGGATGCTGGTCTGTTCCTCATTCCGAGTGAAAGCCGGAATCCATGTAACTTGTTAAGAGAACACTTGTACCGAACAGTCTCTCTGGATTCCAGCCTTCGCAGGAATGGTGGGTAGGGGTCAGAGCCAACTCTCTCCAGAACCGTTCGGCTTGAGCCCTCCGAAGGATGCGCAAGGATCAATCATCAGGTGAACCTGGCCAGACCCGAGATAGTGGTTCGACTGGCTCACCGTGATCAGGCCTGTTTACGTATGGTCGAAGCTTAACTGCCAGCGGCCTGCATCTCTGATCTCAGTTTCTCTGTGGCTGGGATGTCCAGAGTTGAAGTCTTTGGGTTGACGACCACTCCGTATTCACGGCGCACGTATTCCGCAGATAGTTTTTCCTGCTCAACGTCATCTGCGACTGCAAACATATCCCGTTCCAGCGGGTTGCCGTAGCCGCCTGCACCAGCTTGTACCACCCTGTATAGATCACCCTTCTTCAATTGGCGCAGGGTTTTCCCGGGGAGCTTCTCTTCTTCCGGAGTGCCGGGGTTGAGATAATTCTCGGTTGGCGTGCCGGGTTTGCCGCCTTGGACGCCCCAGGGGGTGAAATCTGTTCGGTCAGAGCGTAGCTGGAAGGTGGCGTCTTCAGCCAACAATCTAAACTCGCGCGCGATGCCTAGCCCGCCCCGGTATTTACCCGCGCCGCCGGTGTTGGGCACAAACCCGTAACGTTCCACCATCAAGGGCTGCTCGGACTCGATGCTCTCGATGGGGGTATTGGCCATGTTTAGAATCGGCGCGGCCAGGCCGTCGGCGCCGTCCAAGCTGGGGCCGCCGCCCCGAGGGCCGTCATTGGCGAACTCCAGGTACACCCAGGCCTTGCGGTTTTCGTCGTAGCCGCCCCAACTGACACCGATCTCACCGCCGCCCCAAGCAGCTGGAACCTTGCCTGGCAGGGCTTGGGCCATGGCTCCGAAGATGGTCTGGCAAATCCTGAACCCGGCCAGACCACGAGCTGCCACCGGCGCCGGATGCTGCGGGTTCACGAAGCACCCTTCCGGAGCTGTGATGTTGAATGGCCTGAAGAATCCGCTGTTGGACTGGATAGCAGGGTCTATCAGGCACTTCAGCACGGCGTAGACGTTGGACTTGGTATAGGCAAAGTTGGGATTGATGGAACCCTTGGCTTGGGGAGATGTGCCGTCAAAGTCGACAAAGATTTCTCCGCCGTCGATTTTGACCTTGGCGTGGATCTCTATGGGATGAAGGTCGATGCCATCGTTGTCGATGTAGTCCGTGAATTCCCATTCGCCTTGAGGCAGCAACTCAACCTCCGCTCGAGTCAGACGTTCGGTCGTATCAAGGATGTCGGTCATATAGCTTTTGAGTTCTTCATGTCCGTAGTCGTCCACCAACCGGAGCATGTCCTGCTCACCGAATCGGACTGCGGCCAGCAAGGCCTGGACGTCACCCAAAACCTTGTCTGGGA
>CAYVIG010000150.1:0-6683 GCA_964451445.1 uncultured Dehalococcoidia bacterium
CTTGGCTTTCAGACCAGCCTCCGTATTTACCAAACTTTCTCTCCGCTATCGCACGGCTGTTGTATGCCTCGGCGTAGCCAGAGTCTAACTTGATAGCTTCTGTGTAGTCATATATCGCCTGTTCATACCGGCCTATTTCCCTGTAGACGTCGCCACGGTTGTTAAATGCGATAGCGCTAGGACTTAATTCCAAGGCTTTGTCATAGTCAGATATAGCTTGCCAGTGACTACCTATCTGGTGGTAGGAGTACGCCCTGAAGAAATAAGCGTCTCTGTAACTGGGGTCAGCTTCGATTACCATCTTGTATTCCCTAATCGCCATACTCCAGTTCTCAGCCTGACGGTACGCATCTGCGCTAGCGTATAAATCTGGGGTCGGAGTGGGGTAGATGATTGGGGTAGGTATCGACGTTGACGTCGGTGTTGAGGCAGGGACCAATGTCTGAGTCTGCGTCGAGGTAGGGATCAATGTCCGCGTAGGTGTCAGAATTGGAGTAAGTATAGGCGCAAGCGTCAGAGTAGGTAGCGAAGTAGGTGTCAACGCCGGGATTGACCGAGGTGTGTGCGTTGGGAGTGCAGTAAGAGTAGTCGTTGTGGTCACTACTGGGGTTGGGGGAGTTTCACCCCCGCGAGCAACTACCAACCCTAGAACTAGGCCAACTGATGT
This sequence comes from uncultured Dehalococcoidia bacterium, assembly GCA_964451445.1. Lineage (GTDB taxonomy): Bacteria > Chloroflexota > Dehalococcoidia > Lucifugimonadales > UBA3495 > UBA9611. Next base: position 668 of record CAYVIG010000150.1, read on the forward strand.
AATCAAGATGACTGCGATCAAGACAAGTTTCATGGCTTCCCTAAGATAAGTGCTAGTGATATGGAAGATTGATAACGCATGGCGGTAGTTTACACGGACAAAGGAAGGGGTAAACTACCGCCATGGATTTCATAGTAGGCCCAATGATCCGTTATTTATTCTTGTCTTTATTTGCCCTGCTACTCCTTACAGCCTGCGGAGGCAACGACCTAGACCAGTTAAAAAAAGACAAGTTTTGTTCTGAATGTGATTTATCTGGGGCTGACTTAACCGGAGTCAATCTACGTGGGGCCGAATTACGCAAGGCCGACCTGAGCGAGGCCAACCTGAAATGGCCCCGGCTAAGATGTACTTGATCTATTGTCTGAATTGTACAGCTATAAGTTAGTTCTTGCGGTATCGATTACCCGTGGATTAAAATCCCGGCTCAAATATCACGCAGAATTGGATCACATCGTCTGTTTGCCGAACAGATCAATAGTACAAGGAGTGAATGAAATGGCCGGAATATCTACAACAGTTGTCAATTTAAAGCCCGGTAAGATGGAAGAAGTAACCAAATTCATCGACTCGCAATCCAGTCTAGTTACTGAATTAGATGGTATTATCGGGTTTGGTGTCGCTGTAACTGGGGAAGACGAACTAACGATCATAGGTATTTATCAAAGTAGCCAGAACGCCCGCGACGCATCTGATACAGTCCAACAAGTATTTTCCGAAATGGTAGATTTTGTCGCTTCTCCGCCAGATAGAAGTGTATCTTCAGGGGTCTGGTTCCCCGCCACATAACCCATAAAGTGCTTATCCAGCGCTTTGTTCCGTTTCATTGGACCGAGGGTCGACCTCCGAGGAAATTTACTAAACCAAAACTCTTGTTTTAGAAGCGTTTCGCATGGACGTCCCGCCATGCGTTGAACTGCGTATAGCTATAGCTAGAATCACTTCCCCGAAACCTGGTAGGTCAGTCACTGTACAGCCTTTGCCAATCAGAATGTTTACCCAAGATAGTGAGCTTAATGTCCAGTAATTCAAGAAGAGAACAACCGAAAATGGTTAGCTGGACGGTACTGACCGTTGGGGGAACGGCGGTAACCCATAGCTATCACTTGCCTCCAGCAGCCTCTGAAGCAACTCGGTTTGTGATCTCTATAGATACGATTATTTCCAGTGCACTCTCTGGTGAGACAAAGACTTTGCGCCTTGCGAACCCCATGGTCACGTATAACCCGGCTTACATCATCAGCATCGCGTTCGACTCTTACGGACAGGCCGAGCTAGATAATGCCGTTGGGGAAGTAGAGCGAACTGCAGGATTTAGGACCAGTTCCGATTTTTAATCTGCGGTAAATTCCCGATTCTGAAGGTTGGCAACCGCACTGGCTAGTTCATCTTGCATGTTGGGTATAGAGCTTAGTTGTTGCCAAATGGCGGCATACCTCCCATAGGGCCCGCAAATCCGCCACTATCGGGGTCATCTCCAATACCTGATAGATCGATACCGTCTAGAAGCCCACGCGGATTAAGGTCTACGGCTTCCACTATCGGAGGACCGTAGCAGTTGGCCAAAGATGCGGGTACAGCAAATTCGCGAATTCCCAAGGAGATTCCATCATCAGCAACGAAGGCCAACTCATGTTCACTAATGGCGTCTTCTGGAATTTCTATTGCAAGCATAGTGTTCCCGTCCATAGCGATGCTGAGTGGCCATCCCAGTGGGTCATCAAACAGTCTAACCCCTTCGACAAGTGGCAAGCCGCCATCCGATACCTCTAGAACGGCATCCTTAAAACCCTCTCTCAGGATTGATTGAGCATTTTGGGTTTTGGTTTGGTAAAACAATTTCATATCAACTCTCCAACCCAGTCCGTAGTGACTTTAACCACTGAATTGCTGTCCAGCAACATGTGATTGCAATGTGTTTAATGGTTAAAGGAGTCGACAGAGCTCACCCTGAAGGTATGCCCTGTCGGTTTATGGGTGCTGGAATATAGCAACGTGGTGGCAGATGCGTTGGCTGTATCACTAGGCTTGCCACTGGAATGGGCAGTCGGGTTCTTCTATGGAAACACCGAACTTAACTTGGAACTCTGGAGAGTGATTTCGGGAATAACAAGGTTTGGTGATTAGTCGTCACTGGTGTAAAGTTCCGCCATCTTGCTAATCAGAGGGACACTATGGTTTCAGGAACGAAGCTGCGAGAAGCATGGAATGAAGGCTTTACCAAAAAGGATTCTAGCCGGCTCGCAGAGTTATTGACTGACGATTTCTGATTTGATTCAGCAACAGGTAATCTGAGCAGACAAGAGGCGTTGGACTGGACTGCTGAAGGTGGATTCCAGACGCTTATGGATAGTTTGGAAGTGTTATATGAGAACGATGAGGTGGCCGTCGTCTGCCACAATGCTAACAGCAATTTGGGGGAAGGTAGAGTGATGGCTGTTTACACAAAGAAGAATGGCAAATTTTCACATCTCAGAATGGTTCGACAGTCTGTCTAATCAGGATCTGACGGTTGATAAAAATCTAGCACCCTTTGGACGACGCTTGGCAAAATAGACGTTTATGGACAATCCATTGGCAAAAGAGTTCTGAAGACTTCAGTCCACTTGCGGTTCCAGCATTGCATGGTTGGCAGCCGCGTAGGCCAGTTCATCTCGCATATTGGGCAGGACTTAGTGAATACAACTACCATTTGGACGATCAGATGAATCCTCGGAGTTGAACCGCGTGGGCGACTCTCTGTAACCCTATCTCAAAGGCTGCTTCCCTATGGGTGATGCCATCGGCCGACACTTTTTGCATAACTTCCTTATAGGCCTGGGTAATGATTCGCTGTAACTCTCCATTGACCTGGGTCTCTTCCCACCTGAATTCTTGCAGGTTTTGGGTCCACTCAAAATAAGAAACTATGACACCTCCTGAGTTAACAAGTATGTCAGGCAAGACCGTCGGATAAGATCTCATCTGCAGCAGGAGTGATTGGATGATTAGCTGCTTCAAGCAATAATTTTGCCTTTATGTTTGAAGCATTCTCATGGGTGATGACGTTGTCGATTGCAGCTGGTACAAGGACGTCGCAGTCCAATTCAAGGAGTTCGGCATTAGAAAGGTGATCCGCCTGCACAAAATTCGATATCGTTCCCGACTCATGGTGGTGCTGACCAACGGCATCCATATCCAGACCATTCGGGTCATAGATCGCACCATTTACGTCGCTGACTCCTACTATCTTGGCTCCTTCGCGATGCATCAACTGGGTGGCCCAATAACCTACATTTCCGAATCCCTGAACTATTACTCGGACATCCGACAGTTTCTTACCGCTTTCGTGAACCGCTTCCTCGGCAATAAAAGTAACACCCTGACCAGTGGCGGACTCCCGGCCTAGGGAGCCTCTCATCTCAACTGGTTTGCCAGTAACGGCAGCGGGTGAATGACCGTGTAGCTGACCATATGCATCCATCATCCAAGCCATAGTTTGGGCATTAGTCCCAAGATCTGGGGCCGGTATGTCTCTATATGGTCCAAGCAAATGCTCGATATTTATCGTGTAGCGCCTCGTCAAGCGGTTCAATTCATCTGTGCTTAACTTACTCGGGTCAACCTCTATCCCTCCTTTCGCTCCGCCATAAGGAAGACCAACCAGAGCGGTCTTCCATGTCATCAGAGAAGCCAAAGCTCTTACCTCGTCTAGGTCGGCCCTCGGATGGTACCGGACTCCTCCTTTATATGGACCACGTGCACCATTATGTTGAACCCGATAACCCGTGAATATTTCAATATCCCCATTATCCATGCGAACAGGCACTTGAACTTGTAGCTCCCTCCATGGCCTGCGCAACATCTCGCTAATCCCAGAAGAGAGGCCTAATCTTTGCGCAGCCCGATCAAATACCTGATTGACTTCTTCGAAAGGATTCCATTGAGGACGTGTAGTCATATCGAACACCGACTTAAATGTGGCAAGTGTGAAACCGTGACGGTATACCTCTTAGGACATTAGGGCAATACCAAACCCGCGATGGCCGCTATTTCGTCCCAGGGCAATACGATGCTTCGTCACCGACTACACTAAGTTCGTTCAGGTTAGAAATAGGTTGGCCCTTGCATACAGCTGACGAGGAATCTCTTAACGTGCCTTAGGCCAGCTCACTCTTGCTGACGCTGACAGGACGATGACCTCAAATCTCAAGCCAAGTGAATACCTGGCCAACAAATAATGGTTCAGCAATGGGAAGTAATCGAGGTTGAAATCGACGGGCGCACCTTCAGGGTGCGTCCTGTCGATTCTTGCGTTCTAGATAGTGGAAACGTGGTGGCAGAAACGATGGCTATCTCGCTGGATAAACCCTTGGAATGGGCCACCGGTTTCTTCTTCGGCAACACCGAACTCTATTTGGAACTTTGAATGGTGATTGCTGGTATATCAGGGTTCGACAATTAATTAACTTCACCCCATCTGTTCCATTGAGTAAATGATATCGGTATTGTTATGCGATTTATCCCATTCGACCATCTTAGGTGATGACATAATTCGCTGCATCCCTTCCATATCATTAACGTTTAAAATTGTAATGATTTTACTAAACCCTGCTTTACCCGTGTTGACAACTCCACACTCGTACTCTGACACACAGGATTTTATTTCTTCATTAAATTCTTCCATCATTGACATGAAGTCTTCCACATCGCCTTGAAAACTTGATACAACACAAATATTCATTAAGTTTCTCCTACACGTGATTACTTTGCAGATACTACACCATTTGATGATTAGTCTTTCATAGATGGAGGGAGACTTCTACCCAGGAGTTCCTTATCTAGGAGTTCTCTCAGATGTCAGGCCTCTGGTTCAAATTCCTTACCTTCCCTTTTAAGCACTATCCACTTTTGGAGACGGCTCGCCTGAGCTGGGAAGCTTTCATCATCGTCTTCACATTCTATTAGAATATTTCGGGCACTCTATCCCAGTTCGAGTCTAAAGCTCCACATGGCTGTATAGTGGATATATACGGCGGGAAACCAGTAAACGGCGTGGGGTCATTCCATCGACGCCCTGGTTTCGATTGATCTTTAACCTTCCTAAAGCTCTGCATCCCGTAATGCGTTTCACCGATGTAGTTTCTGTTCTTTAACAGGAGGCTCACGGTTCACGGGTGCCATTCACCGCCCGTCTTACTTGGTTCGGGTTTCAATCCTCAAGGTCTGGATAGACGACTATTCCATCGTCGGGGTTACTCTCTTTGACCACTGGCGGGCCGGTCAGAAGTCTTTCGACAGTAAGTCGCTCATTTGCCCACTCAATTAGCAGTTCTTCTTCTTCAGGGTCTGGATTAGAGACTGCCTTGTCGTCTTCCAAATTCATCCAGTGCCTCCACCTGGTTCACATTGATAGTAATGACCAAACGGTTGTCCAGCAAGACATGATGGCAAGGTAGATGGTCTGTGGGAAAATCGACGCTCCGCTGGAAGACATTAGCGTCCACGGTGCCGGTGGCACCCTTGTGCTTGCCGGAGATAATCTGCACCCTGTCGCCGCGGCTGAATCGGTAATGGAAACCCATGACCTGAAAGGTATTGGCTTGGCCGGTACTGGCGCAAGAAACGGCTGTCAGTTCTGACCCCAAACGTGGTTCGATAACGACTGCTTTTAGAGACACCACCATCAGGGATGCATAGGGGGATGGGTACTGGTGACGGTTGGTTGTTTCTAGTTGGTTAGTAGAAGGGTTAGCAGACATACCAGCTGGGCCTTAAACTACCCTATGGAGAATCTTGGGTAAATTGCCAATCGCTTTTGAGGAGACTCATCATGGAACACTACTTTGACCTCGGAAGTCATTCTCGTCCGGTCACGACCTCATCAGATGAGGCGCAGCTGTGGTTCAACCGCGGGTTGAACTGGCTCTATGGCTTCAACCACGCTGAATCGGTTGCCTGTTTTCAGCGGGCGGCAGAAAGTGATCCTGCCTGCGCCATGGCTCACTGGGGCATCGCCCTGGCCAAAGGTCCTTAC
>CAYVIG010000151.1:0-6678 GCA_964451445.1 uncultured Dehalococcoidia bacterium
AGACAACCGCGCCGGTATCGAACGGACACTCCACCGGATCTCTGCCATCCGCAACCGAAGGGGACAGGTTGTCGGTATCACCTGCAGGGTGGGTAGAGCCGTCTTTGGAACCATGACTATCATCGAGGACCTGGCATTCTCGGGGAAGAACATCCTTCTCTTGGGGCGCCCCGGAGTGGGCAAGACGACCATGCTCCGTGAGGTCTCCAGAGTTCTCTCTCAACAGGCTAGAAAACGGGTAATCATCGTTGACACCTCCAACGAGATCGCTGGTGATGGCGACGTACCGCACCCGGCGATTGGCCGTTCCAGGCGGATGCAGGTCAAGTCGCCCTCTGCCCAGCATGGCGTCATGATCGAGGCTGTGGAAAACCACATGCCCGAGACCATCATCATCGATGAGATGAGCAGCGAACAGGAAGCCGCCGCCGCCCGTACCATTGCGGAACGGGGCGTTCAGTTGATCGCTACCGCCCACGGTAACACCCTCGATAACCTGATAATGAACCCAACTCTGTCAGACCTGGTCGGTGGGATTCAGACCGTAACCTTGGGAGACCAGGAAGCACGGTACCGGGGCACCCAGAAGAGCGTACTTGAGCGCAAGGCTCCACCGACGTTCGATGTGGTGATCGAGATCCAAGGCTGGGACAAACTGGCCGTCCATGACAACGTGGCCCAGGTTGTCGACCAGTGGCTGAGGGGCTTCCCAATCTCTCCGGAAGTGCGCACCATGGGCCCCGGCGGCGAGGTTCTCCGCACCCAAGAACAAGCTCGCGTCAGCGAGGCCAAACCCGGATCCTGGCAGCCTGAAAGCCTTAAGGGTGGCCGCCAAGGAGGACGACAACCACAGGAATTTGGTCAGACTGTTCAGAGTCCTATGGCCCAAGGCCAAGTGCGAGCACTAGCGGGTCAGCCAGGGTTTCGAGACTCAGATTCCAAGGTCAAAGAGGCCGAAGTACGGATATTCCTCTTTGGAGTTGGCAAGGACAAGCTGGAAGCCGCTGCCGCCGAATCGGGTAAGGTGGTCCATATCGTAAATGAACTGAGACAGGCTGACGTCGTCCTGACCACCAAGACCCACTACCGCCGCGGTTCGCAGTTGGTACGCATCGCCGAATCCAGCGGCACTCCGGTATGTGTACTTCGAAAAAACACCATGCCGCAACTGCAAGAATTCCTAGACACTGTCATCAAGGATTGGCACCGTAACAGCGACGGCGCAGGCACTATGTCAGGGATGGGCAACGATGACGACGGCCCTCCGTTCACCAGCGCAAACAGTTCCCCGACCATGGAGAAAGCTATGGGCGAGGCTGAAGATGCGGCAAACCGGGTCCTTTCCGGTGAGCAGACCGTGCACCTAGCCCCACAGCGCTCCTACATTCGCCGTCTGCAGCATCTACTGGGGCAACGCTACAATGTGGCGTCGGTCAGCCAGGGTCGGGAGCCGGAGCGTTCTGTCCTGTTCTACCGGGTCTAATACATCCGGGTCCAACTGTCTGGTAAGGTCGAAAGATCGGATGAGAAGTTAGATGGCCTGTTTTATAGTCTTTGAAGGCGGCGACGGCTCGGGGAAAAGTACCCAGGTCCGTTCTTTACAACGCCGTCTGCGCCGCCGGGGTATCGAAGTGCTCCGAACACGCGAACCTGGCGGGACATCCCTTGGCCAATCTCTGCGCAACCTCTTGAAGTCCGGCAAGCCGATGGCACCCATCAGCGAGTTGATGCTGTTTGAAGCCGCCCGCGCCCAATTGGTGGAACAAATCATCAAACCGTTTCTATCCGAGGGCGGGGTCGTCATCGCCGACCGATTTACCAGTTCCACCATGGCCTACCAGGGCTATGGTCGTGGCCTGGACCGGGAGTTGATTGAGCGTCTGAACCGGGAGGCCACAGGTGGGCTGGAACCAGACCTGACAGTGCTGCTAGATCTGCCGGTGGAAACTGCCTTGGCCCGCAAAGACAATGGAGACCAGGACAACTTTGACAGTGCACCAGTGGATTTCCACCAAAAGATAAGGCGCGGCTACAGCGCTTTAGCTGCAGCAGACCCGGAGGGGTGGCTGGTACTAGACGGTCAACGCCCACCGGAGGAACTTGGGCAGGAGATATGGAGCAAGGTGCAAACCATACTCTAGATCGATCTTGGTCCTGACAAATAGAAAAGGCCCTCCATTGCGGGAGGGCCTTTTCTATTAGCTTCTTTTCAAAAGAGAGTCTAGTCGTCTGCCGGTGTGGGCTCTAGGGTCTCGATCTTGGCATCGATGACCTGGCGCATCTCCCGGACCCGTTTCAGGTCAGGATAGATGTTGCCTTCACCCTTCTTGTCGAAGATCCGCTCACCATTGAAGAATACTTCCATGATGCCCTGTCCGCGGGGGGAGATAGCAATGGCAGCGTCCTTGCCATAGTGCCGGAAAAATTCATTCGCCATCCACGTGGCGACAGCGTGGTGCTGTCAACTTACGCAGTAGGTAATTTCTATCTGAAACTTTCCTTCCATTTGAATCCTCCGAGTAGTCCTAAATTTGGCTAACCATAGTTTAGCGCATAACATCTAAGTGTCAAGCCAAATCCGCCACCAACCTCACTGTATCGGCATCGTGGCTCGTGCCTGGCATACGTCAGCTCTACCCAGCACGAGTAAAACCAGGCTTTTAGAGCTTTGCGATGACCTCTTCACCGAAGCGACGGATGATGTTCTCCGAGTCTGAACTTATGGCCAGTATCAGAAGGTTGTCCACACCTGCGTCACGGATGATACGTACCTTCTCCAAGCACTCATTTGGTGTGCCCGCCACGGCAAACCGGTCGGCCAGGAAGTCGGTTATTCCCAGTTCATCGCTGAGAGCCGCGTTGCGCGTCTCCCCAAGCTGTTCGTGCTGCGATGTTACGTACTCTCCCTGGAGCGCCATCACTGCCTCCTGGAGTTCATCTGGAACGTGCTTTCCCTCCAGGGTAAACCGGAACGCGTGATGACCCGATGCCGCCAGCGCCATCTTTATCTCATCGATGGCGTCTTCCCGCCGGTCTGACACGTTGCACTTGGCAAACGCCCACACCTTCGCGGTGCCTTCCGGACGGCCAGCGGCCCTTTCACCTTCTCTGATCCTGGCGATGGTATCGTCCAGTACTTCCTTGGTCAGACCAGAGTGCACTATGACGGCATCGGCAATCCTACCAGCCAGGTTCAGGGTCTTTGGCCCCTCCGCCGACATGATGATCGGTACCGGGTTGTCCGACCATTGGACGTGGATGGACCGGCCCTTGTAATCATAAGATTCGCCGGAGAGGATGGTCCGCATTGCCCCGATATAATCTTCCAGTTCCTTGAGTTTGGCGGGACGGAGCCCCAGATTGAGGATGGCGCTGTCACCAGTACCGATCCCGAAGTAGGCCCGACCTCCGGACATCTCATTCAGAGTGGAGATGGCTGATGCGGCGACGGCCGGGTGCCTGGTGAGGGCGTTGGTCACTGTGGGGCCGATGCCCGCCTTGCTAGTGGCTCCCGCTACCACGCTCAAACTCAGATACAACTCTTTCCACAGGGATTGGGAATCGGGGATACCAACATAATCGAACCCCAGGTCTTCAGCCAATCTGGCGCTGGCCGCCGTTTCTTTCAGATCGTGCGGGACAAGTGACACTCCAAATTTCATACGGACTCCTTTGAGGGATCTTGGGGAGAATCGTTTTCAGCTCGTTGGGCAGCGACGCGGCTCAGATACCGCGCCTTTTGCAGGTTTGTGAATGTGTAGATTATGATACAGAGGCCCAGCATCGCCTCAGGGACTTCAGAACCTCTGGGGCCGGAATTGAAATGATCCATGACCAGCCGGGGTATATTGGCCGTGCGCCAGAATTCTCCGGTACGCCAGACCAGTATCAGCAATAGGGCCGGTGCCATGGTCAGAGATGGAAACACCAGCCTCATGCGGTCGCTCAGACCTCGCCTGTTGGCGATCAGCCGCCAGACCCCGCCAACCAGGCCCAACGCGCTGCCCCAAAATAGGATCTCAAAGATGACGTTATTGGCAAAATTGACGTTGTGGAGTGTGGTCTCGTCCTGGAAATTGATCTCTTCCATGGCCGCTGGGGTTCCCCAGTCAAATATGCGCTGCCCCCAACTGATCTCTTCCATGCCCCCCAGGAAAAACGCCACGGCCAGGACAATGTAGAAATACTTCAATTTGGAATGCTTGGTGGCCCTCAATGACCAGGCAACGGCCCCCGCAGCCACTGCGGACGCAAGGTAGGTTGCCACTGACCACCATTCGCTGACTCCATCTTCACCTTCGAACCAATCAGTATCCAAGAAAGTGCGGAGGGACCAATGGGTCAAAACTGAGAAAACCAATACCCCAGATATGGCCAAGAAAAATGAATGGCCGTAGCGGTCTGGATGCAGGGAGTCATCTTGTTGGCGGGAGACTATCGGATCCAGGAGTTTACTGAGCCAGGCCCTAAACCTGAGATTCCCCAACGGAAGTGTGACGACAGCAACGGCGAAGCCAGCCCAGACCCAGGTATCTATCCCATCTCTGATTTCGGAAGAATTCTTCTCAGATAGAACGTACGGGCCGGTGTGAGCCACCTCTATCAGCGATTCCACCAAGGTGAAGACCAGCCCGTCGAATATCAACAGCACCAGGCCAAGTAATAACCCAAGCCCCCCTATGACCGTACACAGGATGGGCTCATTGAAGATGTTGGGTAAGTGGGATTTGGGAGCCACGATCATCCAGGCGTGGGTCTATCGGTAAATCTTACGGGGCCCCACGGTCTTGAGGTAGCCCTCCAGATTCCGCTTGGTCTCCGGAACAGAGTCGCCGCCAAATTTCTCCATAAACGCCTTTGCCAAGACCAAAGCGACCATGGACTCACCGACCACGCAGGCTGGAGGTGCCTGACAGACGTCGGAGCGTTCGAAGTGAGACAGCACCTCCTCTCCAGTGTCGAGATCGACTGAAGGAAGAGGCGTGACCATGGTTGGTATCGGCTTGATGCCGAAACGGGCGACCAGGGGCATGCCGTTGGTCATCCCTCCCTCGGTGCCACCTAGTTTATTGGTGTTCCGCTGCCAGGGTTTATCCGGGTCGGTCACTGGCAGAATAACGTCCTGAACCTCAGAGCCGCGTTGGGTGGATACTTCCCAACCGGGACCGATGGAAACGGACTTCACAGCGTTGATGGACATGAGGGCCTGAGCCACCAGGGCGTCGATCTTTGTGTCCCAACTAACGTGGGAGCCCACGCCTATGGGCACGTTCTCTACGATAATCTCGCACATACCTCCTACAGTATCTCCCGCCTCTTTGGTGGCATCGATCTCAGCGGCCATCTTCAGAGCAGCATCAGGGTCAGCACAGCGGACCGGCGAATCTTCAACGGCAGCCCAGTCTATCTTTGATGGGTCTTCCACCGGCGCGGCATTCACAGAGCCGATCGAAATGACATGGCTGTGGATCTTCATTCCAAACTCTTCAAGGAGTTTGATGGCTATGGAACCCGCGGCGACTCTGGCAGCGGTCTCTCGGGCGCTGGCTCTTTCTAGGACGTTTCGCACGTCTTCGAAGCCGTACTTCATGACGCCAGGGAGGTCAGCGTGGCCAGCACGGATGCGGGTGATACGCCTAGTCCTGGGACTCTCGGGTTCACCTTCCAGAGGATCGACTGACATCGCCTCCAGCCAGTTGGCCCAGTCCTTATTCTCCACGGTCATGCCGATGGGGCTGCCCAGAGTGGCGCCATGGCGCACGCCCGAGATTATCTTGGCCCGGTCTTGCTCGATGAGCATGCGCCCGCCACGGCCATAACCTTTTTGACGGCGGCCCAGGTGGATGCCGATATAGTCTTCGCTGATGGGCAATCCCGCTGGGATGCCCTCCAAAATAATTACCAGACCCTGTCCGTGGGATTCGCCTGCTGTGGAAAATTTGACCATGGAAATCCTACGTGAAACTACTTGGTTGGGAAAACTGGCGCGCTAGGCGCCTCGGGAGGCCATTTCTTTGGTGGCGGCTTCCAGCATCACGGCCACCGGAGCGTCCTGACCGGTCCACATCTGGAACGACAGAACCCCTTGATAGACCAACATATGCAGGCCACCCAAACCCGTGGCTCCAGCAATCTGCGCCTGTTTGATCAGGGGAGTTTCCAACGGATTATACACCACGTCATTGACGATGGCCGTCGCTGGGATCTGGTCTGCCGACAAGGGTGACCCGTGCTCGTCAGACCCGTGAGACATGCCAACCGAGGTGCAGTTCACGATCAGGTCCGCAGACGCAGCTGCCTTGGTCAAAGGGTCCCCGGAGATGGGAACCGACTCGCAACGCACGCCATTTTCGATTGAGAGTCCTGAGAGGGTGTCCGCACGCTCTAGTGTCCGGTTGGCAATCACAAGGGAATCAACGCCGCCCCGAATCAGGGCCAGCATGATTCCACGGGCAGCGCCGCCGGCCCCTAGGATCAACGCGCGGCTACCATTGGGGTCGTAGCCGGTTTCAACCAGAAGAGCTTCCAAGAAGCCTGGGCCGTCGGTGTTGTGACCGCTTAGGTGTCCGTCATGGTTGACTATAGTGTTCACCGCGCCAGCCGTAGCCGCCCACTCATCCACCGTATCCAGGAAGGGAATCACCGACTGTTTGTGGGGGAGGGTGATGTTGATACCCC
>CAYVIG010000152.1:0-6673 GCA_964451445.1 uncultured Dehalococcoidia bacterium
GGGGCGCTTCCACCTAGTTAGTGGCCCGATACGTTTCCGGAGTGGGGCACAGCGACCAGTTGATTTCCCACAAATGGTCGAAGGTGGTGGCCGTCACGCAGCGTAACGGCAACAGTCGTCCCCAGTGCAAATTCAAACGTGTGGGAGAGCAAGCACCGGACAGTTGCGCCGGAGGGAAGTTCAACTCTATAGAGATAGAATGCCCCGCGGAATTCCCGGTCCACTACCACTCCTGTACCATTTTCAGATGGCTGACAATCCAAGCAGTCGGGGCGGACCATCATTTCAATCTGCGTATCTTCGTGATTATGGACGTCGGTATTGGTATCGGCCAAGTCCAACAAATTCATCTCAGGCCAATCTATGGAGCCAATCTCTGTGTGCAGGGTACCGTTGTTAGGCTTCGCGGGTAGAAAATCCACCATTCCAATAAATTGCGCCACGAACTTCGTGACTGGATGATGAAATACCGACTCAGGGGAGCCTGTTTGTTCGACTCGGCCTTCGTTCATCACCGCCACCACATCTCCCAAATACAGGGCTTCCTCCTGATCGTGGGTCACGAATATGGCAGTGGTCTGGCTGTTTTTCAGAATATGAAGGACGTCACGCCGTACCTGTTCCCGCAGTTTGGGATCAAGATTGGAGAAAGGCTCGTCCAACAGTAGAACTTCTGGCTGTGGTGCCAGGGCACGGCCAAGTGCCACACGCTGCTGTTGACCGCCAGACAGCTCATGAGGCATCCGGTTCCTCTGGTTGGTTAGGCCAATCAGTTCTAGGACTTGATCGATGCGGACTTTACGATCTTTGCCTTTTGGAAGCCCATAAGCAATGTTTTGTTCAACCGACAGATGGGGGAACAGCGCTCCTTCTTGGAAGACCATTCCGACACGACGGCGTTCTGGTGGGGTACTCTCTCCGCCGACGTTCACCGTCTGGCCACCGATGGAAATAACGCCTTTGTCAGGTTCTTCAAAGCCTGCTATCAGCCTAAGCGCGGTGGTTTTACCGCAGCCACTGGGGCCCAACAACGCCATGATTTGACCTTGGGGTACCGTCAGTTCAAGTCCCGACACAGCGGGTACACCATTGAATTGTTTGGCCAAGCCAATGCACTTCAATGCAGGGGCATTGTATTGATTATCCAAAGACTTATTTCGGTCAGAAAATGTCATTTATCTAATTATTCGGGGATCTTAGTCTATTATTTCCGTGCACACCCGCCCGATATTCGCGCTCAATCGCGTTCAGATAAGTGTATGCGTACCCATTTACAATGTCAATGTATATTATCGAATCATCGCCAAGCGAAATATCTTCATATTACATACTTATCCTTACCTCCATGCTAATTTACCTGGATAATCAGGTCGAAATAGGCTCGGGGAGATAGATCAGTATTAATCAATTATTCTTCTAACTTTTAGAATGTTTAGGCTATGTCATATAGAGACGAGGTCTAAATGTATATTGACACAGGAAATCCAACAAAGTATGCTCTGGTTTAGTTTAATTGTGTATACATCTTTTTAATATATATAGACACATCACATTTAAACTTGTCCCAACGAAGCATACTTTAACAGGAAGGTTTCAATAACAATGCCTACGCGCACAAACAAAAGGATTCATATCTGGGGAGTATTATCGCTGATGTTGGCAGCCGTATTCCTATCCGCATGTGGTGGTTCGTCCGAAGAGACAGGTTCACTAACAATCTATTCAGGCCGTAGCGATACATTGGTCGGCCCTTTAATAGACCGGTTTAAAGATGACACGGGAATCGAGGTATTAGTTAAATACGCGGGAACTCCTCAATTGGCCGCGACGCTACTAGAAGAGGGAAGCAACACCCCTGCAGATGTATTCTTTGCACAAGATCCAGGTGGTCTTAGTGCGGTTTCAGAGTTCATGTCATCCTTGAATGAGGAAACCTTGAACAAAGTGCCCCGATGGGCTGTTTCACCTGTCGATGCTTGGGTGGGAGTATCTGGGCGTGCCAGAACGGTGGTCTATAACACAGACCAGTTGACCCCCGCTGATCTCCCTGATGACCTTACCGGGTTCACTAATCCCGAATGGGAAGGCCGCATTGGCTGGGCACCCACCAATGCCTCCTTCCAGACTATGGTCACAGCAATGCGATCGATGTGGGGAGAGGAAAAAACGATCCAATGGCTTAAGGATATCCAAGCTAATAACCCTAAGGTCTACCCAAAAAACACCCCAATAGTCTCTGCAACGGCCTCGGGAGAAATTGACGTTGGGTTGGTGAACCACTATTATCTACACCGGTTTTTGGCCGAGCAAGGGGATTCTTTTAGCGCTCGTAACTACCATCCTATGGCAGGAGGCCCTGGTGCCATAATCATGGTTTCTGGAGTTGGTATCCTAGAGAGCTCTGATAACAAAATGAACGCCCAGCGGTTCATTGAGTATCTCCTTTCTGAAGACTCTCAGAGATATTTTGTTGAGCAGACGTTCGAATATCCATTAGCCGTAGGGATTCCAGTAGCAGATGGAGTGGCCCCCTTGACTGAAATCAACAACCCAGACATCTCTTCATCTGATTTGTCGGATCTAGAAGGCACACAAACCCTACTCCGTGAGGCGGGCGTTATTCCGTGAGCATATCCGGATCGGCAACGGCAGGGCTGAGGTGCCTGACTGGAGGAAAAGGAGCCCTTCCGGCAATCATCTCGATTCCCGCGTTATTCGTGGGAGGCACTCTCCTGTTGCCTCTGATCTACCTAGTCGTGCGGACATTCGATGCCGGCGGAGACATATGGGAGTTATTATTTCGCCAACGGGTGGGCGCAATTTTAGTGCGGACGATCTTGCTGGTTGCCACGGTGGCTGTTGCCTCCATAACCCTGGCTGTGCCACTGGCCTGGCTGACCACTAGAACTGACTTGCCCTTCCGACGGGCCTGGGTTGTGCTTTCCGCTCTCCCTCTGGTGATACCAAGCTACGTTGCTGGTTTCATAGTTGTGGCCGCACTTGGACCTCGAGGGATGCTGCAACAAACCCTAGAAGGCCCATTCGGCGTCGATCGGTTGCCAGATATCCATGGATTCGTCGGCGCACTGATAACCCTAACCTTCTTGAGTTATCCTTACGTTGTACTAACAGTGAGAGCCGGTCTATTTCGTATTGATCCGGCTCTGGAAGAATCCTCACGGGTTCTCGGGCGCGGTAATTGGACCACTTTTTTCTCAGTCACTTTGCCGATGCTCCGTCCGGGTATAGCCGCAGGCGGCTTACTAGTTGCTCTCTATACCCTATCGGACTTTGGCGCTGTTTCGTTACTGCGATACGAAACATTTACCTGGGCCATCTTCGTGCAGTACGAATCGGCCCTGGACCGGACGCTGGGAGCGGGATTATCTCTCGCTCTCGTGATATTGGCCTTAGCGATTATTGGGCTTGAATTATTCAGTCGAGGCCGCGCCCGTTATTACAGCAGTACTACTTCAATATCCCGGCCACCCTCAAACGTTAGGTTGGGCAGGTGGAAGTGGCCGGCGTTGGCATTTTGCAGCATAGTTGTAGCGATCTCGTTGATTGCACCTATGTCCATCCTGGGTTACTGGGTCGTAAGAGGAATTTCTGCCGGGGAGCCGTTCAATCTCGTTTGGGAATCCGTGGGTAATTCGGTCTACGTGTCAGCCCTGGCGGCAACAGCTGCGGTGATAGCCGCATTGCCATTGGCAGTACTGTCAGCGCGTTATCCAGGCGCGTTCAGTGGGCTTTTGGAGCGGCTTAGTTATATCGGATTCGCATTGCCAGGAATTGCCATTGCCCTGTCACTGGTATTCTTTGGAGCAAGGTACGCACCCCCCCTTTACCAGACAATAGGTTTACTACTCGTGGCTTACTTGGTGCTCTATCTGTCACCGGCCTTGGGAGCAGTTCGCACCTCGCTTTTGCAGATCAGTCCCAGAATAGAAGAGGCGGCTCGAGGTCTGGGTAATAGTCCATTACGGGCATTCTCGTCCGTGACTCTGCCAGTGGCGCGTCCGGGATTGTTAGCTGGCTGGGCCTTGGTCTTCCTTCTTGTGATGAAAGAATTACCTGCCACATTGATACTCAGCCCTATTGGATTCAACACCCTAGCTACATCAATTTGGTCCAACGCCTCTGAAGCATTTTTTGCTAGGGCAGCCTTTCCGGCCCTTCTGCTGATTGCAGCGTCGGCAGTCCCTCTGGCATTCCTCATGCTGCGAGAACGTCGGTAGGCTAATCTATCGGGCTACGTTTATGTATGATTTGACCTGGATGAATAAAGAGGGCCAAAAATCAAAAGTGCGGGGAAAATGCGGAGAATTACCCAAATAGAAAAACCCTCGAATCCAGTGTCCGAGGGTTTTTCGTGCCTGATTTGTTGGCAGGAGCGGGAGGATTCTCACCCCCGGCCACTGGTTTTGGAATTCTGAATGGCTTGTATCTCCCTATAATTTTGGAGAATCTCGGCGCCAACAAGGTCGTCCGCCTGAGGACTGTATTTCAAAGGGGCCAGCAGCAGCTTGCGCTGCACGTTGTACTGACTCGCCGAGGGACGTTGTATCCGACCCAGTTCCTATGCCGTATTTCCGCCTCCCGACATATTCTCAACTTCTAGTAGGCTGATGTGTCAGTTTGGATTGTATTGGCGGCCCGGTGCGGAGGCAAGTCCGGTACCAATTTTCTAATGGGCCTGACGAAAAGACTACAAGGCAAGAGTTCCGTATTCTAGTATTCGCAAAACTGTAGTCCGCAATTTAGTGCCCATCAACAGGAAGCTCATTAATCAATGAATAGTCTCCCACCTGGTTCTGATTCCCGCATATATAAAGCCGATATCACCGATGAAATCGCGACTGTTGCAAAGCAGAGATAACCTATTCCGGGGAATCCGAACCATGCCAATAGGACCCCTCCGATGGCAGCGCCGCAAACGCCGCTCACCTGGTTGCTTGCACCCAGCAAGCCAACAGAAGTAGCTCGAGACCGGCCAGATATTTCAGTTCCGAATGTCATGAATACGGGCCAACCGATACTTAACAGACCAACTGAAACGGCTGCCAACCCAACCACAGCCCACATCGGAAGATCGATGGACAAGAGTAACAGTGCCAATGCTCCTCCAAGAAGAGAGGCCACGGAGATTATCATCATCCGATCAGAGCGGTTTCCGACCGGACCGGCCATATAACTACCAATCACCCGTCCAACCCCCACTATCGCCAGCGGTATCGCTACTTGGGCAAGACTAATATTGTATGAGTCAATCAAGTGGGCTGCTAGATAACCCGAGAGTCCGAAAAATGCCATACGTTGGGTCAAGTTCACTGCGAACGCAGCGCGGAACACGGGGATAGACAACAGATCGCGGTATCGGGAGTACACCGACAGGGAGCGCGACCCTGGGTTTTCGACCTTGGGGAACCAAAACCAGTTCAGGAGTAAAACCAACGCCATGACTATCCCCACAACCAGGAACGGCAGTCTCCATCCTCCTAATTCCGCTAATAATGCCAGCAAAGGAATACCAATGACTGAAGCCATGGTATTGAAAGCCATAAGCCGTCCCACGGTTTCAGCACGTCGGGCCGGAGAAACTACGTCTGCCACTGCCGCCATACTATTGGGAGGAATCATACCGCCACCAAGGCCGGAGACAATCCTGGTGACCAGCAGTGTAGGCAAGTTCAATGCGAACGCCGATAGTAAAGCTCCGGCGCAAAGCAGTGATAACCCTAATAACGCCACGGGCCGGCGGCCGAAAGAATCCGACAAAGGACCTGATATAACTATCGATACTGCCCAGGCAGCAAAATTAGCTGCGGCCACCTGACCTGCCATCGCAATCGATATATCAAATTCCGATGCGATATCAACTAATAAAGGAGCATCCAAGAGCCACGTACATTGACCTGCGAACAGAGCCACTGCTACTGCGATTAAAAATCGGGACTGCTTCATAGACTCCTGCCAATGATGGCCTGCCTTAAATAAAACGTGAAGATCTTTGGCAGTGAATCTTGGATACAAACATGGTTATTTTTTGAAACAGAATAGGGTGCGGTGCCTATGTTATCCAGGGGTTTCGACGTTGTCTAATCTGCGTAGTAGAAACAACAGAAGCCCTCTTGTTTTCGAGGGCTTCTGTTGTCTTTGGCGCCGGGCAAAAAAAAGCGCCCTCAGAAACTTTTCTGAAAACGCTCCGCTATTCTAGCATGCGTGAAGCTGTTTTGTCAAGGTTTTGTGTCTAGATTCAGAGAATACATTAAAGCCAGAGAACAGCCGTGAGGCCCAATTAGCCCGTTATCGTCACTGCCTCAACTAAGCCCACCCCAGCTCCAACCGCGATATTCCCACCATGTCGGGAGACACAGACGGGAAGATGTTGCGTTTCGTCTTAAAGACACCTGCCGTGATTAAAGGGCTATTTGCCCCCAGTCTGTTTTGCGGATTGTTCGGACTCCTCCTCTTAATCGGGTGTACATCCGCTACACCTCAAACCCAACAGCAACCAACGACACCTAGTTCAGATGCCGAGCTCACTCCTAAAGAGAACGACAGAATGATGTCGGCAAACCGCAAAAAGAAAAGGGACTCGGGTAATTCCGAGGTCCCTTTTTGTGCCTAAAATTTGGCAGGAGCGGGAGGATTCGAACCCCCGGCCACTGGT
>CAYVIG010000153.1:0-6647 GCA_964451445.1 uncultured Dehalococcoidia bacterium
GTTTGGTGAGTCGATCTGGCAGTAGGTTTTGATCCCGCACTTGCCTAGCAGGGCCTTGGATATACCAACTTCCACCATGCGTACGTCAGTGACCACGGCGGCCTGGGCTTTGATGGCTGCAACGCCGATATCCACTGCACCAGGGCTGAACCCAACGGCTTTGGAAATTTCTGGGTCACCTTCTGCTCGCACTATGCGGCAGATCACGTAACGTTCTTCGGGTGTCAGTCGATCCAACTGGGGAAGGCTGGCTTCAACTACTTCAATGCTTTGACGGTCGATCTCTTCTGGTAGTAGGGCGTATTTTTCTACTAATGACATAACAATCTCAAATTTACTAGAGGTTTATTATAGCTGGTTTCCCGGCGCGAGGGCAGTGGGCGGTCTCAGAAGGCGTAGGCTGGAGGCTGTGTTGGTCAGGAGGGAACTAAATCGGAGATCGGTTCGAGACAGACAGGGCATCCAGAAAAAGGACTTTAGTCAGGGCTTTTCAGTCCATCTTCGCTGAGCCGGAAAATGTCCCTGGCGACCTGCAGTTCCTCGGGTCCTTTGCGTTCTTTCAGGAACATCGTTGGGTCGTGGAGCAGTTTGTTCACGATGGCCCGGGTCATGGCGTCCAGTGATTCTAGCGCTTCTTCATCCAACCTTCCGTTCAGCTTACGCACAGTCTTGTGCAGCTCCAAGGAGCGAACCTGGTCGGCCCGGTTGCGCAATTCAATCACCGTAGGGAGAGCCTCAAGGTCAAGACACCACTGTCGGAATTGCTGGGACTCGTCGGTGGCCAGTTCCTCGGCCCATGCTGCTTCTTGGGCTTTCTTTTCGCGACTGGCCTGGGTCGCCGATTCCAGGTCATCGACATCATTCAAAAAGACATTGTTCAACTGGGCGGCCTCTGGGTCGATGTCCCTGGGTACGGCGATGTCGATCAGCAAGAGAGGCCGGTCCGGTCGGTCAGCCATGGTCGCACCTATAAGGTCCGACTTCAGCACATATCCCGGAGAGCCGGTGCAGCCGATCACAATGTCGGATTCCTGCAGCGCTTTGGGCATCCCCTCAAATGGGATTGCTGTAGCCGAGAGGCTGAGCGCCAACTCCTCCGCCCGTTGGAAGGTCCGACTGGTCACGGTGATGTTGCTTACTCCGGAGAGGCTCAACACCTCCGCTGCCAGTTCACCTGCCTCGCCTGCGCCGACTACGAGGACACGGCTGCTGGAGAGGTCTCCCAGCACCGACTTGGCCATTTCGATGCAGACTCGACTTACCGAGAGGGCATTTCTGCTGATACCGGTCTCCCGGCGTACCCGTCTCCCCACACGCAAGGCCTGTTGGAAGAGTTGGGCCAGCGGTCCCTGGGCCGTGCCGGCGTTTGTTGCGGCTTCGTAAGCGTCTCGCACCTGACCGATTATCTGCTCTTCACCAAGAATCATGGAATCCAGACTGGAGGCCACGCGGAAAAGGTGGTGGATGCAGTCATAGCCACGGTAGACGTAGAGATAGCGGTCAACGTCGATCAAGGGGACGCCGAACTGTTCAACCAGGAATCGTTTGACCTGGTCGGCTCCGGCCTGCGGATTGGTTGGAGTGGAGCCGTTAGTGGAGTCGCTAAATGACGCCACTGGTCTATCAAGTACGTAGAATTCGGAACGGTTGCAGGTGGAGAGGATAACGCCGGACATACCGTGACTGCCCATTGCGCTTAGGGCCTCGGGAATCTGCTCTTTGTTGAGGGCCAGTCGTTCCCTGACCTCTAAGGGCGCGGTCCGGTGGTTTAGTCCAACTACTAGGAATTCCAAGGTCTCTCCCGGAATATACCTTTTGTTATTTTGGGAGCCGTGCAAATCTCCGGAATTACTCGAGTTCGTCAGTGGGTTTTTGCCGGTCACTGGGCGTCTCTAATTATAGGACTTGTGTTTCACGATGGAAATCATTGAAGAGGTTACAGAAACCGGTTGGAAACCGGGATATTATCTGGAGAAGCCTTCGGTACATCAGTTGGATAAAGACTATAAGGCTGTAAAAATCTACTAAATTCTTTGGGAATGTGACTCAATATCCGAGTCTGCGGGTGAGTGTAGTATGCTCATACTTTGCTGTCAACAAGGTTTTTTGAGAAGATTGGGAACAGTTTTCGCCGCTGGGTTTCGTAACTGAGCAATAAGGATTGCCCTAGTCCGACTGCTCTGTCTGACTAACCGGTTCGGGAGACCGTGGCTCGAGGTCTTCCTCTCTTATGGGAGTGATGTTGTTGCCCAGATTACGGACGCCGCTGTTTACAGCCGCTGGCCCCAAGGCGAATAAGGTGACCGCGATACCGCCCACAGCGATGGCGATGGGCGCTGTGAATAAGGAGGTCAAGGCGCTGGCTTGCAACCCGCCCAGCGGCATGATGCTCCAAGTCATTCCATAAAATCCCATGACCCTGCCCCGCATCCGGTCCGGAACCATGATTTGGAGGGAACTCTGAATCGTGATCATATAGACGGAGTTGAAAACCCCCATGACGAACATGAGAATCATGGCCAGCGTCATGGAGCCGACATATTCGGAGGTTAGAGCAAACGCCGCTACTGCCAGGCCGAACAGCACCGCGCCGCCTATGATGGTCAGACCGCGGTTTGGGATATTACCTCTCGCGCCCATGTAGAGGGTATTTACCAGCGCTCCCGCCCCGGTCATTCCCAGGAGAATCCCCTGGCCTTTGGCCCCAACTTCCAGGATGTCCACTGCGAATATGGGCATCAGCATCACGTAGGCCATGCCAAAGAAGCTGTTGAAGAAGGTCATGCCGATCAGGAACGAGAATATGGAATTGACCCGGATGAACTTCAGGCCGTCTTTGATGTCTTGTAGGGGACTTCCCTGAGAGCCCCTGGGGATCGGCGGTATCTTCAGTTGGCCCATCACCACGGCCAGCACCACGAACCCAGACCCCGATATGTAGAGTGCAGATTCGGTGTTGATCAGGTCGATGAGAATCCCGGCGATTCCCGGGGCAATGATTCGTGTGCCCTGCCAGATGGTGGAGTTCATTGCCACCGCGCTCATCATCACTTTGCGGTCGATCAGATGGGGATAGAGCGCTTGTCGGGCCGGATTGTCAAAGGCTTCAACGCCGCCAGCCAACAGAGCGACCAACACCACATGCCAAGCCTCAACCTGGCCGAACAAAGTCAAGGTCGCCAGTATGAAGATCAGACTGCCGGTGATGATCTGGGTGGAGATGATCAGGCGCCGTTTGTCGAGGCGGTCTGCGAAGACCCCACCAAAGAGGTTGAAGAAGATAGCCGGTATGGCATTGGCGGCACCGATAAGGCCCAGGGACCAGGGCGAGCCGGTAATCTCGTAGATCAGCCAACCCTGGGCCACTCGGAACATCTGGAATCCGCTGACCGATGCTAGCAAGCCCAGCCAGTAGGCCCGGTAGGCCGGATAACGCAGGGCAGGGGGTATTCCAAACTTGGACGGCTCTTCTACGGAGTCATTTTCAGTGGGTGAATGCAAAACGTCCCTGGTATGATCTGACCGCTGAGGATTAGATACAGGACAGGTTGGTTAAAGGCCAAATAGTAACAGCGGCAACCGCTGGTGCCAACCACGAATAGAAAAAGGCCTCCTTATCAGAAAGGAGGCCTTTTTCTATTCGTCTCTGTAGTTTACTAGCTGATTCTCAACGCTAGCTCTTAGTCTTCCCCGTTCTATTGAGCCAGAAGATTTGCCGCTAGATCGCGTGTACCGGTTCGCTTTGTTCGGTCAGCATTTCTTCTAGTATCTTCTGCATGGCCATCGTGTGGCTGCAAACTTCTCGAGTTGCGAAAAAGTGACATTCGCATCGCCAGGCGCCGTCTTCAAATCGCACGTCGTAATTGTCGTGGTTGCCCTTAAAAGTGGCTGCGAAACTAGTGATGTTCACCCGGTCTTTTTGTTCTGCGTATTGCTTTGCCTTTTCGATCTTGCCGATAATGCTGGAGTCCATCTACACCTCCTACCTAACCGACAGTGGACACGTTCGGGAGTCGAAAATTCATGTCCACCGCTTAAATTCTACGGGGGTACATGGGTCTGGTCAAGCAAGGTTATGACAACTTAGAAGCAATTTTAGATGGCTTTATAGCCCGTGTCCGACGAGGCTAAGATCATCCTCTGGAAGCCGCCATAACCGTTGACTGCCCATGCCTGGTCAAATACAATTCAACTCAACTCCAAAAGAGAGCGAATTCCGTGACTTTGGCGTTTGGTTTTCGACGCCATAAAGGTTATATGCGGGTTTGGTTCTTCCGTAAAACCCCGTAGATATTTCCCAGTGGATATAACGGTAATAACAAAAGGAAACCCATGAACGGCGACCAGATCAGAGATTCATTTATAAAGTTTTTTGAGAGCAAAGGGCACCTGCACATGCCCTCCGCTTCATTGGTACCGGCAGGCGACCCAACCCTGCTATTCACCAGCGCCGGCATGGTGCCCTTCAAGCCCTTTTTCATGGGCGAACAAACACCTCCGTCAAAACGCCTGACCAGCAGCCAGAAGAGCTTCCGCACTACTGACATCGACGAAGTAGGTGACCACAAGCACCTGACCTTCTTTGAGATGCTGGGCAACTTCAGCATCGGCGACTACTTCAAGGAGGGGGCGGTGGGCTTCTGCTGGGAGTTAGTGACCGAACTGTTCAAGCTGGCCCCGGAACGACTCTACGTGACTATCCATCTGGACGACGAAGAAGCGTTTGGTATCTGGCGAGACCAGATCGGTGTGCCTGTGGAACGCATCTACCGCTACGGCAATAAGGACAACTGGTGGGGACCGGCCGGAAACGAAGGACCCACCGGGCCGTGTTCCGAAGTTCACTACGACGGCGGGGCCGATATCGGCTGTCACGGCGGACGTATGATCGACCCCGAGGTACTGACCGCCCAGTTCCGCAAGGAAATCGAGACCAGTGAAGAACTGGAGATTGACGGCTGCCACCCCAACTGCGATTGCGAACGCTACGTGGAATTGTGGAACCTGGTGTTCATGCAGTACTTCCAGGACACCTCCGGCGACCGCACACCCCTACCAGCCCCCAGCGTGGATACCGGCATGGGCCTGGAACGGGCGGCCGTTATCCTGCAGGGCAAAAACAATATTTATGAGACAGATCTATTCGCCCCAATTATTGATCGAGTTGGTCAACTGACCGGAGTTATATACGGAGAAAGTACAGAAACTGATTACGCTCTCAGGGTAGTTGCTGAACATTCCCGGGCCGCAGCCTTCCTTGTCGCAGATGGCGTGATTCCAAGCAATGACAATCGCGGACATGTACTCCGTCGACTAATACGGCGAGCGATGTACTACGAACTTCGGTTAATTCAATTATCCGCACATCTGCCCTCCGATTTTTCTAGTGATGTGGGCAACTTCGATGATTTCTTCTCGAAACTCCGGAGGTATGATGTTGACAAGAAACTAAGGTTTCATGATTTCAGCGAAGGCAATTCTTTTCTTATACCGGTAATCGAAGTTGTTATTGACACGATGGGGAAGGTCTATGGAGATCTCCTAAGTCAACGAGAGTTCATTGCAAACGCTATAAGAAGAGAAGAGCAACAATTCTATCGAACCTTGACTTCTGGAGAACAGATTCTTCGTGAGATGTTAATCCACCGAAGTCTAACTGCAGAGCTTGCGGAAGTATCAAAAGACCCGGTTTTCCAACTCGAAAGCTATCTCGAAAACATTGCTCCTAGCAGGATGGTGGACGAGCTCACTATTCCGCAGATCAAATCTTATATAAAACGTGGAGAGATACCACCAAGAGAGTTGTCCGGATCAGAATCATTCCTACTTCACGACACTTTCGGATTCCCAATAGAGCTAACAATAGAAATTGCTAAGGAACAAGGGATTTTAGTAAATGAATCAGAATTCCTTCTGGAATTAGATGCTCAACGAGAACGTTCACGCTCCTCCGCCTCGTTCTCTGGCGGCATGGATATGCAGATCTCCTACACGGAACTTGGCGTCGGTTCCAGCGAGTTTGTCGGCTATAGCTTGACGGAACAGGACTCAAAGATCGTAGCGCTGCTCTCTAGTGGGATTTCCACCGACCACGCCACTCAGGGGCAGCAGGTGGAGGTCATCATCAGCCAGTCGCCCTTCTATGCAGAAGGTGGTGGACAGCTTGGCGACCGAGGTTCCATTGCCGGGCCAAACGGCATCGTCTCAGTGGAAGACACCCAGAGTCCGGTGGCCGGCTTGATTGTCCAGCGAGGAATGGTGTCCCAGGGCGAGATATCAGTGGGAGATGCGGTCACAGCCCAGGTGGAACTGGCACGCCGACTCGAATCTTCTAGAAACCATAGTGGAACCCACATACTTCACGCGGCTCTACGGTCGGTGCTGGGAGTCCACGTCCGGCAGGCCGGGTCATTCGTGGCCCCGGAGCGGCTGCGTTTTGACTTCAGCCACGTGAGCGCCATGACCCGGGACGAACTGATGTCGGTGCAGTCCCTGGCCAACGAAAAAGTGCGCGGCAACCTGGAAGTCACCTCTAGGGAGACCAGCTACAGTGAAGCTGTCCGCGACGGAGCCTTGGCCTTTTTTGGGGACCGCTACGGCGACGTGGTACGCGTCGTAACCATGGCAAACGGGGACGCTTTCAGCGT
>CAYVIG010000154.1:0-6638 GCA_964451445.1 uncultured Dehalococcoidia bacterium
GTTCAGAGTCTCTGGGCCGATCCGCTTGGTGGAATTCGCCCTCTCGCCCTTGGTTACGTTACTCCAGCTATTCAGTACTTTGGCCAACCGGGTTCTCGGTATCTCCGATGCAACCGATCAGATGGGTGAGGAAGAGATACGGACCATGATTGCCGCCGGAGCGCAGACCGGCACGGTGGAAGCCGGTGAAGCAGCCCTATTGGAGAAGGTGTTCCGATTTGGAGACCGCCAGATGCGAGAGATCATGACGCCACGCCCAGAGATTATCTGGGTTGAACAGGGTGATAATCTGGCGGAGTTTCTGACCGTCTATTCAGAGAATACCCATACCAGATTCCCGGTCTTCGACGGTTCCATGGAAAACGTGCGTGGCGTGTTGTCGGTAAAGGACGTTCTAGCCGGTATGGCAGAAAAAGAATCAAACTCGACCATCAGTGTGACGACATACCTGCGTCCGGCATTTTTTGTGCCTGAAACCAAGAGTGTCAGTGAGACCTTCAATGTGATGCGAGAGGGAGGCCACAGCGTGGTGCTGACCGTGGACGAGTTCGGCGGCATCGCCGGATTGGCTACACTGAAACAGATGATGGCTGTGATTGTTGGCGAGGTGGGTGAAGAGGGCGCCGCCCCGGAACAAGCTGTAACTGCCCTTGGCCGTGACGCTTTCCGCATGGACGCTGGTCTGGCAATCTCCGACATCAATGAAGAGCTTGATCTGGACATCCCAGAGGGTGATTACCAGACCCTGGCAGGCTTCATCCTTGACGGCCTGGGAAGCATTCCAGAGGTTGGTGATGTGATGGAGTTTGAAAACCTGCGGATTACCATCAAGGCTATGGAGCGGGTTAAGATCGAGGAAGTGGAATTGAGACGTCTCAGTCCTGGCGTTGGGTCTGGTCCTGGTTCTGGGTCTATCAACTCCGGTAGCGGTGCGGTCTAGTGAAATTCTTTGTGGTGCGCCACGGCGAGACCGAATGGAACAAGCTGGGACGGTTTCAGGGTCACACAGATATCAGCCTCAATGAACGTGGTCTGGCCCAGGCCAAAGAGACTGCTGTGGCTTCTGAGGGTTGGAGCCATACTGCCATCTACTCAAGCCCGTTGGTGCGGACAGTCCAAGTGGCTGAGGAAATCGCCAAAGTAAGTTCAATGTCGGTCAGCCAGGAGTCGGGACTCAAAGAGCTGAGTTTGGGCGAACTCGAAGGTGTCACCGGAGAGGAGATGCGGAACGGCTGGCCTGAGGTTTTCGCCGCCTGGCGGGCGGAGCCGGAGAATATGTCCATGCCCAACGGGGAATCATTGGGGCAACTTCGTGACCGGACCTGGCAGGTTATCTTGGATATCGAACAGAGACATTCGTCTGATGAGTCGATCGTCGTGATCTCCCATAACTTCGCCATCCGGTCCATCATCAATGAATTACTCGGCGTGCCGCTGGCCTACTTCCACCGGATGTCGCTGAACCTGGCGTCCGTGTGTACCTTTGATAGTGACGACCGTGGCCGCCGACTCACCGGGTATAACTCCACCAGCCACCTTTCCCCCGAAAACCGGTAACTGGAGAATATTTTGGCCATCGCTGCCGAACTGGAACAAAAGGTGGCAGCCGCCCTGCGTCGAGCCGGTTACTCGAATACAAGCACAACCCTGGTTGTAGGCGCCTCTGGCGGACCCGATTCATCGGCTCTTTTGTACGTCCTACACCGACTCAAAGACACCCACGGCATCTCGCTGCACGTTGCCCACCTGAACCATAACTTTAGAGGTCAGGAAGCCGAGGACGACGCGGTCTTTGCGTCGGATATTGCATCGGAGTTGGGTCTTCCCGTGACCGTGGTCAAAGAGGACCCCCACGAATACCAGAGGATGCGGGGAATCTCTTCTTTTGAACAAGGCGCTCGGGAGATGCGGTACGCGTTCATGGCCCGTGTGGCAAAAGCCGCTGGAGCCAGGGCCGTAACCGTTGGGCATACCGCAGATGACCTAGCGGAGACGGTGATGCTCCATGTGCTCCGTGGCTCCGGGTTATACGGCCTGCGAGGTATGGGTGAGGTCTCAGATTGGCCTTGGCCAGCGGATGCAGGCGAATTGCAATTATTCAGGCCTTTGTTGGATGTGACCAAAGCCCAAACCGCAGAGTACTGCCAGGAGATTGGCCGCACCTACCGCATCGACTCTGGGAACTATATGTGGCGGTTCACCCGCAACAAGGTCCGGCTGGACCTGATGCCCAAATTGGCCGAGGACTACAACCCCCAGGTGCGGAACGCCCTTGTGAGACTGGCCCGAACTGCCGCTGAAGAACTGGACTTTGTGGAGCAGGAACTGGATAAGGCCTGGCCCGATGTGGCGGTTGAATGGGGGGCACAGGAGATACGGTTTTCCAGGTCGGCAATGGGCGAACTACACCCGTTGCTGCAGCGTCTGGTATTGCGGCGTGGCTACGTGTTGGTAACCGGGGACTCAACCAGGCTGAGAGAGACTCATCTGGTGGCCATGGAAAACCTGGCGCTGGATGGCAAGGGAGGCCGATCGTTGGAGCTTCCGGGTGGTGTGGCGCTCCGACAGGAATATGACCATTTGGCGCTGACTCTAAATCCTGAACAAGAGTGTCCGTATCCCGAGCTTGGAGACGTCTATCCGATAGTTTTTCCCGCCGAGCCAGGCGTGCAAACCGCAGCTTCCGCCGGAAACTGGATCATCACGATGTATGCCGGTACTGCCAGGCAAAAGCCTGATTGGGGAAGTATCGAATCCGGGGATGAATGGACAGCGTGCTTGAACTTGGAGTCTATTGGCAACGGCGTGGCAATGAGAGGCTGGCGGCCCGGCGACCGGATACAGCCCCTGGGTATGACCGGGCAGAAGAAATTGCAGGATCTGTTCACTGACCTGCGTATACCCCGGACCTGGCGGGACAGGGTTCCATTGTTTGCAACGGAGAAGGGAATTGCCTGGGTGGTTGGTCACCGGATCGCTGACTGGGCAAAGATAAGCCCCAATTCTAATGAACCAGTTCTCTGGGTTAGGTTCAGCCAGAATCGGGGCTAGTGCTCGGTCGGGCCTATATTGCCGGTCTGACTAGGTTCCCATCAAGCGGGATGGGTTGTCCTTCACCAGCATTCCCACTTCAACCTCTTCCAGACCCGAGCGCAGCATGGTGGCGATGCCCATGCGCATACCCTCCGCGGGCATCGGATGGAAGTCCTGTCCGAAGTCGGTGCTCAGGATGCACTTTTCCGAACCAATGTCCAATATCGTCTTGGCCAAGTCTTTGGGGTCCATGCGATGGGTGGTCGGCATCACTACGTGTAGGCAGTGCTCGATGAACGCTCCCATCCCAGCCAGCTCCTTCATGTCCTCGACGGTCATTCCGGTCCAGTAGGACATGGTGGTGCCGTGTGTTACGACAACCCGCTGGATCCCCATGTTTCGGGCCTCGGCCACCAAGGCTTTGCTCTCGGCGGTGGAGATGTGGCCGGTGGCCAGTACCATATCGTGGGATTTGATCATCTCCAAGATCGGATGTATCTCGGGAACCAGAGACCCTGAACTATCGAGCAGGGAGATCCCGCCTTCCAGTCCCTTGGACTCTTTGTCGGCTTTGGCGGAATATGTCGGCATCCAAACGATGCGGCCTCCCATGTCAGCAGTGGCCTGTACGGCTTGGGGATTCAGCCCGCCTACTTCGTAGTCCAGGGCGATTCCGCCAAGCACCGTTATATCTGTGATTAGGTCGCTGGTGGTCGCGGCCACCGGATGGGTAGGGTATTCGTGGCTTTTTAACACCACCCCCTGCATACCAAGTTCTCTGGCCTGTAAGGCGATCTCCACCGCGCCGGCCCGCCGTTCCACATTGGGGTCGGGGCTAAAATGCACGTGTATATCTAGGGCGCCTTCCAGGATGCGATCTACGTTGCTCAATGTCTCACCATGCTGTTGAAATAAGGGGCTGAAAGAAATCGGGGCAGGCGCTGAAATAAGGGGTTCAAGAACCGGTTCAGACGCGCCCGTTTTGAGGCTGGCGCAAGCATAAATCAGGCATCTACACGTGTCAAGGGAAATCAGATCGACGGTGCACGATGGTAGGTTTTTCTGGTTGCTAATGGAGGGTCCGATTGTTAGCATGGTGGCACTTTCATCTGGGAGGCAGGGATGGATCTGGGACTTAAAGACCGAGTGGCCATTGTAGGCGGGGGAAGCAAGGGGTTGGGTCGGGCCTGTGCTGACTCATTGGCCCAAGAAGGGGCCAACCTGGTGATCTGCAGCCGCAACGCTGATGAGCTGGATCAGGCTGCCGGGGAGATAAGCGCTGCCACGGGCGTAGAAGTCTTGGCTCTGCCAGCAGACCTTTCAAAACTGGACGATATCCAGACCCTGATTAAAGGGACAACGGAACACTTTGGCCGTTTGGATATCTTGGTCAACAACACCGGAGGACCACCCGCAGGCCGAGCAGCCACCACCACCGAGGAAGTGTGGTATCAGTCGGTGGAGATGGCCTTATTGTTCTTTATACGCATGAGTCGGGAAGCTGTGTCACACATGAAGCAGGGCGGCTGGGGGCGAATTGTCAACGTACTGGCCAGTTCTGTGTACCAACCCATCGATAATCTGGTCACTTCAGGCGTGACCAGGCTGGGAGCCGTGGCCTTTGCCAAGAGCCTGGCCGACGAGGTGGGACGGGACAATATCCTGGTCAACAATGTTGCCCCTGGCTATCTGATGACTGACCGGATGATGCACATCTTTGAGGTCCGTTCGGAAGACACAGGAGCCAATGTGGAAGACCTGCTCCAGGCCCATTCGTCAACCATCCCGTTGGGACGTTTGGGGAGACCAGAGGAACTTGGGGACTTGGTGACGTTCTTGTCTTCAGAGAAGAATAGCTACACAACCGGAGCGACCATTCTGGTGGATGGTGGGGTTGTCCGCTCGGTGATGTAGCTGGTCTCTAGGCGAGTTGCCTAGCCCCTTTAAAGAAGGCCATCTGTAGCAGAGCCATAACCAAGCTGATCGAGGCTATCGTCGTATAGGCTCCGGCCGGACTCCAGATGTGAATTAGAAAGCTGATGCCCATGGTGGCCAGCGGGGTGAGCCCGTTGTCCAGCATGTAGATGCTCATGACCCGGCCCCGCAACCCATCTGGGACAATGGTTTGGATGAGAGTGTTGTTGCCCACTCGGAAGATGTACTGGAAGAACCCCAGTCCGGCCAGGCAGAACATGGATGTGAAGTACCAGGTGGATTGGGAGAACAGCAGTATGAAGACGCATCCGCCGACCAGTCCTGTGAGGGTGGCCATGCCACGCGGGATGATGAACCCCCTGGCTGCGATGATGATGGCTGCGATGATTCCTCCAGCACCCACGGCTCCGGCCAAGATACCACCGGCATCAGCCCCGCGCCCCAAGACCTCCGTGGTGAATATCGGCAGTACGAAAACAACTGGCTGAAAGACCAGGTTGGGAATGAACGACATTAGAATAAGCTGTAGTATGGTTCTTTCCTGCGTCACGTAAGCCAGGCCTTCTCGCATGCTGGAGAGCATGGACGTTCTGATAGCAGGACGCTCCTCGCGGTATGGCAGCTTCATTGGCATGTATACCAGGACGATAGTCACATAGAAGCCAGCTTCGATAAAGAAGTTCCAGTTGAAGCCCAGAGTCGCGATCAGCAGCCCACCAAGGGCCGGTCCGACTATTCGCATGCTGGGGTGAGCCATTCCGTTCAAGGCCAGGGCGGAGCCCAAGTCCTTCAGCGGCACAGTGTTTGGGACCATCGCCTGTCTCACCGGCTGCACGATGGCATGGGCCACGCCGGAAATGCCCATGTAGATGAAGGCGTGCCACCATTTCAGGATGCCGGTAACCGGTTGGGCATCCAGGTTTGTCGCCAACACCAAGAAAGCGAATATCGTGGCCGAGACCGCCATGTACATCTGGGCGACCATCACGAGCTTGCGACGGTCGATACGGTCTGCCAATACGCCCGCCCAAGGGCCGATCACCAGGATGGGAAATGTTCTGATTCCAACGGCTGTGCCGGTCAGAAAGGCATTGCCATCAGTTAGCTGGAGAACCAGCCAACCCACGGTTAGGACCTGTATCCACTGGGCGCCAACGGTGAAGAAATTACCAATCCAGAGGTAACGGAAGTCCTTGTACGCAGAGATGACCCAGAAGTTGCTTTGCCTACCAGATCCAGGTGAAGAAGACCGGTTCCCCGTGGGTGGTGTCACACTATGGGCCAAGCAACAACCTACTATTGGTTACTGCTGTGTCTCTTGTGGAAAGAATAGCCAGAGGGTCTATGAGGAATGTTTGGAATATTAGACCAAGGATTGGATTGCGAAAAAACATCGGGGATAGCTTACCACGCAATGCTTGTTGGTCAATCCCCGGGGCGACGGCAGAACCTGATAACAGGAGAACCAACGGCCCCTACATCAGAAAATCCAAACAGGTTTGGTTTGCCGGGGCTTATTTGAGGTATTTATTCAACCAGGCGATAGCCTTGGCCCAAGCTGATGCCGCCGCTTCAGGTCTAAAGCCGTCCCTGGTTTCGCAGTGGAACCCGTGTCCGGATCCCGCATAACTGTGGAACTTGTGTACCTTGCCGTTCTTAGTCAATGCAGG
>CAYVIG010000155.1:0-6595 GCA_964451445.1 uncultured Dehalococcoidia bacterium
ACTTCTTCCAAACTGCAGTTGGAGGAGGTGCTGAGCATCATCAGAGTATTAGATCGCCCAGCTGCCCGGGCTGTAGCGACCTCCGCTTGGGGGTGGGCTAAGCCATGGCTACCTGCGGGGCAGACAAATACCGGCATGCTGATGTCGGTGCCTAGCATGGTGGTCGAAATCTTGCGCTCTTCCACACTCCGCATGAACCGAGGTCGAATCGACAGTGCGTCAAACGCGCTCCGGTTTCTCTTGGTGGTAATCTCGTCCATGGCGCCAGCGTCAATAAAGTCCCAGTTGTCGTGGGGCAAAGCAAGCTTGGCCCTGGCTTCGTAGTCGTAAAGATTGATGGGATCGTTAGCCATCGAGTCCTCCTAAATGTGTCCGTTTAAGATTGCCCAGCCGAGTGAACCCAGCCAATAACCTCACCAATATATCTTTTGATATGGCAAACGGTGATAAATAAGTGAGGTTGGAATCGGAATTACTCTAACCCGAACAGGGTGTGCTGGCAAGTGTGTTTAGGAGATTCTCAAATAATTGTGTGGTAATACCGTTTCAGATGAAAGAAAATCTTAAAAGAGAGCGTCTCGATTTAATCGAGACGCTCTCTTTTACTGGCTGGTTAGTTGCCGGATTCCCTATCTTTCTGACTAGTTAGGACTCTTCTGAAGTTTCGTCTTCATCTGCTTGAGGAGTGATCGGCACCAAGCCGGGTATCCACCATTTTTCCCATTGTTCATCAATCTTCTCTTGGAAGTGTTTGATGTCCTCCGGGGTGAAGTGGGCAAAGCGGCCCTGGCGTAGGAGATATTCTTCCACGGGTTTCCGCTTGCGGATACCCTTGGCGATGGCTCGGCTAGGGCCGTTAAGCATCAACTCGCCTTCGATGATCTCATACTGGATCCACAGGCCGGTCTCAATGGACAGCATCCCCAACTCATGGGAGTACTTGGGGTCGTAGTCCCAGCCCTTGGGGCAGGGATCGATGCAATGGATGAAGGTAGGTCCGCCTATGGTCAACGCACGGCGCACCTTGTTGTTGAAGTCCAGCCCGTATGAAGCGCAGGCTGTGGCCACATACTTCATGTCGGGATGACCCACAGCCATCATGGGGGCCATGTTCTTCTTCCACCGATTGTTCATGATGTGAATATCTTTGCCAACCGGACTGAAGGTGGTATTGGCTCCCCAAGGGGTACTACCGGAAGCCTGGATGTCTGTGTTGGCATATGACTCGTTGTCATAGCAGACGACTAGCAGGTTGTACTCCTCGTGTTGCAACGCAGCGGACAGGGCTGATAATCCCATGTCCACACCTCCGCCGTCTCCGCAGAAGGCGATGACGTTTATCGGCTCGTTCTGCATCTTCCCCTTTCGCATCATAGCGGAGAGGCCGGCGGCGGTGCCCGTGGCGGCGGAACCTGCAGAACCTAACTGAGTGTGCATCCACGGCACTACCCAAGGGGTACTATAGTAAGTGGTGTTGGCGACGTACATGCAACCTGTACTGCCTAGCACTATAGTCCGCTGTCCGGCTGCTTTGATCATCAGACGCATCACTAAAGCTGATTCGCAACCTTGACAGGTGCGGTGGCCAGACGAGTAAAACTCTTCTACGGGTATACTTTTAACTCCCCTTATCTGAGGAAGGTCTTGTACTGTTGCCATGTCTCTTACTCCCTTACCGCGACCCACGTGGTCTCTTGATCTATTTTACCAGTGTCGATGGCTTTCTGAGTTGTTTCAACCATTTCCTCTACGTCTTTGACCATGACCTCGCGCCCACCAAGTCCAGCGATGAAGTTCAACATTACAGGTCGCTCGTCAAGTGGGTACATCGTAGAGCGAAGCTCGTGGAATAGGACTCCTCCGTATCCTGGAGAACCGTAGGAATAGTCACGGTCAATGACTGCGATTCCGTTGGCTCCTTTTAGGGCTTCTTGAAGTTCTTCAGTCGGAAACGGCCTGAAGAATTTGACGCGTAGGAATCCGACTTTTTTACCGGCTTCTCGCATGCGTCGGACGGCAACTCTGGTCGGCATAGCCAGTGTGCCCATTCCGACGAGTATTATCTCCGCATCTTCACACATATATTGTTCGATGAATGGGCTATCGTCACCACGCCCGAATACTTCTTTGAACTCTGCATACGCCTCTTTGATTACTGCGGGCGTGCGACGCATGGCCTCATCGGTCTGTTTCCGAATTTCCATAAGCCAATCTTCATTTGCTTGAGGCGCTACGGTGATGGGGTTGTCTGGATGGAGTTGGAGGCTGCCCCGGTTGTACGCGGGCAGAAACTTGTCGACTTGGTCTTGGGACGGCACCTGCACTATTGCTTGTGAGTGGGTTAGGAAGGAACCATCGCAACTAAGAGCAAATGGCAGTAGAACTCGTGGGTCTTCGGCCACTTTGTAAGCTATTAGTGCCATGTCGAGAGCTTCTTGAGCGGTGGCGACCCAATATAGATGCCATCCCAGGTCTCGCACTGCCATGGCGTCGTTGTGTTCAACACCAAAAGCGCCTGGGTCGTCTAGTGCACGGTTACCCACCATCGCTACTACAGGCATGCGAAGCCCTGCTGTAACTGTGATGGCCTCAAAAGCGTAGAACCAACCCACTCCGCTGGAGCCAGTAAACGTACGTGCCCCAACGGAGGATGCGTGCTTTACGATCTCGAACTGGGAGTGTTCGCTCTCGGCGATGATGTAGTCGAAGTCGAAAGCCCCGTCGGCCTTGAGACGCGATACGTATTGCATAACCGTATCATAGGGACGGATGGGATATGCTGTTATAACGTCGACGTCGGCGAGGGCACAGGCGATGCCGACTGCTTCACTACCGCTAATAAGCTCTTCTTTCGGCTCTTGATAGAGCTTTGTAGTTACAGTGGCCATTAGGCTTCCTCCGCTTTGATCTCTTCATCGTAGCCACCGATGTGGTGGAACCCGTGGGAACGTGTTTCGGATTTTGTTTTGTCTACCAGGACCGTCATCCACTCGTTGTAACTATCTTTGTCAGATGTCCAGGCATCCCATTGGCTGTTGTTGTCGTTGAATTCTGGTTCCCCGACCATTGTCACACAATCTGGAACTGGACAAACAGCCTCGCAGACACCGCAACCGCAGCATGATTCCATGTTTGCGTCATAAAGACCATCTGGGGTTATGTCGAAGCTTTCATCTGGGCACTGTAACCAGCATAATGTGCACTTGATGCAAGTGTCGAAGTTGATCACCGGGCGCATTGACCGAGTGCTCCACTTTTTGAAGACTTCGGAACGGCCTGGTTGGTAGCCTTCTTCACCACCGCGGAATCCGCCACCTTCAGGGAGCCCTCTAATGACTACGCCCTCTTCCATGGTCTTCCAACCGGGAAGGTCGAAGCTAAACGGGGTTTCAGTATTGCCTTCACCAGGCTCTATGAGGCGGCTGGTGAAACGGTCAAATGCACGTTGGACTGATGCAACTTTTGTTTCGCTGCCCGTTTGTTCCTGGATGGATTCCAACATGGCATTGATGCTGACAAGTTCCGGACAGGCTTTGCACAATGCCCCTAGTACCCGCATGTCAGTATGGTCATCTTTGTAGACCCAGAGCCCAGAGAAGCTCACAGTGCTAGGGATAATGGATAGGTTATAAGGGGCGTCCTTTTGGTGGATGTCTTCCAGAAGGGAGTCGGCGTCTTGTCTCGATGTCACAATCAGGGTTCCGCCAGGCCGAGTCAGTTCGTTAATAGGTTGCAGACCGTACCAAGCCCATGATTCGATGCCTTTGCACATGGCATCGTCGACGTTGATGGTTACATCAACGTTGGAGGCCTCGTAAACGGCCAAGCTCTCTTCCAATTCCAGAGCGGTGTCGGCGACCACGGCAAATTGCTTGGCCGGGATACCGTTCCTTTCGGGAGAATCACTGTAACGGCCAAATGCCGTGCCAATCTTGCCGTCTTTCCGGGCGGCGAAAACGATGTTTCGGACGATGTTTCGGGCCATTGTTCGTTGGAATATGCCCCGGTACACCACCTCCACAGATCGGGTAGCCATAGGTCTCCTCCTCAGCTTTCGGTTTTCTGGTTGCTGTTATCTACTCTATTTACACTAACGGACGTCTGGCCATTCGATTAAACGGATACCAGACGATTCTTTTCTATATCTGTTAGCAGTCGGCGTCGCCTGTTCTTTTGTGTGTGGGTGTATCGAAGAAGGCTCAACCGCAGTCAAATGATGCTCCATGGCTGACCTTGCTCCAAGGTGATCCCCTGCCTGGATCATCTCCAGTATCTGACGGTGGGAGTTCAGGGACCTTTCCGGTCGTCCCGGCTGTTGCAGCGTTTGGTCTCGTGATTGCCTAAGCACGTCTTCGACCGCGCTCACCACCTTGACCAGCGCTGTGTTGTGAGTGGCGGTGGCCAGGGTAAAATGAAACTCCGTATCGGCGTCCACACCCGTCTCGCCTTCCATGATTTGCCGTTGTTGTTCAACCAGGATGGCCGAGAGCCGTTCCACATCCTCTGGTGTAGCCCGTTCTGCCGCAAGCGCCGCAAGCTGGGGCTCCAGAAGATGCCGCACCTCAAAGATGTCTTTGAGTCGGGCATCTCCCGCTCCGATTCCTTCGATCAGTGAAGAGGTCATCAATGTGGCCACAGCATCCAGGCTCTGAGTGTTGATGAATGTCCCTGACCCTGGCTTGCTGGTTACCAGCCCCTGTAACTCCAAGGTCCTGATGGCTTCCCTGACCGAACTTCTGCTGACCTTGAGCTGTTCGGCTAAAACCCGTTCTGCCGGCAACTTCGCGCCATGTTCCAAGATCCCCTGCTGAATCAGAGAATGAAACCCCTCGACAATACCCTCATGGAGGCGACCCTCATGGAGGCGTTGCCTGCGGAGGTTGGTTAACTCCGAGTCGTTCAGTCCAGATTGTGATGTTTCAGGAATCAAAGTTGCAGCTTCAAATGGCCTAAAATAAAATTGGTCTGACCAATTATCTGGTGGCCAATTATACACTCCGGCCAGACGTTGTCAAGGCGTGAAACGCGTTCAAAGACCAGTTGATATTATGTCTTCCCATTGCCTTTGGCCTGATAGAATAGTTAGACCACGCCAGGTGAACGACGACCGGCGAATTTGGATGCGATATTTGAATCGTTCATGGTATTGGCTAAAGGAATAATCCCCGGGCGGTGATCAACTCTGGGTTCGGGGTAATAGAGGTACGCTCAATTTGCAAGACACGATCGTTGTGGGGGCTGGCCCCGCTGGCAATAATGCTGCCCTCTCTTTGGCGTCTAAGGGCTTTAGCGTAATTGTTATAGATTCCCGGGAAAATATCGGCGATAAGCTCTGCACCGGTCTGGTCGGTGAGGAGTGTTTTCGCCGTTATCCGATCAACCCGTCTATGGTCCACCGCGAAATCAACGCAGCCAGTGTTATCTCCCCCTCCTCGGAACTTGTAAGATTTGAGACACCAACCCCGGTCGCCAAGGTGGTTGACAGAGTGGCCTACGTTTCCTCGTTTGCCGATAAGGCGAGATCCCACGGAGCCGAGTATCTCCTGGGCAACCGGGTAGTCAGCCTGGAGCAACACGAAGACCGGGTTACTGTGACCACGGATGGCCAGAACGGCCCAAGTAAGTTGGATTCCAGGTCATTGGTCCTCGCCGCTGGATTTGGTTCACAATTGAATCGTCAACTTGGGCTGGGGGAACCGGCCGACTATGTGGTCGGCATCCAGGCCATGGTGAAGACTGAAGGCATCGATGAAGTCGAGGTTCATCTGGGACGGGACGTAGCCCCAGGGTTTTTTGCCTGGTTGGTTCCGACAAAACCTGGATACGCACTGGCCGGCTTGATGGTGCGCAAGAACGCTCCTGAGAGGTTTTCTCGGTTCATGGCTGCCCGAAAAGCCGAAGGAAAAATCATTGAAGCAACGGAGAAGCCAATCTGCTGGGGGATTCCCCTGCGGCCCCTAAAGAAGACCTATACGGACCGGGTATTAGTGGTCGGAGATGCCGCAGGACAGGTAAAACCCACCACCGGCGGCGGGATATTCTACTCGCTGCTGGCCAGCGAGATCGCCTCTGGAGCGCTGGAACAAGCCCTCAGTCAAGATAAACTTTCCGCGAACCGATTGGGGGCTTATCAGAAAGAATGGAAGAACCTGCTTTCCACAGAGCTGGAGGTGGGCTACTCTGCCCGGCGGGCCTTTGAGTACCTGGGTGACAGCCACGTAAGCTCGTTGATCAACCAAGCCAGCAGCAACGGATTCGTTGCTGAATTGGCCGCCTCGCCGGAAGTGTCATTCGATTGGCACAGTTCAATGATTGGCAAGATTATGGGCCACCCCACATTGGGCGGCGTGCTGAAGTTGGTGAATCCTCTGTTGGCACGGATGGCGAAAGTGCCGGAATCAGCAGAGATATTCTCCTCCGAAGCCTCCATGGCAGAATCGGGCACCCCGGTCTAACCCCAGCCCCAAAGGAACCTGGCCCCAGCCTCATTAGCGGTCCCGAAACCAGTACGGTGGAGTGGATTTGATGACTAAACGGCTCCGCATGGCCCGTCTTTCCCTCTCATTCATTTTCATTGCCATGCTGATCGTCGGCA
>CAYVIG010000156.1:0-6548 GCA_964451445.1 uncultured Dehalococcoidia bacterium
ACCGAGATATTTGTTCAGGAGTTGGGTTATTCACCTGAAGAACTGGTTTCGCTACGCCAATTGGGCGTCATCTGAGATTTACCGACTCTGAAGAATTGGCCTCACCTATATAAAGAGAGTTCATACTCATGTCCCCTGAGTCCCCACAATCAGCGCCACTCAAAAACATTCGGGTCATGGATCTCAGCCGGGTCTTCGCCATGCCATTTGCCGGGGCTAACCTTGCCGATCTGGGCGCTGAGGTCATCAAGATCGATACCTGCCAGACCCAGTTCATGGATACGACCCGCACCATCACCGGTCCGTTTCCCGATAACGAGGCCGGCGAATTCTGGTGGGAACAGGGAGGGACCTTCCAGAACTTGAATCGGGGCAAACGTAGCCTGACCTTGGACCTCCGGAATGAGGAGTCACAGAAGATAATCAAAGAACTGGTCAGCGTCTGCGATGTGGTGTTGGAGAATTTCACCCCTCGCGTCATGGCTCGCTTCGGCCTGGATTACGAAAGCCTTAAGGCCCACAAACCGGACCTGATAATGGTATCCAACACTGGATACGGACATAGCGGTCCCTGGAGTAACTTCGGTGCCATGGCCTCTGCTCTGGAGCCAACCCACGGTACCGGTGCTTTCATGGGGTACATGGAAGAGGAAGCGGACGGTCGTCTTATAGAAGGAGATGTTCCCAACAAGATGGGAAACTCCTATTCCGACTTCCTGGCTTCCTGGACCGCGCTGGGGGCCCTGATGGGCTGTTTGATCCGGAGAGCACGCACCGGAGAGGGCCAATGGATCGACCTGGCG
This sequence comes from uncultured Dehalococcoidia bacterium, assembly GCA_964451445.1. Classification (GTDB taxonomy): domain Bacteria; phylum Chloroflexota; class Dehalococcoidia; order Lucifugimonadales; family UBA3495; genus UBA9611. The sequence goes on from CAYVIG010000156.1 coordinate 804, forward strand.
ATGTATCAGACCGGAACCACGGTGATCGGCGCGGGCCTGTTGGATTTTGAATACAATGACCGCCGAACCCAAAGGATCGGGAACCGCCACCCGTTCTTGTCACCCCACGGGGTCTACCGTTGCCGAGGGGCTGACCAATGGGTCGCGATAGCCGCCAGAGACGATGCCGACTGGCGGTCTATCTGCCAAGCCATAGGCGCACTTGAGTTGATTACAGATACCAGGTTTGCTGACCCTATGGACCGTCGGAGGCACCAGGAAGACCTGGACGCCATCATCTCGGCTTGGACGGCGGAAAAGACCTCATATGAGGTGATGAATTTGCTGCAGGCAGCCGGATTTCCCGCGGGGGCAGTGTTAACAGCCAAACAAGCTCTGGTGGACCCGCAGTACCTGGACCGGGGTTTCTTCGAGACAGTTCATAACCCGCCAGAGGTCGGTTTACGTTCGAAGGGATACGTGGGCCGGGGCTGGAAATTCTCAAAGAGCCAAGCAAGGGTCAGAGGTCCCGCGCCCAGGTTGGGAGAAGCCAACGAGTATGTCTTGGGTGAACTCATGGGTGTCGACCGGGCTCGGATGGAGTCATTCGCCGAAGATTGGACCATCGGCAACCTGCCAGAAGGCGGCGGTGCCCCGGGAGCTGTACCCCTGGATGAACAAGTGGAAATCGGATCGATCGTCGCTTATGACCCTGATTACCTTGACCTGTTACCTCCGGTTTAAGACCCGGTGGAGAATCAACCATTTTAGGCTTCTAAGAAATCGGTGATTTGACGCTTAACACTTGGGAAAATCGACTAATATAATTGATTATGGATTCCCCGCACTCAACTTCGTTTTTCATTTAGCGCTCTTTGCACCACCCCATTTCCCCTCGATTTCCATGGCTTGTTCAACGGGGCGGCGGCTAGGCTAATTGAACACCCAGTAAGTACCCCTCCTCAACACCTTTTTTTGCGTAGGCACATGCCGACAAAATTTATTTTCGTCACCGGGGGAGTAGTCAGTTCGCTAGGCAAAGGGATTAGCGTCGCATCGATTGGACGCATCCTTAAAAGCCGAGGACTTTCCGTCTCCGTAATTAAGCTGGACCCTTATCTTAACGTCGACCCCGGAACCATGTCTCCCTATCAGCATGGTGAAGTCTTCGTCACCCAGGATGGTGGCGAGACCGATCTTGATTTGGGACACTACGAGAGGTTCATTGACGTAGAGTTAACTAGAACCTCGAACCTCACCGCTGGTGAGGTATATCTAAATCTGATTGCCAAAGAACGGCGCGGAGATTTTTTGGGAGGCACCATACAAACGGTGCCCCATGTAACCAACGCCATCAAAGATAGAGTCCTAGCGCTGGCTGCCGAATCGGCTGCAGATGTGATCATCACCGAGGTCGGAGGCACGGTAGGCGATATTGAAGGACTTCCTTTCTTGGAAGCCATCCGGCAGATGAGGAACGATGTGGGCCGGGACAATGTGTTCTACATCCACCTGACACTCCTTCCATATATAGCAGCCGCAACAGAGTTAAAAACCAAACCAACCCAGCACAGCGTCAAAGAACTCCGGTCGATCGGTATTCAACCGGATGCCATCCTTTGCCGAAGCGATTTCCCTGTCTCGGAATCGATCTGCGAAAAAATATCGGCATTCTGCGACGTTCCTTTAAACGCCGTGATTCCGGTTGAAACGGTAGAGAACGTATACGAAGTCCCGCTGTTACTGGAAGACGCCGGACTTGGCGACATCATAGTCGACACACTAAGCCTTGATGGCCAACCCAAGGACCTGTCTGAATGGTCTGAGATGGTTGGCCGGATGAACGAACCAAAAGAGACGCTGTCCATTGCCCTGGTTGGCAAGTACGTTGAATACCCCGACTCATATATATCCGTCCGTGAAGCCCTACGGCACGCGGGATTGGATCACACCAAGGATATCGAACTGCAATGGGTTCATTCTGAAGACATCGAGAAACAGGGGGCAGACGCCCTTCTGTCCACCGTTTGTGGAATCGTCGTCCCTGGTGGCTTTGGCCCCCGGGGTGTTGAAGGCATGATCGAGGCGGTGAAGTACGCCAGAGAACACGACGTGCCCTACCTGGGCCTTTGTCTCGGTTTGCAAGTGATGGTCATCGAATGGGCCAGAAACAAATTAGGGCTAGAAGGTGCCAACTCCGAAGAATTAGTCCCGGATACCGCCGATCCGGTCATTCATATAATGCCGGACCAAGAAGGCATCTCCACCAAGGGTGGAACGATGCGGCTGGGGGATTTCCCGTGCCATCCGCAGACAAACACCCGCACCAAGGATGCCTACGGCACCGACGTGATCATGGAAAGACACCGACACAGGTTCGAACTTAACAACTCTTATAGAGAAGCACTCGAGAATTCAGGGCTGGTGATTGGGGGGTTATCCCCAGACGGTAACCTGGTTGAGACCGGCGAGGTCACAGACCACCCGTTCATGGTCGGCACCCAATACCACCCTGAGTTCAAATCTCGACCCAACAGGCCTCACCCTTTATTCAGTCAGTTCATCGGGGCTGCTAAACAGACCATTAGAGAAGGGGTGCAACGACCACTTCCCCTGGACATAAACGCCCAATAGATGGCGCTTCTGCCAACGATTCCCTTTTTATAGAAGAACGGGACTTTACCTCAATGATTAATCCGCAACCCTTTGGTATAGGTATCTCCCTAACAAACATCGATTCGGTAGAGGATCGTTCCAAAGACTCTAGATAACAACATATAAGGCCGGTGAAACCTTGAAGCTCTTTTTGGACACAGCAAATATTCAAGAAATCAGGGACGGTGCCCGTCTGGGGGTGATCAGCGGCGTTACCACTAACCCGTCATTGGCGTCCGCTGAAGGTATCGGGAATTCCGAGAGTTATAAGACGGCCGTCAGAGAGATAGCCGACATAGTTGACGGACCGATCTCCGTTGAAGTCATATCACTTGATGCCAAAGGCATGATAGCTGAGGGTCGGGACATCGCCGGTTGGATAGACAACCCGTGGGTGAAGATTCCCAGCACTAAAGACGGTTTCGAGGCCATTTCCGTTTTGTCCAGTGAGGGAATCCAGATAAACCAGACACTGTGCTTCTCAGTCAATCAGGCAATCTTGGGAGCCCAGGCCGGATCCACTGCCGTGAGCCCTTTCATCGGTCGCTTGGATGACATAGGCCTTGAGGGCATAGACCTAGTCAAAGACATAGTGGAGGTATACAAGGAATATAACATCGGAACCAAGGTACTGGCGGCGAGTATCCGCCACACCCTCCACTGCACCCTGGCAGCCCACGCCGGGGCGCATATATCTACCATCCCGTACAAAGTGCTGACCCAAATGATCGAACATCCCCTGACTACCACCGGCGTGGAGCGCTTCAAAGCAGATTGGGAAAAGATAGCTAACCAATAGTTGCCGGCCGAGCGACCTGGTTATTAATTTGATGAAATAGCCGGTAAATTAACGGAGATTGGTTGCACAACTTAATCCCTTCCACGCAGCAACCTATTCCAAGCGAATAGCGAGAAATTCAAGGACAACCCTAGTGCAAGATCGAAGACCCTAGTAAGAGGTAAACATGGCGACCATTCAAAAAATGCTTGATGTGACTGAGATGGTAGCTAAGTCCAAGGAAGAACTCCTGGGCCTGGCCAACGATGTCGGCTTGAGTGACACGACTGCTCTGGCGAATTTGCATAAAGAAGACCTGCTCAGTCGACTGTTTCAAATGATCTCATCTCAACAGGCTTTAGTGTCCACCGGCATCCTGGAGATTATGGATGAAGGATATGGGTTCTTACGCCAGGTAGCCACATATCGGGCTTCAGGCGATGTTTACATCTCCCAGTCCCAGATCAGACGATTCAACCTTCGTAACGGAGACACCGTCACAGGTCAGGTCAGACCTCCAAAAGAAGGAGAGCGGTACTTTGGCTTGGTCCGAGTCGAGTTGATTAACGGTCGGGAGACCGACCAAGTGCAGAGCCGCTATCGACCTACCTTCGAACACATGACACCCATCTTCCCTGAGAGGCAGGTCATCCTTGAGACCAGCGGCTCTGAACTCTCAACCAGGATGGTTGACCTTTTTGCCCCTATAGGTCTTGGACAACGCGGTTTGATTGTATCGCCGCCAAAAGCAGGTAAGACCACAATGCTGAAGCAGATCGCCCACGGAGTTCAAGAGAACACTCCAGACGCAACATTGATGGTGGCGTTGATTGGTGAGCGCCCTGAAGAAGTGACAGATATGCGGAGGGCAGTGGACGGCGATGTATTCGCATCTACCTTCGATGAATCAGTGGAAGAACAATGCCGCGTAGCGGAGCTCTGCCTGGAGAAGGCTAAACGCTTGGTGGAGATGGGGCAGGACGTGATAATCTTGCTCGATAGCATCACCCGACTCACACGCGCCTATAACCTGGCAGTGCCCACCAGCGGACGGACCCTCTCAGGAGGTATCGACCCGGCGGCCCTCTACCCGCCAAAGAAATTCTTTGGCGGCGCCCGGAACATAGAAGAAGGCGGAAGCCTTACCATCATTGCTACCTGTCTGGTGGATACCGGTAGCCGGATGGACGAAGTGATCTACGAAGAGTTCAAGGGCACCGGTAACATGGAACTCCACCTAGACCGAAAGTTGGCGGAACGTCGTTACTTCCCTGCCGTCGACATCGTCCGCAGTGGAACCCGCCGGGAAGAGTTGTTATTCTCGGAAGATACCCTAAAGCAGATAGTGCTGCTCCGGCGGATGATAAGCCTCATCGCCAATGACGGCGCGGTCAACGCCACAGAACGGGTATTGGAACGACTGGCAAAATCCGATACCAACGAAGAATTCTTGGCCAACCTCAACAAAGAAGCATAAAACTGGTCACCTCAAAGCCAATTAGAACAGGATAGATATCCAATTTCTATAATGAGTTGAAATTGCCCCGTTTAATGGCTTGCGCTTTAGGTTATTCCCTCTCACAATGGTCAATGCGCAAACAAACTGCCGCCACAGAATGAGCCAAGGCGTGGTTTAAAAACCCGGCCAGTAAATCGCCCCAAAGGTATCCTTGGGGGGGATTTATGGCGGTTAAAATAGATAAATATGCCTTGACAATCGAAACTCGATGATGCTAAATATGAGAGAATTTAGCGTAGTGTATCTAGATTAGTGGGAAGGAGGCGGGGGGCAACTGTGTCATTTTTGAGTCTTATTATTGTTTCTTCGGAAAACGTTTCTCTCCCATACACAAGCTTCCGCGGGGGGGTTATATGTGACTAGAGGGATCGATTCGCCCTTAGGACATTTAGCGCGGTAACTTAACGGTAATAAGAACAGTGGTATTTTTAAGCGAACGTAAGCGAAGTCCAAAAGGAAAGGATCACGAAGTCATCTTCGCTTCAGGCAGCAAGAATTAAGGAGATAGGAGTAAATGAACACTAAAATCGGAACATCTTTTGGGCTCGCAATGCTCTTGGTCATCGGCGTTATCGCGACGATGTTTGCCTTGAGCATGTTCACGGCTAAGCCCGTCAGTGCAGGTATCGGTACTGTAACGATGGTGTCCACGCCGACAACGGCCGGGGCTACCGCGCAGCACACGGTAACTGTATCGGGTAACGGTTCTCAGACAGCTGTCGCTGTCGGCGGAACCATCACAGTAACGTTTGATAGTAAATTCACTGTACCTAGTTCCATCGCATCTTCAGCTGTAAAAATGAAGTCCGATGGG
>CAYVIG010000157.1:0-6512 GCA_964451445.1 uncultured Dehalococcoidia bacterium
TGGACGCCGCCTTGAGTGCCGACGACTCCCTTTCGGCATTCATCCCCAAGTGGCAGGGCATCGCTGCGCTGGTACTCTTCCTCGCGCTTCTGGTCGGATTGCCGCTGGCGCGGCAGTCAGATTCGAGCCAGTATATGGCGATCTTTGACAGTTTCTTCCGCGCTGGTTCTTTGGTATTTGGTGGTGGGCACGTAGTGCTGCCCCTGCTCCAGTCTGAGGTGGTGGAGCCTGGCTGGATGACCAACTCCGAATTCGTGGCTGGCTACGGCGCGACACAGGCAGTGCCCGGCCCTCTGTTCACCTTCAGCGCTTACCTGGGTGCGATCATCAGCCCAGGGCCGCAGGGCGTAGGCGGAGCGAGCCTGGCTTTGGCCGCCATATTCCTGCCATCGTTCTTTCTTATTACCGGCGTCCTGCCCTTCTGGGACATCCTACGAAAGCGAGATGTCTTCCGGTCAGCCTTGACCGGCATCAATGCCGCCGTGGTGGGACTGCTACTAGCCGCCCTCTACAACCCGGTCTGGACCAGCGCCGTTGAAACGCCTGAGGACTTTGCCTTGGCCATCAGTGCTCTGGGACTGCTGATGTTCTGGAAAACCCCGCCCTGGATGGTGGTGGGACTAGCCTCAGTCGGTGGCGCAACGATCGCATATATCTAGTAAAGTCATAGATAGCGGATATGGACGAAAAGCGTTTCCAGATTATCGGGTTGGTCGGTTCTATCATTGCTGGCTTTATTTTCACCGCCGCAGGCCTAAATATTGGCGATACTCTGACTGTCTTAGGTAGTGTTGTCTGAGTCTTGGCATGCCTGGTGTGGATGACCCCACTACTGGGAATGAACTGGTATTAGGAGATATATACATGATGCCCCAAACAGTGATTCGAAGTAAGTGTGTGATGGCACTACTGGGATCGGCCTTGGCCCTAGTGTTGGTATTGGGGTGTAATCCCGATAGCTCCGAGGTCGGGTCGCAGGCAACCATATCCGGATCCCTACCCTCGGGTTATGCTTCTAGCTCTACGGCCCAGTGGCTGCAACCTGGTTCAGGAAACAGCACAGGCATCTGGGTCAACGGCACTGGAAAAGCCACAGGAAACCCTGATCTGGGTGTACTCGAACTCGGGGTGGAAGTTCTCGCAGACAAGGCTTCCGAAGCACGCAACATGGCCTCCAAGGCAATCGACTCAATTGTCTCCATGCTCAAAGCTAACAATATCCAAGACAAAGACTTGCAGACGAGTCAGTTCAGCATCAATCCTCAGTACGACATGCAAGAGGTCAGGCGTTGCACTGATGGTCTCAGGGAAGATGGGAAAGGTACCGAGTGCCGTACTGAATTCGAACGGGTCCTTATAGGCTACCAAGTAACCAACATTCTTAGAGTCAAGGTCAGGAACCTCGAAAGCACGAGCAGCATCATCGATGGCGCAACCGACGCTGCGGGAAACCTAGTACGTATTAACGCTGTTAACTTCGCTATCGAGGATACGAACGCGCTTCTGGAGGTGGCCCGTGAAGAAGCAATCGCTGATCTGCTAGCCAAAGCCAATTCTATGGCGACTCTGTCAGGCGTCGAACTTGGGAAGCTGGTCTTCCTTAGCGAGTCAGGAGGGGCCCCTCCTCAGTCGTTCGCGCGGATGGAAGCTGCGGCCTTCGGGTTTGGCGGAGACCAATCCACCAGCATCCTGGCTGGAGAACTGGACTTGACGGTTAATGTTCAAGGAGTATTCGCCATCGCTGATTAGCCACAAAATTACGTGGCAGCAACGAATAACGAAAGTGCTCGAAACCCACACTAGGTCAACCTCGGAATCAAGTTTGTCTTTGGTCTCTCCAGTGATTGATCTGGTCTCCGGCATTAAACCGTTTTAACACCATATGGAACTTAAGGCTTGACGAAATACCTTCAAGCATGTGGATGTTTATAGGTATAGGAATCCTATTGTCTAGACACCTATTTCCTTTATGTATTCACAACGATTTTCTTACATAGGTGATATATTTGTATTTCCAAATTCTGTACTCTGACATATCTAAAGCATAATTCAGTCAAGAATAAGGGGATAAAGATTGAAATACGCCGGTAACCCAATCAGAAGGTTTGAGGATGCTAGGTTAATCACCGGAAATGGTGTTTACATCGATGACGTGAAAATACCGAATATGCTCCACGCTGTAGTGATTCGCAGCGACCATCCCCACGCTCTCATCCGCTCAATCAGTACTAACCAGGCACGCGAGTCACAAGGTGTCGTGGATGTTATCACCAGGGCGGATTTGGTAGATGTGTTGCCGAACATACCAATCAGACCTATGGGAGACCGCTCTGTGGACGAATTCAATCCTCCAGAACATCCGGTCTTGGCCCAAGACAAGGTTTGTTACGTCGGCCAACCGATAGCTGTCGTTGTGGCGGAGAACCCGTACTTGGCAAGAGACGCTGCAGAATTGGTGGACGTGAATTACGAGCTTCTTGCTCCAGTCATCGATCCGGAGCTGGCAACGGATCCGGTTACACCGATAATTCATCAGAACCTAGGGACCAATATGGCGATCCGGTCGGTCCAGCAAGGTGGCGATATCGACCAAGCCTTCACCCAAGCTGACCATATTGTCCGACAAAGATACCAAATACCCAGACTCGCCCCATCCCCTATGGAGGCGAGAGGGGTTGTTGCTGATTATGATCCCATAACAGACCTGCTGACTGTTTGGGATTCTACCCAAGCCCCTCATCAGGTTCAACGGTATCTGGCCCAATCGCTTAACAGACCAGTCGAATCCATACGTGTTGTGGCCCCAGACGTGGGTGGCAGTTTTGGAATAAAAGACTGCCTATTCTCAGAAGATATCCTGATGCCCTTTCTTTCTTTGCGGTTGCAACGACCCGTCAAATGGATAGAACAACGTCAGGATAACCTGCTGACCTACCACGGCAGAGGCATGCGTTTGGATGTGGAAGCGGCAGTTGAAAGCAATGGTAGGCTACTCGGGATTCGCGTAAATATCCTTGCGGACATCGGCGCTTATTTCTATTTCACTGCTCCATTTCCACTTTTCAATGCCGCACGCCGGATAACAGGCCCCTACGACATTCCCGCTGTGAAGGCAGATATCCTCGGAGTCATCACCAACAAAACCCCGGTCGCCGCCTACCGAGGTACGGGGAGTCCCGAGGCGGCTTTCAGTATCGAAAGGACCATGGACCTGATCGCGCAGGATTTGGACCTGGACCCAGTTGCCGTAAGACGCATTAACTACATACCTAAAACGTCGTTCCCGTACCGATCTTGCACTGGGAACGTGTACGATTCCGGCGATTATGATCAGGTTTTAAATCGGGCCCTGGAACTATCTGACTATTACGAAATGCAAGGGAAAAAGCATCAGAGAAAACCGCACGAGCCTCTCTTAGGTGTTGGCCTAGCGACATTCATAAAATCCTCCGGAGCGGGTGGGGAACACCGCACTGAAAATGCGGAGGTGAAGATTGATCGATCCGGTCGCGTTGACGTTTACACGGGCGTGTCTCCCCACGGTCAAGGCACGGAAACTACCTTTGCCCAGATCGCTGCAGATATGCTTGGGGTGGAACCGGAGAATGTCCGAGTGCTCCACAGCGATAGTTCGATATTTCCTCATGGAATCGGGACCAGCGCTAGTAGAGGCGTTATCATCGGCGGGTCGGCCGTTCAGCAAGCGCTGCAAGCCGCCCGTGAAAAATTGTTGCTCCTGGCTGGTCACCAGCTGGCTTGTCCCATCCAAGATCTCACTTTACAGGGAGGGAAAATCTTTGATCGCCATCATCCTGACCAAGAGACCGATCTAGTGCAGCTAGCAAAAATAGCCCATGATTCGGATTCATTGCCGCCCGGGATGGAGCCGGGTTTGGATTTTCCAAACGAGTACACTCTTGCCCAGAGTCCTGTGTCATTTGGCGCTCATGTGGTTGTCGTCGAGGTGAATCCAGAGACATTAGAGACCAAGATTCTTCGTTATGTAGGCGTGCACGACTGTGGTCAAATCGTGAATCCAATGATAGTGGAAGGCCAGATTCATGGCGGAATCGCCCAGGGGATAGGGCAGGCGTTAATCGAGCAAATAATTTACAGCGAAGACGGCCAACCGCTTACGGCTAGTTTTCTAGATTACGCGATTCCTCGGGCCATACACATTCCAGAGTTGATACTAGATACCGTCGATACCATTTCACCGACCAACCCGTTAGGGGCCAAGGGAATAGGCTCTGTTTCAACCGTGCCTTCTCCACCAGCGATAGCTAATGCAGTAATGAGCGCAATCTCCGATACTGGCATTCGGCACATAGACGCCCCATATACGCAAGAGACTCTTTGGCGTAGTGTAAAAGGCCATAAGACCGGCTCGTAGTTAAGTAGAACACGACAGCACCGGTATAATCCGCGCCTGATTACCCAGGTTAACGAGCCTAGAAATCTGAGGCCTCCGGTGGCTGGTCTTAGATAAGCCATCCCACTCAACTTCTTATCCGCGACCACCGCAATGCCGTTACATCCACTCAAGTGGATTAGTGGAACTCCGCGACGACCATGGATACGTCTTCGGATTAATCGGAGATTGCCTCTATTACTTCATATAATCGTGGTGGCCCTTCTGGTTGCCGTGCTTATCATGGGGATTGCCAAAACGGGAATATTCCTTCCAGGGCCCAGAGTTTTCCTTCATCCATTCGAATTTGTGGTTGGCTTGTTCCTCAGTAATCTTGCCTGTTTCCACGAGCCTAGCCAAACGGTTCTTCATACGTTCATCCCGCGTTTCTGAAGCAGCCTGCTTAAACGCTTGTTCAACTCGGTCTTCGTCGAGTCCTAGTATCTCGGCCATTTTCGATATACGGGTATCGGGCCCACGTATGGTTTTGTCTCTCTCCTGCCCTTGGGCGGCCGCCATACCACCGAATATACCCAGCAGAATCACAGCCGCCGTCAAGGGGATAATCACCATTCTTTTCTTCATCGTCACACCTAAATCCGAAAACGTTCGGCCTATATCTGCCAATCCTTATTGCTTTACCACCCGACCTTGGTAGATAGATATTACGTCTAAGTCACTTGCCAGACAACAACTGGACCAGTTACGGTGGCTTACTGGAGCATGTTGATCTGCGATAAACCGTGAAACTAGCGATTACAAAGGGTCCAGAGATTGAACGTCAAATCGCGAGCCACACCGCATTTGATAGTATGCGAGAGATATTGGTCAAGAGGTTCGTTGGTGGGAATTGCAAGCACTCCCTAAATCCTCTTAAGCGATAGACCTCCAAGCAACTATCTCAGGAATACCAGGGTTCGACGACTAAAATATATCTGCCAAGTCAGTGATGTCCGTTGGCGGCCCATACTGGTTCGCAATTTCTGCGGGAATAATGAATTCCTGATAGGCTTTGCCTTCTTCAATGGCTTCTGCCGCTCCATCTTGAGGGTTAGACTTAGCCACCAAGGAACTGCGTCCCCATAACCCCATACGGACAGTTTTATCCACTTTCTGGGCAACTTCATCCGGTATTTCTAGTAAGAGTTGTTTGCCTCCGTCGCCATCCAACGGAGTGTCGACAAACCACACGGCTTTGATTTCTGGAATTTGGTTGTAGAAACCAAGATTAGCCCCTGTAGGGTCAGATCTATCCTTGAATCCATCTCGCAAGATCACTGTCGTGGCTTCCGTGCTGGTTCGGTGGAACAATCTCATTATGGTGATTCCTGGAATATCGGGATTCGATGACTAATCTTCGGGTTCGTTGCCCATGTCTTTGGAAAGCCTTCCAGATAAATACCGATAAAGCCCGAGGTGCAAGACCGGAACACTGGCAATCATTAGGGTGAAGATTAGTCCCAGGGCGAGTTGGAGAGTCATAAACGCGTTTGGCGTGAAGGGCTTGGCGTGAGTTTGGTGACGGCCAACAAGAACGCACCGCGCCAACTGATTAGCAACACACCTTGAACCGATATTGAGACAATAGCAAAAGACAGTATAAAGGACGCTTCGGTTAGTAAGGTTCTACCAATAAGCGCGACTGAGCCGCAAAAAAGCCAGATTAATGGTATTTTCCATGCCATCGTACTCAAATTATTGAGCGTGGATGCTCTGTACGAGCCTAACCACAGAGAACCAACAACCCATACAAACCCAAAAGGCAGTGCGGTGCGAATTAATGCTTGCCTGAGGGCGATTTCATGCTCTGCTCTGCCGAAGATTACGAACGCAAAGAAAACCGCTATGTCTCCAGCAACAACCACAGCAGTATCGATTCCAAGCATTGGTTTGTTATGAGAATTAGCCATAGGTATTTAACGGTAGTTACAGGCTGCCTAATAGCTCCACTTGGTTCACGTTGATGATAATCACCAAAATGTTATCCAGCAAGACATGATGGTGAGGTCAGGCTCTTCTTCAGGAACACTGAACTCAGTCTGGAACTTTGGGCGGTGATTGCCGAGGTTTCAGGGTTTGATGATTAGTCTTTTGCGTATTT
>CAYVIG010000158.1:0-6454 GCA_964451445.1 uncultured Dehalococcoidia bacterium
ACAGTGCGCTGGATCTGGTCAATTTCGGTAACTCCGGCGCCGAGGCCAATGAAGGAGCCATGAAGCTGGCCCCCCGTTACGGCAAGCTTAACAGCGACGGCGCTTACGAGATCATCACGGCCCTAAGCTCCTTCCACGGCCGCACCATGGGCACATTGGCCGCCACCGGCCAACCCCACTATCTGGAGAACTTCACTCCCTTGCAGCCGGGGTTCGTCCACGTTGATTACAACGATGTCGTAGCCATCATGGAGGCCACCAACGAAAGAACTGCCGCCGTCATGATCGAGCCGGTGCAGGGTGAAGCTGGCGTGATAATACCCGCCGACGACTACCTGAAGCGGGTTAGAGAGTGGTGCGACGAGCAGGGCATCCTGCTGATTCTGGACGAGGTTCAGACGGGTATGGGCCGGTTGGGTAGTCTGTTTGGATACCAGGAGTATGGAATCGAGCCTGACGTTATGACCCTGGCCAAGGGGTTGGGGTTTGGCGCTCCGATCGGCGCGTTCATGTCCAAGGAACACTGCATGGCCCTGGTACCTGGCGATCACGGTTCAACCTTCGGCGGCAACATGCTGACCACCGCCGCCGCCTACGCCGGGACCAAGTTCCTCATCGACAACGACATCCCCGCCAAGACCAAGGAGATGGAACCCTATCTGCTCGGGCGGCTTAACGACCTCAAGGACCGTTTCTCCTTCATCTCTGAAGTTCGGGGCAAGGGACTTCTGGCGGCCATGGAGTTTGAGAGTGATATCTCACCCCAAGTGCTGACAGCCGCCAATGAGGCTGGAATACTCTTGAACGCACCCAGGCCGACGACCATCCGTTTCATGCCGCCGCTGACCATCACCAATGAAGAGATCGATCAGGGCATGGAATTGCTGGGCAACGCCCTGGCAACGATCTAATCTGGGGCTCAGAACTGGAGATTGCTATAGCAAACCTAGAGTTCTGCGTAATAATCGAAAAAGATGAAGACGGAATTTTTGTCGGTGAAGTCCCGCAACTTAAGGGCTGTTACACCCAAGGCAAGACGATTGATGGACTTATGGCCAATATGAAAGAGGTCATTGAGCTGTGGCTGGAAGATCAGAGTCCTGACCTTCCAGAATTCGTCGGAATTCAAAAAATAGAAGTCTAAGTTCTGATGGCTCGATTCCCGATATTACAGGACCAAGATGTGATCAAGGGATTGGAAACTTAGGTTTCCAAGTGGTTCGTCAACGAGGGAGCCACGTGCGACTTCGGCACCAAGGTGCAAGGGCAGTAACAGTGCGGGTGCATCCTGACCATGACTTCAGTCGAGGATTGGTTCGAAAGATTCTGCGAGACGCAGGCGTACCGCCAGTTGAGTTTCTGGAAGCACTGAACGCCTGACATTGAACTGATTGAAGTGAATTTAGGGAGCAACTAAACCAAATAATGACAAAGCCAAAAATCGTATTGGCCTACAGCGGGGGGTTGGACACCACGGTGGCTGTCCCTTGGCTGCAGGAGAAGTACGACGCAGACATAATCACACTGACAATCGACCTGGGAATGGTGGAACTGGAACCCATCCGCCAACGGGCGTTGAGCATCGGCGCAACCGAAGCTCTGACCGTTGATGGTCGAGAGACTCTGGTCAACGAGTTCCTTTTCCCATCGCTTCAGGCTGGGACCATCTACGAAGAGCAGTACCCACTGGCCACGGCCTTGGGTCGTCCGCTCATCGCCCGTTACCTGGTGGAGGCGGCAAAACAGCACGACGCCTACGCCATTGCCCACGGATGTACCGGCAAAGGCAACGACCAAGTTCGACTGGAGGTTGGCATCGCGGCCCTTGGTCCGAAGATCGATGTCATAGCTCCCATCCGTGACTGGGGAATGAGCCGTGACGACGAAATAGAGTACGGCCAGGCTCGAAACCTGCCCATAAACGCCAACCGCAGCCGATTCTCCACCGACGAGAACCTGTGGGGCCGTAGCGTGGAGGCCGGAGAACTGGAAGACCCCTGGTTGGAACCGCCGGAAGACGCCTACGCCTGGACCAGTCCGGTCACTGGCACGCCCGACGAACCGGCCTACATTGAGATTCACTTCGAGCAAGGCATCCCTACCGCTGTCGACGGTGAGAGCATGGGCGGTGTAGATCTGGTCAACTACCTGAATACGCTATCCGGCACCCACGGTGTCGGTCGTATCGACCACGTTGAAAATCGGCTGGTCGGCATTAAGTCGCGGGAGATCTACGAATGCCCTGCAGCCACATTACTGCATGCGGCGCACACATCCTTGGAAGCCATGACTCTGACCAAAGACCAGGCCAGGATGAAAGCTCGCATCTCCCAGGAATACGCCGATGTGGTCTATAACGGACTGTGGTTCACCGCCCATCGCGTCGACCTGAACGCCTACATCCAGAGCACTCAGCGCTACGTCACCGGCGACGTGCGGGTGCGACTGCACAAAGGCAACTGCGTCGTCGTCGGGAGGCAGGCTTCCAAGGCTCTTTATAACTACGGCCTGGCCACCTATGACCGTTCCGACGAGTTTGACCACGGTTCCGCAGAAGGGTTCATCAAGATATACGGCCTGTCAGTGAAGACTGAGAACCAGGTCCAGTCCGACTAAATCCGCAATTCTGCCAGCAACTCACAACTTATCTAGATAGTCCCATGATTCCGGAGGATCGATGACAGTTGCCGCCCGAATGAACGACCTGGGTACCGAGTCGGCTTTTGAAGTGCTCGCCAGGGCCCGCGCCTTGGAAGCCCAGGGTCGGGAGATAATCCATCTGGAGATCGGTGAACCAGATTTCGAGACCCCACCGCATATCGTCGAAGCCGGCATGAAGGCCATCGCCGACGGATTCACCCACTACGGTCCGACAGCCGGACTGCCCCAACTGCGGGAATCCATCGCCAGAAACAGTGGTGAGGTGCGGGGAACGACCACAGACCCAGACAACGTGGTGGTTACACCAGGCGCCAAACCCATCATGTTCTATGTGTTACTGGCCTTGGCCGAACCAGGAGTCGATGTCATCTACCCTAATCCCGGCTTTCCAATCTACGAGTCTATGATCAAATTTTCTGGCGCTACACCGGTGCCCATGCAGCTTCTGGAAGATAAGGATTACCACCCAGACCTTGAAGCCCTGCCAAGGATGATTACGGACGAGACCCGCCTGATAATCCTCAACTCGCCAGAGAACCCCTGCGGCTCGGCCCTCACCAAAGAAGAACTCGAAACCATCTCCAATATCGTCAAGCAGCATCCTGGGTTGTACGTGATGGCCGATGAGATATACAAAGACATCCTGTACACCGGAGAGCATTACAGCATCTCATCCATTCCGGGTATGCAAGAACGGACCATAATTTTGGATGGTTTCTCCAAGAGCTACGCCATGACCGGCTGGCGCATGGGCTACGGGATACTCCCCGAGGAATTGGTGCCCCATATCGTGAAACTGGCCGTGAACAGCGTTTCTTGCGCTGCATCCTTCACCCAGATGGCGGCCGTTGCAGCCCTGGAAGGCCCCAAAGATGAAGTCGAGGCGATGGTAGCCGAGTTTGCCATTCGCCGCAGAGTCATTGCAGACGGACTTCGGAGCATCCCCGGAATCAACTGTCCGGAACCGGAGGGCGCTTTCTACGCCTTCCCCAGCATCAAGGGCACTGGACTAACCAGCGCCCAGTTCGAGGAAAAAGCCATGAATGATGCCGGAGTCGCTCTCCTGTCGGGCAGCGCCTTCGGCGAGTATGGTGAAGGATACGTCCGCCTGTCCTACGCCAATTCCCAAGAGAACATCAAGCAGGCCATCGATAAGCTGGACAAGATGGTCCGCGCCCTTTAATTCTAAATAGACGGAGCTTGAAATGCCAGAAAACAAACAAGAGATAAGCGTTGTCCATCCGGACGGCCTAGAAGTCGAGATTCAATCCGGTGCGATGACTCGCCTAGCCGGTGTGTCAGAAAAGTTGACCGGCTCTACTGGAATCCATCTGGCTATCGCTACCATCCCGCCCCACTGCGCCTCCAGTCCCCACTACCATGTGAACTGCGAGTCGGCTATCTACGTGATCAAAGGCAAGGGACGCTTCGTCATCGGCGACAATCTGGACACAGAACTGCCCATCGGCCCCGGCGATTTCATCTACGTTCCGGCAGAGGCGTCACACCAGCCCATCAACGACGGCGCTGATGACATGGAGATAATCGTCGCCCGCAACACACCGGTAGAGATCGTCGTGGAAGTGGAGACTTCCAAAGCTTAATCCGGGCCTACTACCCACTCACCAGCCTTTCGGCTATACTATTCGCGCTCAAGCCGCGCTCAATATCAACAAGGATTGCATCGGAGGAAATCATGGATC
Source organism: uncultured Dehalococcoidia bacterium (assembly GCA_964451445.1). Classification (GTDB taxonomy): domain Bacteria; phylum Chloroflexota; class Dehalococcoidia; order Lucifugimonadales; family UBA3495; genus UBA9611. The sequence continues at coordinate 4,365 of CAYVIG010000158.1, forward strand.
TGGGGCTAAATGAAATACAGCAGATGCTGAAGACCAGTGCCCAGGATTTTCTGGCCCGGGAATGTCCTCTAACCCTCGTTAGGGAGATGGAGGAAGATTCCAAGGGTTACACCGATGAACTATGGCGGCAGATGATTGGCCTGGGCTGGACCGGAGTGGCCTTCCCCGAGCAATACGGCGGTACCGGCGGCACCTTTGCCGATTTGGGTGTCCTGCTGGAAGAGATCGGTCGTTCCCTGGCCCCCTCGCCCTTCTTCTCCACCGTGGTCCTTGGCGGCATGACAGTCGAGGACGGTGGAGATGACGCCCAGAAGGACGAAATCCTGAGCCGTATCTGTGCTGGGACCATCATTATGACCATGGCCCTCACCGAGGCCAGTGTCAGCACCGAGCCCTGGGGCGTGGAAGCCACAGCGACCCAACAAGGCAGCAACTTTCAGATCAGCGGAACCAAGTTGTTCGTGCCCGACGCCGAGACCGCGGACACGATTCTAGTTGCGGCGCGCACTTCGTCCGAGAGTGACCCTGCCAAAGGTATCTCCTTGTTTCTGGTGCCCTCGGGTGCCAGCGGGCTGACCATCACCCCCATGAGTTCTGTCGGGAACGAACGGGTCTTTGAAGTTGCTTTGGAAAATGTGACCGTGCCTGCGGACGCCGTAGTCGGAGCCTCGGGCGAGGCCTGGCCCATAATCGAACGAGCCATCATGCGGGCTACTGCGGCTCAGTGCATCGAAATGTTGGGCGGCGCTCAGGCTGTATTGGAAATGACCGTCGAGTATGCCAAAGGCCGCACCCAGTTTGGTCGGCCCGTAGGCAGCTTCCAGGCGGTGCAACACCACTGCGCACGGATGGCTACTGACGTTGAAGGCTCCAAGAACATCGCCTATCAGGCCGTGTGGCGTTTGGCAGAGGGCCTGCCCGCCCATAAAGAGGTCGCAATGGCCAAAGCCTGGATTGGCCCCGCGTATCGCCGCGTGTGCGGCACGGCGCACCAGTGCCACGGCGCCATCGGCTTCACTAAAGAGCACGACTTGCAGTTGTACACCCGCCGGGCCAAAGTACATGAGTTGACCTACGGCGACGCCAACTACCATAAAGAGATAGCCTTCCAGCACGTAGATGACGAATAATCGCCTGGGGGCTGACCTAATAATTTTTTACTGATTAAAGAGGCAAACGCGGCATGACCACCACCAACGAATGCGTCTTTTGCACCATGGCCCAAGACCCGATGCACACCGCTCCTGTCTACCGAGACGACCGGGTCTTCGCGGTTAAAGACATTAACCCCAAAGCTCCCGTGCACATGCTAATCGTCCCCAATATGCACATCGCTTCTCTGGCCTACGTGGGCCCCGGTCAGGTGCCGATCATGGGCCACATGTTTGTGGTTGCTGAAGAGATCGCCCGCCGTGAAGGCGTTGCCCTCAGTGGCTACCGTTTGGTGCTGAATCAGGGCGACGACTCCGGTCAGGAGATAGTCCATCCCCACATGCACCTTTTGGGCGGCAAGAAACTGGGAGCCATGGGTTAGGGCCAAATGAACGAACTACTCCAACGACTTCAAAGTCGCCTGGAGTCCCTGCCAGACGGCCTGCAGGCCCACATTTACCGCGTGCGTGACGTGGCGCTGGAAATGGCCGTCCCCCACAACATCGATCTTAAAGCCGCCGAGCTTGGTGCTTTAGCGCACGACGTCTGCCGCGCTGTGTCCGGAGAAGACTTGCTTCGGATGGCCTCAGAGTTGGGCGTAGCGGTCTCTGATGTGGAACAGGATTTCCCGCTACTGCTCCACGGCCCAGTGGGCGCGGAACTACTCCGCAAGGAAGAAGACCTCAACGATGTAGTGCTCTACGAGGCCGTGCGTTGGCATTCCACCGCCCACGCCTCTTTAGACCCACTCGGAAAGTTGGTCTTTCTGGCGGATAAGCTGGACCCTCAAAAATCCGCTATCTACTCGTATCAAGCTAAGTTGCATGACATGGCTGTGGAGAGCCTCGATCTAGCTCTGCTGGAGTTCTTGTCGCGAGAGATGGCCAAGCGTGTCGAAAGTGGAGGAACCATTCATCCCGCCAGTGTGGATGCCCGCA
>CAYVIG010000159.1:0-6413 GCA_964451445.1 uncultured Dehalococcoidia bacterium
TGCTCTAGCTTATAAACAACCCTTCTGAAGGATTGGATAGATTGCGTTTTCGACTGCCCATTTTCTTTGTCCTGGTGGTTGGTTTAGCATTCCTGGCATCTGCCTGCAGCAGCTCCGATGCAACTGCCACCACAGCCACAACGGAATCCCACCCGCAGGCAGCCAGCGCGTTAAACTCAACGAACGAGAACCGCAAGATCGGCGGCGAAGTCAGCAATCATGCCTCGGAATTCGGCGGCATCTATGCTTGGATAAACGTCGGACCCCCGAAGATGAAAGAACTCCGTGGCCAGGTGGTGTTAATCGACTTCTGGACCTACACTTAAATCAACTGCATCCGCACGTTTCCTTTCGTGAAACGGTGGTATTCCAGGTTGGCCGATGACGGATTGGTGATCATCGGCGTCCACACTCCGGAGTTCGAATTCGAAAAAGTCTACGACAACGAGGTTGAAGCCACCCAAAACCAACAACCTGGGCTGGACCATGGCCTAGGACAACGGATTCGTGACTTGGAAGAGAAATAACAACCGTTTCTGGCCGGCGAAATACCTGATTGACAAAGACGGAATAGTCCGGTACACCCACTTTGGTGAAGGCGGCTACGGAGAGACGGAATCTCTAGTCAGAGAGCTTTTGGCGGAAGCTGACCCAAGCTTCCTGGAGAATTCACTGCCCCTGCCGGAGGATCAAACCATGTACCCTGGCTTCTTTCCTCCAGGGACGGCGAAGTTACCAGGGAGCTTTACGCTGGCTACGAGCGTGGAGAGAACGGCTTCCTATTCGGCCGCGGCGGCTATGTTAAACAGTTGGAATACTTCCAGAGCAAGAACAAGATTGGCCAGTTCACCTTTAGAGAAGAGATCGAATCCTACAAGCTAAAATTCCAGGGTCACTGGTTCATCGGCCCGGAGAGCCCCAGCCGCGGCAGAACAACCGATAATTACGAAGATTATTCGAACATAGTCTATTCGACAACACCGGTGAACACCGTACTCACATCAGGCTCTAGAGAGCCGTACAAGGTGGGTGTCACAACGGATGCCGAATACCTGACTGACGAGAACAAAGGCATCGTCCTCGGCGACGACGGGGAAAGCTATCTCTTGGTCACGACACCAACCCTCTATAATATGATCAACAATGATTCCTACGTCCGGAGAGAGACCCTCGAGATGTCTTCCCACTCACTGCACTTCGGGCTCTTTGCGTTCACATTCGGCATCTACGACACGGGGTCTTAGTGACTAATCTACCCGCATCCAAAATCAGGCTGGCGCTGGCTTCGCTGGCCTTTGTCATCATCTCTGCGGCCTGCACGACTTTTCCAGCGCCGGAGTTCAAGGGAATCAACGGCTGGATTAACAGCGAACCTCTAAAGCTGGAAGAACTACGTGGCAAGGTGATCCTAATAGATTTCTGGACCTACACCTGCGTCAACTGCATCCGAACATTTCCTTACCTCAAGCAATGGAACGATAAGTACGCGGATGACGGTCTGGTAATCGTAGGTGTCCATTCCCCAGAGTTTGAGTTCGAGAAAGATCCCTTGAACGTGCTGAAAGCCACCCAGAACCTTGGCATCACCTGGGCGGTGGCCCAGGATAACGACTTCAAAACCTGGGACAAATGGGGCAACAAGTTCTGGCCGGCGAAATACCTGATCGACAAGAACGGCACGGTCCAGTACAACCACTTTGGTGAAGGCCAATACGATAAAACTGAGAGCCGAATCAGAGAGTTGCTTATTGATGCAGGCGCCGACCTATCCGACGACCCACTGGTCCCCACCGGAGACCAGATTGAGGACCAGGCTTTCTTGGATTCAGGAAGAGTGCCGGTAACCAGAGAACTGTTCGCCGGGTTTGTGATGGCTGAATTTGGAGAGTACGTCCGCCAGCGTGAATTCTTCAAGAACACCGGCTCGGTGATCCAATTGGAGGCGCCGGACAAATTAACACCTGGGGTTATCTACTTTGACGGCAACTGGATCGCCTGGCCGGAGCACACCCGCCACCCAAGTAACACGACGGGATACGAAGACACTCTTTCCCTAGTCTATTCCGCCCGCACTCTAAACTCCGTTTTGAGTTCTGAGTCCGGCGAACCATATCAGGTGCTGATCAAGCTAGATGGAGAGTATCTCACTCAGGAGAACAAGGGCAGTGACGTCACGATAACGGCCAGCGGCGAGTCCTTCCTGAACGTGCATGAACCCCGCATGTACAACGTGGTCTCGGAGCCCGATTACAGCGAAGATAACACCCTGACGATGAGCTCCAATTCAGACGACTTTGGCATCTATTCATTCACCTTCGGCTCCTACGAGACAGGACCATGAAACGCATCATTAACAGAATCTCACACAAGGCTGGGCCGTTTAGATCGGGTCTTATCGCCCTTACCATAGTATTGGCCGTCGCCTGCGGTTCTTCGGCAACAGCTACCCCGATCACACCGCCAACATCGGCTGCGGCAGACCCCACTGCCATAACCCTTGTCCTGGCCACTACTGTCCTAGAAGTTGGCGAACAAAGACTGGCATTCTTGTTGACCACATCCAAGGGGCTTATCAAGACACCAACTGCCCTGGTTACTCCGGTCTATCTGGACGGCGACGCAATCCAGGGACCAACCCTGGAGGCAGATTTCAACCTGTGGCCGTATAGAATCCGTGGCTCCTACAGCACCTATGCCAACTTTGACCGCGCAGGCCGCTGGCGTCTGGATGTTCAGGTGGACAACCCAGACGGCGTGGACGAGGTCCAGCTCGAGATTGAGGTATTGGAGAAGTCTCCTGTCCCCGCCGTGGGAAGCGCTGCGTTGTCTAGCCTGTCAAAAGTGCTGGCAGATTATTCGGCGATCGAGGAAATCACCACCGACTACTCACCCGACCCTGACCTTTATCAACTGACAATCAAGGATGCGGTGGAGAACTCACTCCCGTCAGTGTTGGTCTTTGCCAGTCCTGCCTTCTGCACCAGCCCCACCTGTGGGCCTCAGGTAGATGCGGTCAGCGAGTTGAAGGAACTACATCCTGACGAGGCCAACTACATCCACGTCGAGATCTACGACAACCCAGCAACCATCCAGGGTGACCTGGACCGGGCAGAGATATACGGCGTGGTTGAAGATTGGGGTCTCACGTCCATAGACGACTACTTCAACGAGAGTTGGACTTTTATCCTGGATGCCAAGGGGCAGATTCAAGACCGTTTTGAGGGTTTTGCCACGGTGTCCGAACTAGAAGTGTCTCTGGAGAAGGTACTGCCCAGACTCGCTACTGATTACTGATCTTCTTCGAGCGGCATGGGGATTTTCACGTTGTAGGTCTTCTGAAGCAGCCTCAGGAATGCCACGACCGTCGGTCCATGCTGTTGTCCTCGGCGCAGTAGAACGTAAGTTGGGAGCAACACCGGAGGCACCTCAGCCAGTGCGATCGAGGTCAGCTTTCCGGATTCCAACTCTCTACGCACTCCGCTTCGGGGTAGGAACGAGATACCCAAACCCAGTTCCACCATGTTCTTTGCCGCCTCAACGCTGTCCAGGTTCATCTCAACCTTGGCGCTGACTCCGGCATCCCGGCAGACTCGGTTGATGAACTGGAAATAAGACGAACCAGGGTCGCCAGGGTCGTAGACGATGAGGGGCTCCTGGGCCACCTGAGACATTGCCGCAACTCTCGTCTTGGCGAATTGATGTTCCGGATGCACCACCAACACGGCCTCCTCGTCATACAGATGCGAGGCGTCCACGTCCGGATGCTGCATGAACCGGGCCAGCCCGACCTGTACTTCTTCGTCCACAACCATCTGAAGTACGTCTGAAGACCCGCCAACCTTTATATGCAGGTTGGCGTCGGGATGTAGTTGGTGAAACTTGTGGAGGGTCTCGGGAAGGACGTAGGTGCCGATCACCCTCGCGGTAGCCATGTTCAGGATTCCTGCGGAGGTCTGACGAACGCTCTCGAGGACCTCACGGCCACGACGCAAGGTTTCCATCGATCGGAGGGCAAAGGGCAAGAAAGTACGCCCCATGTCGGTCAGCCGGACTCCCCTCGCGGTGCGGTGGAACAAGATCACACCCACTTCGTCTTCCAGGGTTTGAACCCGGGCGCTCACTGAAGGTTGTGACAGATACAACGCATCCGCAGCACGGCGAAAACTACCCTGGTTTGCTGCCTCCAAAAATGCCTCTAGCTGGGAGAATTCCATTGCTTCACCGTCAGTGATAGTATCAGACTATCATTCTATCAATCATAAGCCTCGAATTTCTATCACTAACTAGGTTACATCTTTGAGGGTAGCAATAAAAAGACGTTCTATCATTGATACGGGGCGTCTTTCTGGTTGAGCGAAAATGTGCTGCCGCAGATTGAAGATCTGTCTAGGCGGCTTACGCCTATAATCAATGATATATGTGAACTCGAAACTGGTCTACGCCAGGCATAAGATCAGAACTGAATAGCCTCTATGGAAAATCCACGCTTGTGCGGCAGTAGGCCCTCTGCTAGAATCTTCACGACCCTCGAATGTTCGACGAATTAGGTTGCCGTAAGAACGATGACCACTGAAAGGCTTCGTTCTCGGGTCGCCACGGACGAGAAGGGTATGAGTTCTGAAGGGTTTAGGAGGTATCTATATGCCGTCATTTTGGGAGAATCTACGATTTCCCGGCGAGCGGGAAATGGACGATCTGCACGGAGCACAGGGCCAGGACATGGCAACTTATGTCAGTCATCCCTCACCATCCGAAGGCAACAACTTCCCGGCAGTCATCGTAATCATGGAAGCTTTCGGTGTCACCAACCACATCGAAAAGGTTTGTGACCAATACGCCGCCAATGGCTACGTTGCCATTGCCCCTGCGTTGTATCATCGCCAGCATCCAAACCCCAAACTGGGATACGACGAGATGCCCGCGGTTCAGGGCTACATGGGAGCGCTACGCGACGACGAACTCATTGAGGACGTCAACGTAGCGATTGACTATCTGAACAACAAGTACCCGCGCACCGCTGGCTCAAAGATTGGAATCGTCGGTTATTGCGTCGGCGGACGCATCGCTTACCTGGCAGCCACAAGCTGCCCAGGACTGAGCGCCGCTTCCGTCTACTATGGTGGCCGGATCCTGGTTCCGTTCGGTGATGGCCCCGCCCCCATCGACCTGACCAGCAACATCAGCATCCCAGTGATGGGTAACTTCGGCGATGATGATGAGAACCCTTCGCCAGCAGATGTAGCGACCATCGACAGCGCTCTAACAGCCGCGGGTGTCACCCACGACTTTAAGTCTTATCCCGGCGCCGGTCACGGCTTCAACTGTGACGACCGGGGCAGCTACAACGAGGCGGCCGCCACGGACGCCTTCTCTCGCACACTGGCTTTCTTCAACAGCAACGTAAGGTAAGCCAAAGGCCAATATAGCCAACCAAAGGCCCTTCCGGGGAGTGAATCTCCGGAAGGGCTTTTTTGTTTTTCTACTAATTGTTTTCCATGCATCTTTGGTGTTTGCACCTGCATCTATATGGTCACGGCCTTGTTATGCCCAGATGCGGTGAATACAATGGCCCGTAATATAGCCAATGCCAGGTGGGATCAGGCAAACGAGAATTCAGAGGAAGTTGAGTATGCTAAAAGCAGACAGAGACCAGATTCTGGGGAACTTGCAGGGAAGCGATAGAACTAATTTCCGCAAGTTCATCGACGAGTACCGAGCCAAGCGCAAGGCAGATTCCACAGACCAAAAGCCCGTGGGCCAGATGCCAGCCAGAGAGATGCTGGAGGCCATTGGCGGGAATTTGACTCCCATTCTCAGGGAAGCCATGGAAGCAGTTGTGGCCCGGGATGAGATGGGCCCCCATGTGGGCGATGTGCCACCTGATTTCAATCTGAAACGCATGGGCTCCGAAGACCGCGTCCGGCTCTCCAGTTTCAAAGGCCAGAAGGCTGTGGCGCTGATATTTGGCAGTTACACTTGACCCCCATTCCGTGCTCAGGTTGAGCACATGGAGAGACTCTACGGCCAGTACCAAGACGAGATTGAATTCTTCGTGGTCTACGTTCAAGAAGCTCACCCGACGGACGGTTGGCAGACCGATTCCAACGTCGCCGATGGTGTATTGCTGCGCCAACACCAGAGTTTTGACGAACGCGAGGAAGCTGCCCAGACCTGCAGCATCGATCTCCACATCTCCATTCCCACTCTGGTGGAAGAGATGGACAACGTCATCGACGAGGCATACGGGGCTGCGCCGGAACGTCTGTACCTGATTGGTAAAGAAGGCAACGTGTTCTACCACGGCGGCGCCGGGCCTCACCTCTTTGACCTCGACGAGTTGGATGAAGCCATCCAGCGGATGAATGCTGAAGTAAAGGTCAGTTAGACCTAGCAAGTTACGGTAAAAAGAAAAG
>CAYVIG010000160.1:0-6350 GCA_964451445.1 uncultured Dehalococcoidia bacterium
GGGTGGATTGGCAGGTAGTGACCGGACTGAGGTGGTAAACGGTATACAATATTCCCTCGGCGGTGACACGATTACTGGAGTCGACGGTAATACGATCCGGGATATGACTGACCTGATCGTCTACCTGACCAACAATACCAGACCTGGCGATGAGATCATGCTGGATGTGATTCACTCAGACGGTTCTTCAGAAGAGATTCCAATCACTCTGGGAACCCGTCCCGGCTAGTATGGGGCGTAGTATTGGAGAAGGAAATTGCGTACGGTAGTGGCAATCTTTACAGCTCCTGTTAAGTCCCTTTCCCTGCTAAAACCTGAATCTGTCACCGTCGGCTATTCCGGAATATCCGAGGACCGAAGGTTTCATCTGGTGGATGCGGACGGTCGCCTGCTCACCCAACGGCAGCACGGCCGACTGGCGCTGGTGCAAGCGAGCTATTCCGCCGACACTGAAGTCCTGATTATGCAGTTCCCCGACGGCCAGCGCCTTGAAGGGCCGGCAGGGTTGGGAGATAGTGTCTCAACAGAAATCTGGGGGCGGAAGGTCCCTGGCCGGGAGGTCACCGGAGACTGGAACGCGGCCCTGTCTTTTTTCTGCGAGTCCCCTGTCCGCATGGTAAAGACCGACACCCCTGGAGACAGCTACGACGAGTATCCGATCTCCGTCTTGTCTCAGGCATCCATCGACAGATTGGGCGGCTATTTGACGGACAACCTGGCGACCTCAGGAGATGCGATTAGCGGTCCGACGTTTGAGGGACGACGCTTCCGACCCAACTTCCTCATCGATGGTTGTACTCCCCACGAGGAAGTCTTCTGGCTTGGTGGGGTGGTGCAGATAGGCACAGACCTGCGGGTGAGATTGGTGGCCCCCGATTCCCGGTGCGCCATCACCACATTGGACCCAGACACAGGACAGCGGGACTTCAATGTTCCCAAATTGCTCCAACGGTACCGTCCCAACACCCGCGCCCCTTACTTTGGCGTCTATGGCGCGGTCGAGGCCACTGGCGTGGTCTCCGTGGGCGACACAGTGGAACTGATCCAACAACCGTCTCAGTAACAGCATTCAGCTATTAGTTGTCAGCCCGTGATTCGCCCCTAAATCGTTATGGTCTTTGCCCTGTTTGACACCCCTACTGAGCGTGTTTACACTCGCTTTAGATTCAGCTAGTGATGGCCGCACCGTGGATTAAGGCAAAGATGACGGCCGGTAATATTGCTTAATAAACAGGGAGTAGGTCATGAAACCAAACAGGATTAAAAAGGTGATGAACGAGGGCGGATTGGCCCTTGTCAGCCACATTGGGTTTGCTGATCCGGCGGTTGTGGAGATAATCGCCAAAGCTGGATTCGACGGCGCTTTTATCGACATGGAGCACTCGATCTTCGACATGCAGACCGTGGGCGAGATGATTCGCGTCGCGGACCTCTGCGATATCACCCCGGTGGTACGGGTTCCCGACGAAAACCCCAAAACCATCCTCCGACTGTTGGACATGGGAGCACAGGGAATTCAGGTGCCCCACATCGCCGGAGCAGAGGGCGCCAGAAAAGCCGTGGAGGCCGTCCGATATCCCCCATTGGGAGAACGGGGCGGCGCTGGAAGTACCCGTGCCGCCGGTTACGGCTCCGTGCCGTGGACCGAGCATATGCAGACTTCCAACGATGAGATCCTGCTAATCGTAATGACCGAGGACAAGCGCGGCCTGGACGAGATTGCCGACATAGCAGCGGTGCCAGGAGTGGACGTGATCGCTCTTGGCCCCACCGACATCAGTACCGCCCTTGGTTTAACTGATCCAGCTGATCCTAAACTCAGAGAGACCTTTGTGGAACTGGCGGCCAAGGTGAACGCCGTTGGCAACGCCCGGGTTTATATCCCGGTGAACCACGCCGCCTGCCGTTTCACTCCCCAGGACCTGCTTGAGATGGGAGTCAATTACTGCTCCGTGGCGCCAGCCCCACCGACCATCGTGCTGAATTCACTGAAAGCAACCGCAGCCAACATCAGGGAAGAAGCCGCAAAGAGATAACCGAAATTTGACCAACGCCGGACCAGGGCATGAGCCGAAGATTCCTTGTAACGTGTCCTGGTATCCGGTGGTGGCTAATATGCCAAGCCGCTATACTTTGATGTGACATCCGGCGGAAATAATCCAGCCTTCAGCGTTGACCTCCGGAGCCTGCCTAGGATCACGTGAGCCCTATGGCCACGGGAGAGAATACCATCAGTACAGAAAACACCATCGGTTCCGCAGCCGGCGTTACACTCAATACCAGTGACGATTTTGAATCTGCGGATCCCGTTACCAGACGAGAACGAGACCGGGAATACCTAGAACTCAAACGACGGGTCACCAAAGCGGGACTCCTAGACCGGCAATACGGATATTACGCCTGGAAGATACCCAGTGTGGTGGCCATGGTGGCTACCAGCATCGCAGTGATGGTCATTTTCAGCGGCACCTTTTGGATCCAGATGCTGAACGCGGCATTCCTAGCTCTAACATTCACCAACCTGGGGTTCCTGGGGCATGACTCTGGGCACCGCCAGATGTTCAAGAAAGTCAGGCATAACGACTGGGTGTTATTGGGCGTGGGTTTCCTCACCGGCATGACTCCCAGTTGGTGGCAGGACAAACACAACACCCACCACCGCGCTCCTAACCAACTTGAGATTGACGGCGATATTGAAGTATCACTCTTCGCCTTCACCCAAGAGCAGGCCATGGGTATGAGGGGCATTGGCCGGATCACCGTGAAGCACCAGGCAGTGTTGTTTTATCCATTGTTGATGCTGACGGCCCTGAGTCTGCTGTTTGGAGGCATCGCCTACCAGATTCGCAAAGAGCGGATGCGCTACCCGGTCACCGAGCCGGTTCTGGTGGTCACCGGGTTGGTTGCTTACTTGGCGGTGATCTTCTTCTTCTTGGGACCCTGGTATGGAATCGCATTCATCGCGGTCCACCGGGCGTTGGGCGGCATCTACATGGGTTCAGTGTTTGCCCCCAATCACAAGGGCATGCCCATCCTGGATAAAGAAGACGACATTGACTTCCTGCACCAGCAGGTTCTGACCGCTCGCAACGTACAGGGTAGCCCTATCGCCGACTTCTGGTACGGTGGGCTGAATTATCAAATCGAGCACCACTTGTTCCCCAACATGCCCCGCAACAACCTCAAAAAAGCTCAGGTTGTAGTGAAGTCATTCTGCGAAGAGAAGGGGATACCTTACCACCAGACCGGGGTCTGGCAATCTCATGTAGAGATACTGCGCTTCCTCCATGAGGTGAGCGCCCCGCTGCGGCAAAAGGAAGCTTAAACCCTCAGAGATAGCAAAAAAGAAAAAGGCCGCCCCGATTTAATCGGGGCGGCCTTTTTCTTTTTTGAAGCCTAGGGCAGGTCATGCTGAGGTCACAACCGAAAAATCTCGTTACCAGGGAAAGAGCACAGAAGAAGAAGCAACGAGACCCTTCGCTACACTCAGGGTGACAGTCAGGGGAGTATTCTTTTACAAAGCGTTTGAGATACCTTAATCCGGGTTCATGTCCGCGAATCTAGGCATTACTTCCTGGGCTAACATCCGCATGGATTTCTCCCAGCCTTGCTGGTTGTCCATGTTGTCATACACCAGGGACAGCAGTGTCCCGAAGCCGCCGCACATCTCGTACAGGCTGCGTATCTTCTTTTCGACAGTGTCCGGAGAGCCGATGAGCCAGACATGCTCTGCCATGTATTCCGGGGTCACTGCCGAATCAGGGATGCTGGAGTCGTGCTTGATCACATGCAGCAGGCTGAATTGGTCAAATAGCGGCAGCAAATAATCTCCCCAGACTCGGCCTAACATACCGTTGACCGCCTTGTCGTATGCCTCGTCATCGGAGTCGGCAACCCAGACATCTCTGGTGATGCGCCAGTCTTTTCTTCTGGGGGTCTTGCCGCTGCGTGTTGCACCTTTCAGCACCGCTTCCCAGTGGCTAACCACGTAGTCCTGGTTGAACGCCAGACTCATGGGGATGAAGCCTCTTTCGCCGGCGATCTTGAGGGTCTCCGAAGCGAAACTCACCGAGGCCACGCCGATAGGCGGATGAGGCGGTTGGAAGGGCTTGATGTGGTGTTGGAGTGTTCCATATTGGGGCTCCGGTAGATTGACGTTCCAAAACTTGCCTTTGTACTCGAACGGTTCATCTTCAGTCCAGAGTCTCAGGATGATGTCGATGGCTTCTCGGGTCATCTCGCGGTGTTGGCCATTCATGCCATCCACATCAAACATGGTGTAGTCAGTGGGCAAACCGCCTGAGCCGATTCCAAACATGAACCGTCCCTGCGCCATGTGGTCCAGATAGGCCACGCGGCAGGCCAGTTCTGCGGGGTGGTGATACGGTAGCAGATGCACTCCGGTGCCCAGCCGGATGTCCTTGGTCAGCATTAATGCCTGGGCAATCATCAAGTCCGGTGAGGGCACTGGCTCCCAAGGTGAGGTGTAATGCTCTCCGATCCAGGCTTCTGAGAAGCCCAATTGGTCAGCTAGTACCAGGCAATCCAAGTCCCACTTGTGGGCTTGGAACACCTCTCGCTCCGGAGGGTGGGAGGGCATCAGAAAGACTCCGTACTGCATGGTCACTCCTAGAAAGATGTTTTCCGCGGCATCCTGTGATGGAGCAACCATTCTAGCGTCCGCCGACCAATTGGCAAAGGGCAATGATGCCAAACCGGGAATTCCCTAGGTACAGGTCCTTATTACGGGGCTGGGTATAATTACCATCCGGTAAGGAACAAGGAATACCGAAGGGGCATCATTTGTTCAGTCTTTTAAGCATGGGAAATCCTTGGGGAAAGGCCCGTAACTTCTTCTACGGCTGGTGGATGGTGGCCGTAGGTGGGTTTCTCATGGTCATCACCTCGGTTCCAGTATTCCAAGCCTCTGCGCTTTGGGCGGTAGCGTTGGAGTCTCAATTCGGCTGGAGCCGCACCCAGTTGGGCCTCGCCCTTAGCTTCACCCGTATCGAAGGCAGTCTCACCGGGCCTATCGCTGGGTACCTGGTCGACCGTATGGGCACCAGGTTCATGGTCTTCACAGGGTTATTTATCCTCACCCTTGGATTCTTCCTCTTCAGCCAGGTACAGAACCTTTGGATGTTCTACCTGGCCTATTTCATCATGTCGGTGGGGCAAGGACAATCAGGTTGGCTCACTGTGATGACGCTGCTCAACCATTGGTTCTTGCGGCACCGTGGTATGGCCATGGGATTAGCCATGGTGGGCATGGGTGTTGGCGGATTGATATTGATGCCCTTGATTGCCTGGCTGATCGACCCCGAGGCCGACCGGCTGGGTTGGCGTCACACTGCGGAGATTCTGGCGGTGGTCACCTTGGTCTCAGCTGTCGCACTGCCCAAGATCATCCGCAACAAACCAGAGGACATTTCAGACTATCCGGACGGGCAGGCGCCGGTTGTAGGCGAATCGAGCTCGACAGCAATCGAGGCAGGGCGTGAAGAAGAGCAGGAACTGACCATGGGCCAGGCCTTGCGCACCCAGGCTTTTTGGTGCATCTCATTGGGTCACGGGTTCGGCTCTATGGTGGTTCTGGCTATCATGTCGCATCTGGGATTGCTCATGAGTGATCATGGGTACGGATTGCAGACTGCGGCTTGGATCATCATGTTGCAGACCGCAGTGTCCATCGTCTTTCAATTCCTGGGCGGCTGGATTGGCGACTTGATCCCGAAGAACGTAGCGTTGTTCATATTCACAGCCATCCAAGGTATCGGCGTGGTGTTCTTGACGCTTGGATCGGGCATCATCTATTTCTACGCCTTTGCCCTGCTGTTTGGCATCGGGTTTGGTGGCCGCACACCGCTGACTACCGCCATACGGGGCGATTATTTTGGTCGGGCGTCTTTCGGGAAGATACTGGGCGTTTCTATGATTCCCATGAACATCTTGCTGCTAGTAGCGGCGCCGATGGCCGGGTTCATGCGGGACGAATTAGGCGATTACGACCTAGCCTTCCTGATCCTTGCAGGGTTCAGCATGCTAGGAGCCCTTTTGTTCCTGATTGCCAGGAAACCCGAGCTACCGGGTTTGGTAACGGCTAGAACCTAAGTGTAGTAAATCAATTACCTTTCTTCCGCCATTCCAGCGAAGGCTGGAATTCAGAGCCGTTCTTCTACAACGATGTTCTTGCTGTGGAGATGGATGGATTCCGGCTTTCGCTCGGAATGACGGCCTGGGAATCAGAGTACAGCCAAAAACTCATCACAAACGCTCGTCCTAGGTTGAGCAAACGCCACCTGCATCCATATTAGCATCAGGAATTGGCGTACTCTCAGTCAACACTCGGC
>CAYVIG010000161.1:0-6327 GCA_964451445.1 uncultured Dehalococcoidia bacterium
CGACAATTATCTTAGGTGATCTGGTGTATTTATATTCAGTGATAGGTGAAAACTGGAATGGACTTTAAAAAAGCAGTTCAGTACTTAGAAGCGGCAAAGAGTATCGGTGAAGAACAAGGTGTCCAAGTTAGCGTAGCAGTACTTGACGCTGCCGGACACCTGGTACTGGTCGCCCGTGGAAAGGAGGAAGCATGGCATGGTCCATATATGGCGATCGGCAAAGCACGCCTTGCTGCTGCCTTCAGAAAACCAACCTCGGAGCTCATGGAGCAATGGAAAGACAGGCCCATGTTTGGGCAAAGCTTGACCGAAATCATACCCGGCGGTGTTACCCTAAATAAAGGCGGCTACCCAATTTTTGAGGATGGCGTTTGCATTGGCGCCTTGGGTATTGGTATCGAACCAAGGGCCTTTCGTTCTTAACGGAAGTTCATAGATTTACGAAAATTACCAGGATTTCAAGACCGGCAGCACCTCTTTCGAGAATAACTTCAGGCCCCGCTCTGCAACCTCAAAGGGAGTTCCACCAAAGCGAAAGGCGACGTTGAGTTCAAAGTCGCCGATCAGGTTTCGTCGCACTTCAAGTCCGCGCAGGATCTTGTCCGGGGTGCCCCAACTGGCTGCCTCCATGAAGCCGCTAACTGCGCCGTCATGACCAGCGGCGCGGGCAATCTCCGCCTTTTGTTGGTAGGAGTCGTAGCCCGTCACCGTTTGAAAATGCTCGCCAAGAAACTCATAATGGTAGAAATTGCTCTCCACGAATTTGCCCTGGTACTGCTTGGCCTCCTGTTCGCATTGCTCAAGGTCGGTTCCACAGATGACAAAGTCGGTGAGCATCACGTGAGGCGGCTCGGTTCCGTGGAATTCCCGGTGTAGTTCACGGGAACGCTCGATGGCCGGCAAACGCATCTCCCAGGGTCGGTCGGCAAACATGATGACGTGGGCACCGAGTTTGGCTGCAGAGATGACCGATTCCTCACTGGAAGCCACCGCGTAGATTCGGCCGTTAAAGGAATGCTGGGGCCTGGGACGTATCTCGGTGCGAGGTTGTTTGTAATAGGGACCGTCGCCCTCGATAAACCCCGTCTTGAGGGCGTCTACAATCATCGGGGCAGCCTCATCGAACCGTCCGCGGGATTCGTCCATGCTGAGTCGGAAGGCTTCAAATTCGCGTCGGGCCAGGCCGCGCCCGAAGCCCAAACGGAGCCTTCCGTCGCTGAGGAGATCTAGAACGGCTGCATTCTCTGCGACACGTATGGGGTCATGCCAGGGAAGGATCACTGCGGCAGTGCCCACGTCGATATTGGGATATTTGGCCGCGAAGTGGGTCATCACCTGGAGGTTGTCCGGCACAAAGGAATAATCATTGAAATGATGCTCCGCAGACCATAGACAATCGAACCCCAGCTCAGCGGCTGTCTCACCAAGTCGCAGTTCTTCCGCCCACATTTGTCCGTCCGTTCCATCTTCCCAGCCGTAGCTAGAGAAGATCATCATCATTCCAACGTCCATGAAAGCTCTCCTTAGTTCCATATCCTGTGATATTCATTGCCATGATACCAATAACCCGGTGCCCTGATTACTCACCCTTCGACAATTTTGGTAATCTATCGTCCACTGTATCCAGCGCTGGAGAACCTCGACGCCAAACGTCGACCTCAAAATTGTCTCTGGGACTACGACCGAACGAGGCCTCTGGTGGACGGACGGGTTCAGCCCGAAGGCATCAATCCCAACATCTCTGTTATGCGTCCTAGGGAGATCTTCCCGCGCATAATCCAGAATCAGGAGTTTCACGCGTCTGAGATGTCCCTGGCTTCTTACGTGATCTAGAAAAGTCGAAACGAGTGTCCCTTTTTGGCTTTGCTGGTGATGCTATCCAAGATATTTAGACACGATTGCATCTACGTCCGGCCTGACGCCGGTATCAACAAACCGGAAGACCTGCGCGCGAAGAGGGTGGGGCTGCCCCAGTATTCTTCCACAGCCGCAGTGTTCATCAAGGGACTGGTGCAGCACGAGTACGGGGTGCCGACCGCGGAGATCACCTGGTTCATGGGCGGGCAGAACACTCTGGCGCTGGCACCCTTGGTCCCACTGGATCTACCACCGAACATCCACCTGGAATTCATCTCTGAGGGCAAGACGTTGGAAGCGATGCAGGCAAACGACGAACTGGACGCTCTGTTCGCTACCTACATCCCAAACATGTTTCTGAACGGCTCGCCCAAGATAGCCCGCCTGTTCCCGGATTTCAAGGAAGTGAAGCAGGACTATTACCTCAGAACTGGCTTCTTTCCCATCATGCACACTATCGTCATCAGGGACGACGTGCTGGCGGAGGGCCCCGGGGTGGCGGGGAGTTTATTAGAAGTTTTCTCCAAAGCCAAGGACCTGGCGGTTGAGGGTTTTTACGATACTGACGCCCTGGCTTTGGCCCTCCCATTTCTCATAGATCACATAGAGGAGACTTGGAAAGTCTTTGACTCCGACTATTGGTCCTACGGAGTGGATACCAACCGACCGGCCCTGGAAGCCCTGGCCCAATACGCGGTTGACCAGGGCTTTGCACCACGGGTCGTCAGTGTCGAGGAATTATTCCCGCTGCAATCACTGTCGCAATAAATACCTGGGATCCTCCTGGATAATGTCCCGAATCGACCTAGGCGGTCGCTGTTACCTGAGGAATGACGTGCTTGCCGAACAGACGCAGGGTCTCCATCACCTCTTCGTTGGCCATAGTTCCAATCTGAAACAAAGGCATGATCTCGTCCACACCCGTTAGTTGGTACTGCTCCAGGTACCGAAGGCAGTCATCTGGGTCCCCGATGCAGTAACGTCCCTGTTTGATCAGATCAATGGATAACGTCTCGTCACGCTTGGCAGAATCGGTCGATGTCGAACGCTGGTAATGCCATTGATAGTCACCTGGCACGTTGTCCGGGTCTTGCTCCTGCCAGACCCGGACGTCACGAAGTTCCTGCTGACGCCGGTACCAGTCCAGTACCTCTGCCGCGCGTTCCTGAGTCTTCTTCCGGTTCTCTCCGCAGATCGCCAGCATTGATATGGAAACCTTGTCTTTAACCAACTTGCCCACTGGTTTGGCGTTCTGGATACCCTCACGATAGGTTCCGATAAGCTGGGTCAAACGCTCAGGGCCGCCGCCCGACATTGCCAGACATCCCAAACCCAACTCGCCGGCCTTCCTGAAAGTATCTTCCTGGCTGCACCCCAACCACATGGGTGGATGTGGTGTTTGCACCGGCTTGGGGTGAATCTCTCTGGTCGGTATATCGAAAAACTCTCCCTGGTAGGAGAACTCACCCTCGGTCCAGGCTTTGGGAATAATCTCTAAGGCCTCATCAACCATTCCAGTAGCATTTTCCAGATCGACACCAAAGGCGGCCATCTGGTATGGGTAGCCAGAGCGCCCCACACCCAAGTCCACCCTACCTTTACTCCAGATATCCAGAGTGGCAACCCGGGCGGCGATGTGTAACGGGTGCTGCACTGGCGGCACAGCGACACCTATCCCCAGCCTGATACGGGAGGTTCTCTGACTAATGGCGGCCAGGGTGACATCTGGGGCGCTGGAATGGGACCACTCCGTGCGGAACAGGTGGTCAGCCATCCAAACACTCTCAAACCCCAAGTTCTCGGCCATGACGATTTGGTCCATCATCTCCCAATGGCGGTCCAAGTCGCTGGTGGATGACCACGGCCTGGGGACTTGAATCTGGTAGAACATTCCGATCTGCATGTGGTACTCCGTTTAACTGTGTCAGCTGACGGGTAGTTCTTTGCCGGTATCTGATGCCTCTTTGATAGTGTCTAGGAAGCGATGGAGCTTAACGGCGTCGTCGAATGTCGGTAGCCGGTTTTCTCCGGTCCGGATGGCCTCCGCGAATAAGGCATACATCTGCCCAACGTTGAACGGGTCACCCTTGGGGAAATCTTCCGGTACGTACACGAAACGCTCTGGTATTTCCAGGTCTTCCAGGTTGTTACTCTCCTGCGCGCCTTGTATCCGGAGCATCTCACCCCGCTGGGACGAAACGCTTCCTGTAGTGATCTACGTGCCTTCCCGGCCGTAGATCTCCATTCGGAATCCGGTACCACCCCAAGGGACTGCGCCAACGTGCACCGACACTGCAGCTCCGCGTTCCAGTTGGCCACTGACTCGCACGTTGTCCGGCGATGTGACATCGATGACTTCCTCAGTGCCGCTCACCGGCATCTTGTCTATCTGGGTCGTGACCATGCATGCCACCCGCTTGAAGTCGCCCAAAACAAAGCGCAGCGCGTCGATAACGTGGCCATTGGCAATGGTCAGGGTGTTGGCTCCTTGGTCGATATCCAGGTTCCAAGTGCGACCGGGGGCTCGTGCCAAAGAGCCGTCGCGCATGGTGGTGACGTGGCAGGACAAGACTTCCCCCACGTAGCCGGTCTCAATCAATTCTTTGATGTAGATCAAAGCTGGACTAACCCTAGATTGCAAGCCTACCGCCGTCTGTACGCCCTTGGCCTTAGCAAGAGCCGCCAGTTCTTCGGCCTCTGCGGTATTCTGGCCCAGCGGCCATTCTGTATAGACGTGTTTGCCAGCTTCGATGGCAGCCTTGGTTGGCTCATAGTGCAACGGCACCCGCACCACCACTGCCACGGCGTCGATATCAGGCGACACCGCCATCTCGTTAAAATCATTGAAGGCAAGCCTGGCGCCAAAGGCCTTCTTCGCCTCTTCTGCGCTTTCAGGCCTTGAGGTGCAGACAGCGGTAAACTCAACGTCGGGACTGGCCAGTAACGCTGGGTAATGCGACTGCGTTGACCAGACTGAATTGACATTGGCTCCCACGAATCCCAGTCGTATCTTCTCTGCCATAATGCCGGCTCCTAAATTGGAATCGTTACACTATACGCCAACTCTCAACCGCTGTGGACCGATACACCGATGACCAAAAGCTTGGTTGATCAATCGGTGACCTTGGAAATGCCATCATCTGCGGGTATTTCAGGTAAAGTAGAGGGCCAATATCCCAGCTAACCCCGTTACCGGAATTAATCGAAGGAGCGCCACATCGCCATGGGCTGGTCCACACATCATCCAACTGGTCTGATTCATTACTCACCTCAAAATAGTTATAGGGGCTACACCCTATTCAGCAACCTGGGCGGGAAACAAGCTCACCTCATAGACATGGAAGGCAGGGTCTGCCACACCTGGCAGTCTGACGAGGGCATAAACTACGGATTCCTGCTGCCAAACGGGAACCTGCTGCTCAGGACAGGCCCGCCGTCCCAGGAGGTCTCTTTCATCGACCATCCAGAGATCGCGATCCTGCCCAGGGGTGGCAGAACTGCATCTGGAGGCATTCTCGAGTTGGACTGGGACGGCAATGTGATCTGGGAATACCATGATCCGTTACTGCACCATGACTTTGAACGTCTGCCCAACGGGAACACGCTGGTGCTGGTGTGGGAGAAGATGCCAGAGGAGTTGGCTGCCAGCGTGATCGGCGGTGTCACCACCGGTACGACCAAAGGACAGATGCTGGGGGATGTGGTTCGAGAGGTCACGGCAGGTGGCGAGATTGTGCATGAGTGGCGGTCTTGGGAGTTTCTCAATTTGGAAGAGGACACCATCTGCCCGCTGGAAGGACGACTGGAGTGGACCCATCAGAACTGCTTGAATGTGACCAAAGACGGCAGTCTTTTAGTGAGCTTCCGACAGACCAATACCATCGGGATAGTCGACCGGCCCAGCGGGGAGTTCACCTGGAAGTGGGGCCCCGGAGATATCTCGCATCAGCACAACCCCACTTATCTGGACAATGGCCGCATCTTGTTATTCGACAACGGCCCACACCGGGAGGGCATGAGCTACTCTCGGGTGATCGAGGTCGATCCAAGCGACAACCAGATCGCCTGGGAGTATCTGGGGGATCCGCCCATATCTTTCTACAGCTACCACATCAGCGGTTCAGAGAGATTACCTAACGGTAACACCCTCATTTGCGAGGGTGCTCCTGGCCGGGTATTTGAAGTCACTCCCACTCATGAGATCGTTTGGGAGTACATCAATCCGTTCCTAGGCATGGGTGGCCTGCACGCCGGCGGCAGCAAATCCGGCCATGCCAACTCCATATTCAGGTCCCACCGCTACGGGCTTGATCACCCCGCACTTCAAGGCAAGGATCTGGACCCAGGTCGCTACGCCAACTTAAACCGGCTCTATCCCTGAGCGTAAAGCCGGAATATCTATCTGGTGCCCCAGAAATAAGAAATCGTCAGTCCGGAATCAAAAATCCCGGACTGACGATAAACGAGCCG
>CAYVIG010000162.1:0-1005 GCA_964451445.1 uncultured Dehalococcoidia bacterium
CGTCTCTGTGCATCGTCCATGAAACGGCTGTCGGTTACAGGCTCACCGTCGCGCCCGCCGGCACCGCCGTGGGGCTGCGCGCTCGCCGGCTGGCGGACGGGGCGGTGCTGTGGCCCGAGGCGCAGATGGGCGGCGGCGAGCTGCTGCATCGCGGAGCACTCCAGGCTCGCCATCGCCGCGGCTCCGAATCCATTGTCGATGTTTACGACTGACACGCCTGGCGCGCAGCTGTTCAGCATGCTTAGAAGAGGTGCTAGACCGTCGAAACTGGCTCCATAGCCGGTGCTGGTGGGGACTGCGATAACAGGGACCGAGACCAAACCCGAGACTACGCCAACCAGCGCCGCATCCATGCCTGCTACGACAACGATAACGCGCGCCTTTTGAAGCACCGGTACCTGGTCAAGGAGCCTGTGGAGTCCTGCCACACCCACGTCGCTGACCAGAGTTACGTCATTGCCCATAAGAGACGCGGTCAGAACCGCTTCTTCGGCTACCGGCAGGTCGGCGGTGCCAGCGGTAACCACGGTGATGCCGGTTTGGAGCGGAGTGGTTTGAGGAAATGGAACGACAATCGCATTAGGGAGTTGGTGGAATTCAGCCTCGGGCGTCTCCTGTGATACCGCCTGGTAGGCCTCCTGGTTCGTTTTAGTGACCAGGACAGGGTGTCCCCGACCCTTGAAGCCTTTTACAATCTCAGCTACCTGTTTTGGCGTCTTACCCTTGCCAAAGACAACCTCAGGCCAACCGGTGCGTAAGGCGCGGTGGTGGTCCAGTTTGGCAAAGCCTAGATCCTGGTACGGCAGATCGCGCAACTGCTGCACGGCAGTATCAACGTTCATGCCGTTCTCCTTGAACTTGGTCAGCAGGTCCCTGATGCGGCTTTCTTCGATGTCTCGTACTCCCGGGTTCTTCCAGATGCCTAAAGCAGTTGTCGGCGGGCTTCTTCAGACGCCTTTTGATAGACCTCTTGACATCCCAGTCTCTGTTCCTCTTACCGCGCCT
>CAYVIG010000162.1:1015-6228 GCA_964451445.1 uncultured Dehalococcoidia bacterium
GATAGACCTCTTGGAAGGGCGTTCCGGTTTCCAGGGCGATACGGTGGATATCGTCAGGTTCCGGAGCGGCGCTGATGGCCTTGCCTTCAAGTAGCTTTAATTTTATGCTTACGGCGCCCAATTCGGTTTCAATGGTTACCATCTTTCGGTCGGCCACGTGCCGGTCTACCAAGCGAGTGCGGATTCCCAGAGTGGGTGTCTCCCGCAGGATCACTTCCGTAGCTTCCTGTTCTTTGTCTTTGGGCACCAGCGTCGAGAGCAAGGTGCCGGGGCGGTTCTTCTTCATCTGGATTGGCGTGTTCCAGACGTCCAAAGCGCCAATGGCGAATAACCGCTCCTGAGCGTAACCCAGAACCAATCCTGAAACATCGTCCAGGTTGGTCTCCAGTAGCACCACCTGATCCTGCGCTGCGACTGGCACGATATCACTTTCGGCCATTTCGCCAAGCCAAACGCGCAGCGCATTTGGGAATGCGGCCGGGTCTTTCGTGCCGAGTCCAACACCTACCTGTTCCACGATGAATGGAGGGCGTCCGAAAGATGCCAGGGTGGTTATCAGAGCCGCGCCGGTGGGCGTGGTGAGTTCACCTACGTCTTTGTACATGGGCTTCTCGCCAACGACCGGTGCGCCAGAGTAGGCGATCAGTTCCAGAGTGGCCGGAGCTGGGTTGGAATAGCCACCAGCCCAACGTGGCGGGGTGGAGTTGCCAACCACCAACGGGGCGGCATGGACTCTCTGCACCCCCAGATATTCAAGCCCGAGACATGTACCGACCACGTCCACGATGGTGTCCACGCTCCCCAGTTCTTCCAGTTCCAGTTCGTTTTCGGCCTCGCCGTGAACCCGACATTCAGCCTTCCACAATGCCTTTAGGATCTGGCCAGACTGGTCTTTGACGGAATCGGACAACGCGCTGTAGTCGACCGACCTCAAGAACTGCTTTGGAGAATACCGATTCTTGTCGAGTAATTCGACCTTTAAGTAGGTGCCTCTCATCTCGCAGCGGGTTTCCTGGCGTGCCTCCAGGAGGAAGCCGTCCAGATTGATCTTGGCAAGTTCAGCCTGGATATACTCCACAGGCACGCCCAGGTCTGTGAGTGCTCCAAGCATCATGTCGCCGCTGGTGCCGCCGATGGGCTGGAAGTAGGCAATCCTCATACCGGTTATCCATTCTCCGGCACGACTTCGATTCTCCTGAACGGAGTATCGGTAAGCGTGAGTTGGTCGTTCAGACTTCCTGAACGAAGCCCCGCCATATCCAAGGACACCCAGAGGTAGCCGATCTTCTTGACAGTGGATACGATCTCGTGACGGTGTTCGAAGGCGAAGTTCATCTCTGCCTCGCCTACCTCTATCCGGCACAGTTTGTCGTGATGGCGGGCGCGTACCTCTTTCAGGCCAAGGCCGCGGAGGTAGTCTTCAGTCCGTTCGATCTTTGACAAGGTTTCTACCGTAACTGGAATGCCGTAGGGAATCCGCGATGACAGGCACGGTTGGGCCGGTTTATCCCAGATTGGTATGCCCAAGGACTTGGCGATGGCGCGGACGTCGTCTTTCGTAAGCCCGGCCTCGACCATGGGACTCCGTACCTTGTGCTCCGCTGCCGCTACCATGCCTGGTCGGTAATCTCCTTTGTCGTCGGTATTCGCGCCGTTGACCACCCATTGGTAGGCTTCCTGGTCGGCCAGCTGAGTGAGTTCGGTATACAACTCATTCTTGCAGAAGTAGCAACGCTGGGGGGAGTTGGCCACATAGCCTTCATGGGCCATCTCATTGGTGTGGATTACCCGGTGGGTGAAGCCAAAGATCTCAGCCAGGCGGATAGTTTCCTCAAGCTCCCTCTTGGCGAGGGCCGGAGATACAGCAGTCACCGCCAGGGCCTTGTCTCCGAGGATTTTGTGCGCGGCAACTGCGACCAAGGCGCTATCCACCCCTCCGGAGAAGGCGACGACCACGGAGTCCATTGCCGAAAATATTTCTTCCAAACCCGTCCATTTCGGATTTGTTGGAGACGCCATAATTACCTCTGATCGCCGAGCGTAAGATGCATGCACCCACCGCAACCAATACACAGATGATATAGGTCATCTACTCTCAGAGTCCACCAAGTTTCTAGCGGTTAGTGATCGGCTGTCTAGCTGAGGTAGTCGGCAACAGCTGCGGCGAATACCTCGGAGCGTTCAATCATTAACAAATGACCAGCGTTGGGGATGATTAAAACCTCAGCATGGGGGATTAAATTTGTGAAATCTTCAGCGTAAACCGGAGGGATTATGCGATCATTCTCGCCCCATAGGATTAGGGTAGGAGCTTTGATCCGGTAGGCACGGCGTTTCAGCCCTCGGTCAGGTATGGGCCAGAGAAACTTCCCAGCGGCGGTCAGGTCAATCATACGGTCGGCGGCGAGTTCGGTTCTCAGGCGCGAGTTGGCTTCAAAATCGGCCGTGGAGAGACTCATAGAGCTCGAGGCCGACGACCATAATTCAGTTTGCAGTTCAGATGCGGTCAAGGCCAGCAGGTCGGCCACTGGGGTTTCATCACGCCAGGTGCCAGCAGGGGCGGCCAAAACCAGTTTGTCGACGTAGCTAGGTGACATAGCGGCCATCTCCGCGGCGATCATGCCGCCCAGGAAATGCCCCACCACGTGGGTTTTGGAGATACCCAGGGCGTCCAACAGTTCAAATTGGTACAGAGTGAGGTCGGTTACGTCGTCCAGGTTCTCCAGGCCGGTGGACTTGGCGTAGCCGGGAAGATAAGGAGCGTAGACGGTAAATGTCTCGGCCAAAGAGCTCAGGAACGGCGCCCATCCCTTCTGACCCACTGCTCCGTGTAGGTATAGCAGAGGAGGGCCGCTGCCGTCCTTCAGCGCCACGGCTTCGAAATCGCCATCCCGTAGGGAAAGTTCAATAGTCTCCGGCATGTTTACTCCAAATATTGTAATTCACGTGCGACCACTCGTCCGAAGCCCGTCGAAGGACTGTTCCGCGAACGGGATGGTTCGACAGGCTCACTATGGGCTGATGAGGCCTGGTTGCATGTACCTAAATCGGGTGTCTCGCATCTCCGTTATAACCCGGCGTACCAGCCGGCAATCGCCTGGCCGATCTCGGTTGGGGAGTCTTCCTGGATGAAGTGGCTGCCTTTGACGGTCACCTCCGTTTGGTTGGGCCATGTGCGGCAGAATTCCCGTTGCGGTCCGGTCAGAATCGCTCCGGGCTCAGCGTTGACGAATAATTTGGGCACTTGGCTTCTACTCAGCCATTCGGCATATTCGGATACCAATTGGACCATGTCGGCAGGCTCTCCGGAGATCGGAATCTCTCTCGGCCAGGTCAAGGTGGGACGGCGCGTCTCACCGGACTTCAGGAAGGGACGGCGATAGACTTTCATCTCTTCCTCGGTCAGACCACGCAGTACGCTGCCAGGCAGTACCCGTTCTACAAAGATGTTCTTCTCCAGGACCATGTCCTCGCCCGCGGGTGACCGAAACCCCTGGAAGACTTGTCGAGCAGCGTCAGGCCATTCTTCCCAGGTGACGGGTCGAACGATAGCTTCCATGTAAACGATGCCTTTAACGCGCTCTGGATGTCGTTTGGCCCAATGGAAACCCAGGGCTGAACCCCAATCATGCACAACCAGGGCGACGTTGTGGTTCAGACTCATATCTTCGAACCACCGGTCGAGCAGTGCGCTGTGGTCGGCGAACCGATATGAGCCGTTGGGTGAAACGCCCGATTCCCCCATGCCCATCAAGTCAGGAGCCAGGCACTGGCCCATGGATTGGACGTGGGGAATTATATTGCGCCACAGATAGGACGACGTCGGATTTCCGTGCAGGAAAACGATTGGATCGCCCTGGCCGGTGTCCACATAGGACATATCCACGCCACCGGTGGTGATTCGTTGGCGCGGGTGCGGGTCCTGGCTCGAAATGGCTTCTTGCGTCATTACAGTACGACGCCTCTATTGGCCTGGTGTTGGAACCGAGTTGTCGACGCCTTGAGGCCACCATCGGGTGTCAAATTCGGCCCATATGTCCCTCATGTAGGGCATGACCTCATTGGCGAAAAGGGTGGTGTTCTTGAGGGCCAGTTCCTTGGGCATGTCGCCGAACTGGAGCAGCAGCATCAGGTTGCCAACGCGCAGTTCCTTCACCGCATGGGTCAATTCCTGTCGGACAGTCTCCGGGCTGCCCACGATAACGTTTCCGGCCTCCAGGTAGTCGGTCCAGGTGAAGTCGCTGAGTTGTTTGGTGCGGGAGTCCATGGTCGTGGCGCCCGCCTGGGATGCATTGGTCTTAACTGTTCTGTAACCAGGCGGATTCCCGAACCCGGCCGGAATGTGCAAGCTCTTCTTGAAGAAGTACTCGATGGCGTCCTTGTATTCCTGGGCTTGTTCGTCGGTCTCTGATACAGCGACTATCTGCAGGAACCCGGCGTGGTAGGGGTTGAACTCCTTGCCTTTGTTCTCCATCTGCTCCCAGAACCCGTCCAAGATGGTCTTGCCGACTTTGTATCCGGAATAGCTCAGGTAGCAGTAAACGTAGTCGTTATCGATGGTCCAATCCCAGGTCTCCAGGCTGCCGCTGCCAGGCACCCAGATTGGCGGGTGTGGCTGCTGGTAGGGCCTAGGCCATATGTTTACATAACGCAGTTGACTGTATTTGCCGTTGAAGGCGAATGGCTCCCGTTCCTTCCAGGCCTTCATCACAAGGTCATGGGCCTCGGTGTACTTCTCGCGCAGGGTCGCAGGCACCTGGCCGTAGCCGAATATGGTGTCCATAGCCGTTCCCAGGGGGAAACCCGCTATAAGGCGGCCTCCGCTCATAACGTCCATCATGGCCATTTCCTCAGCAACGCGAATTGGCGGGTTGTAGAGAGCCAGGCTGTTGCCCAGCACGACCACGGCAGCTTTGGATGTGGCTCGGATCATGGACGAGGCCATCAGATTAGGGGATGGCATCATTCCGTAGGCATTGTTGTGGTGCTCGTTCACACAGATGGCGTCGAAGCCCATCTTCTCGGCGTACTCGAGTTCGTCCAGAAAATCGTTGTACATGTGGTGGGCCTTTTTGGGGTCAAAAAGGGAGTTTGGTGCGTCGACCCATACGCTGTGATAATCTTTCTCGAAGCTGTCTGGCAGGTCCTGATAGGGCATCAGGTGGAAGAAACACATCTTCATAGCTGTTATTCCTTGCTGGCAGGCTGGTGTC
>CAYVIG010000163.1:0-6219 GCA_964451445.1 uncultured Dehalococcoidia bacterium
CGAACATGTTGACGTCTGGGAGCGCTTCTATGATCTCAGGGCCAGTGGTGTCGTAATGGGCGTCTGGGTTTCCGCTGTTGCCGTACTGGTACAGCATGAAATAATCGCTGCCCTTCTTGTTCATCAACTCCTGGGCGACTTCAATGGACCCGTTGGTCCCCCGGGAGCCGTCGGAGGGTATGATCTCTGCGCCGTAGGCTTCAAGTAGTTGGACCCGCTCGACACTGACGTTTTCCGGCATGACTACGGCCACTTTGTAACCTTTTAGTCGTCCAATCATCGCGAGGGAGATACCGGTGTTGCCGCTGGTGGGTTCCAGGATGGTGCGGTTGGCAGAGATTTCGCCGTCTTTCTCCGCCTTTTCAATCATCTTGAGGGCGATGCGGTCTTTGACGCTGCCGGTTGGGTTCTGTGCTTCAAGCTTGGCGAAGATGCGCACGCCCTCTTTGGGAGTCATTCGTTGCAGTTCAACGAGGGGCGTGTTGCCGATGGTGTCGATGATGCCTTTGTAAGTGAGCCTAGTAACCATAAACCCTGTATCTAATTTGGGAACGTTTCCCGGTTTCCCGTAGGGTAAAAGGGACGTCGGTCTTAAGAGATGCCCCTTTGATTCAGTTCGATCTTGGTCTAGTCAGACCCTACTGCCGCAACTTCCTGCGGCTCGGCGACACCACAGAAGACTTCGTAGTCGATCAACTCGGTAACCGTGGGGTTGTCGCCGCACAACGGGCAGTCTGGGTTCTTCTTCAGCCGTACCTCACGGAAAGTCATGCTGAGGGCGTCCACCAGCAGCAACCTTGAACTAAGGGATTCGCCGATGCCCAAGAAGTATTTGAGGGCCTCGGTGGCTTGGATGCTTCCGACCAATCCGGTCAGGGCACCCAGAACGCCGGCTTCGGCGCAGTTTGGAACCATGCCAGGAGGCGGGGGCGACGGGAACAGGCAGCGGTAGCAGCCTTCTCCCGGTAGGAACACCGTGGCCTGACCGTCGAAGATCAGGATGCTGCCGTCAACCAACGGTTTGTTCAGTAGGTAGCAGGCATCGTTGACCAGGTATCGGGTGGCGAAGTTGTCTGCGCCGTTGATCACCAAGTCATATTGGCTGATAATCTCCATGGCGTTATCGGACTCCAAACGAGTCTCGTGGACGACCACGTTCACGTCTGGGTTGTAGGACTTGATGTTGTCGATGGCAGACTGGACTTTAGGCCGGCCCACGTCTGCGGTGTGGTGGAGCACTTGGCGTTGCAGGTTGGACAGTTCTACGACATCGAAATCTACGATGCCAACTGTGCCTACTCCAGCTAGGGCCAGGTAGATGGCGGAGGGGGAACCCAATCCACCGGCGCCAATGATCAGAGCTTTGGAGCCCATCAGGGTGCGCTGACCCTTGCTGCCAACGTCGCCCATGATTATGTGGCGGCTGTATCTTTTTACTTGTTCCGGTGTGAGTGTGATCGGTTGCTCGGCCATGGATTGGACCCTCCTAAATTTTCCGGGACTTTTGGGGGTAATTTGATTTAGATGTGTATGGGCAGAATTGGGTACCCAGCTCGGTTAGTTGAGTGATGTTCTTTTGCAATAAAAAACCCGCGCTTACCCTTGCGGGTTCGTCAACGGGTGGGCGAAGGCTTCAGATGTGCAGAAGTTGTTGCCCGCCCCTATGTGGGCGGACACGTACAAGCGCAAGTTAGTTGAAAGTGGCCTATCGGTTGAGGATAGGCGTCGTGCGGCGAATTAGATGTATTCATTGACGTTTCGAGTCTATTCCTGGCAAAAGTCGTTGTCAAGCAAAACCGGGCGCGGGACGCCTGTGCTGGGCCCATAAAATGCTATTAGACCACTGGACTTTTGTATCGCCTACCGCGTCAGGCCAATTGGCCTGCCAAGCTGGAATGTTTTTCTGCCAATTCCGCCACTGTGATATTGCTCAGCACGTCACGAATAGAGGATTCTACGGTCTTCCAGACTTCTTGCTGGGCACAGGTGTGGGATAGGGCGCAGTCGTGGGGATTGATGAGGCAGTCTAGGGGCGAATTACTGCTGTCCAGACTCTGCATCACCATGTTCAGGTCAATGTCTTTGGGGTCCATGGCCAGAGCGTGTCCGCCCTGAGGGCCTCTCCTGCTGGTGACGAAACCAAACTTGTTGAGCGACGTCATCAACTGGTCGAGATAGGCCTCTGGGATGCCCTGTTTGTAGGCGATAACAGACGTTTGAGTGTGGCCTTCACCGTAGTGAAGTGCCAGTTCCACCAACGCCCGTACCCCATAGTCGACTTTCATGGGGATCTTCATTAGAACCTACCTCCAGCCATGCTGGCCAAGGGCAAATTATACACCAGGCCAACCCCAAATCCAAGATTATCTACTAAATGGGTCAACAATTAAACTTGCTCGCCTACCATCTTGAGTCGTCTCAAGGAACCCGGGAACAGGTTGACTTGTTTCGCGGTTGCAGGACCATGTAAGTGCCCAATCCCTGGGCGATCAGCTTGCTGTCTTGGTCCCTCACTTCCATCTCGCCAACCATCAATTGGCTGCTGGCGCTGATGATCTTGCAGGTGGCAGTCAGTTCACCCTTCTCAGCCGCAGCAAGGAAGTTGATCTTGAGTTCTATTGTGGTGGTGCCCTCGCCGGGCTTCAATAGTGGTCTGATGGCGCGGAACATCGAGTAATCCGCCAGGGCCACCACTATCCCGCCCTGTACCCTTCCCGCCAGTTGCAGATGGTTTGGGTTGATGGGCATCACAACGGTGCTGGTGCCGTCTTCCGGGTCTGTCACCCTCATGTCCAATAGTTTTGCAAACGGTGACTCGTGGATGAATTCGCCTGGATTTGCAGAAGGATCGGTGGCCAAAGTTGCTCCTAATGATCAGCCGTTTTCTCTCGGGCTGATTAGGCAATTCAGTGGTTTAATAAAGCTTTACCAGTATACCCCGGACATGCTTGGCTCGCTGATATCGTCGGCTCCTGTCTACTGATTGGACTCAGGCTACATCGAGACTATAATGTATCGTTAGATTGATTTCAGTTAGGCTCATTCAAAACTTGGAGCCATTTACTAGGAGCGCTACTGGTGGAACGGCAAAACACTCGAAGCAATCCAGGGCCCACTGGCAATACTCTGGCCGGATTCAGACGATGATCAAAGGGGTTCTGATCGGTTTCATAATCATGCTGATATTGGCGTTGGTGCCAATAGTCCATTTTGTTGGTATCCCTTTTGGCCCGTTTATCGGCGGTTACTACGGGATCAGCGCCGCCATGGAGGCACAGGGAAACCCGGGGCGCAAGGCTTTGGTGTTTGGCGCATGGACTAGCCTCTTGTCATTGATTTCGGCCGTGATCATCATAGCGGTCGTCGACAGTGTCTTTGACCCGGGCGGTGACCTCCGCATCATCTTGTGGGGCGTCGTGATCGTTGTCCCCTTCTACTACGGCAGCATGGCGGGTCTGGGTGTTTGGTACGCAGAGTTGAAGGCCAAGCTCTGATTGCCTCATCTCAGAGACTGCCCCGTTAGACCGGCGGCTTATGGATAAGAAATGGCTGTTGCTTGTTGCGCTCACGTTGGGCGTATTTGTGGCATTGGTGGGGTACGGAGATTTTGGCGATACCGTAGAAGAGATCGGCAATCTGCCAATCCTTTACCTCGTATCTGGATTGGGGTTGGCCCTGGCCAACTACCTGCTGCGCTTCCTACGCTGGGCCTTCTATCTGAAGGTCTTGGCCATTGAGTCGCCTGTCGTGATAAGCGCATTGGTATTTCTCTCCGGTTTGGCTATGTCGATAACTCCGGGCAAAGCTGGCGAGTTGGTAAAATGTTACCTACTGAACAGCAAGACTGGAGTACCGGTGAGCCGGTCGGCTCCCGTCGTGGTGATGGAACGGCTCGCAGATGTCATTTCCGTTATCATCTTGGGCCTGACCGGATTCGTACTGCTTCCAGTTCCTGTGATAGTGATTTTGGCAGTCGCGTTGCTGGCGACCGTAGTTGGACTTATGTTCGCGGTGTCGCGGCAGGCTTCATATATAACCAACTTGCCAATCCTTTCCCGTTGGAGCGAGTTGCTCCAGGGCTCCCATGAGGGTTTCAAGGAGCTGGTGTCTCCCAGGGTGATGGTTGTTGGTGTGGTCATCGGGGCCGTTGCCTGGTTCGCGGAAGGACTGGCTCTCTGGGTGATCTTGAAGGGTATTGGGTCCGATATTGACCTGGTTAGGGCGTTGCCCATCTATGCAGTGGCGACTTTGGTAGGTGCGGTGACCACCCTTCCCGGCGGACTGGTCGGCACTGAAGGGAGCATGCTGGCATTCTTGCAACAGAGCGGTGTGACCAGGGCTGGTGCATCTGCGGGTACAGTCCTTACACGCCTGGTGACGCTCTGGTTTGCGGTGCTGGTTGGCCTGCTGGCACTGCTGGCTTTGCGACGGATCCAGCCAGTGGAATCCCAGCGGTAAAGATACGAGTTTTAAAGCAAGTTAACTGAGATTGAGTACGACAGAAAAGACGCAAAACTCTGAGGGCAGAGGCGCGCTGGCCGTTGATCCGGTGGCACTTTTTAGGGCTTTCCGTCCGCTCCAATGGGTGAAGAACGGTCTGGTGTTCTTGCCCTTTGTCTTCGCCGTCGACGTCGCTTGGGGCACTGACGACCTGAGCGAGGTACCCGAGCTATTAATAGAATTGGCGCTGGTTGCCCTGGCATTTTGCGCCTTATCCAGCGCGATCTATCTATTGAACGACCTGATGGACCGTGCTGGTGACCGCCTGCACCCAATCAAGCGAAACAGGCCCATCGCCTCGGGCAAAGTCAGCGTTCCGGTAGCGGGTACCGTCTTGGTGGTGCTGACTGTCGTCGGCTTGGGGGTGATGGTCCTAGTGGAGCCACTGCTGGGTGTGGCCGGTGGCCTATACTCGTTGATCAACGTCGCTTACTCATTGGGATTGAAACAGGTGGTGCTACTGGACGCCTTCGCTGTGACCAGTGGGTACGTCATCCGCGCTGCTGCCGGAGCCGTGGCCATCGACGTAACACCTTCGCCGTGGTTGTACGCGACCACAGGAGCCGGAGCGCTCTTCATCGTATTGGGACGACGGTTCGCCGAAGTCAGATTGGCCGGGGACTCGGCTGAAGAACAACGGTCGGTGCTTAAAGATTACTCAGGCCCGTTCATCAACCAATTGTTGATGTTGTCTGCCGCGGCGGCATGGCTGAGCTATACTCTTTATACGGTTGAAGCGACAAACCTGCCGGATAACAACACCATGTTGTTCACACTGCCCTTGGTAACCTTTGGTCTGTTCCGCTATTTATTCCTTTTGAACAACAGCGAACAGGCGGAGGCACCGGAACAGTTGATCATCCGTGACCTGCCACTGGTGTTATCGATCATCAGTTGGGTTGCCGTTTCGACGATAGTACTTTTACTAAATAGTTGAAAAATGGGCATGCTGGTCGGCATACCAATCCAATAGCGTCTCAAGAATAGGAGCCACAATGACATCCTTTGATCCGGGAATAACCCAGCCCGCCCCTGGTTCAATACCGAGGAAAGAATCCCGTCCAGGCAGTCCTACGGTGGCGGTGGTCGCGACCACTTCGGAGACTGCCGTTGCTGACATGGGGCGGGCTATGGATCTGGCCGGAATCGGAGAGTTTCTGTCTCCGGAGATCAAGACCTTTTTGAAGGTGAACATCTCCTGGCAGCACTGGTATCCAGGATGCTCCACTACACCCTGGCAGATCGAGGGAGTGGCCAAAGCCCTGGAGGCGCGGGGTCATAAAGAGCTGGTGGCTGCTCATAACGGGACGGTTGTGGTGAACTCCTACGAGGGAGAACTCAAAAACAAACACAAGGCCGCTCAGGAAAAGGTTGGCCTGTCTGACATTCACCTGGACTCGGAACCCAACGGTTGGATTGACTACAAGCCCAAGGCCGAGATGTTGGTCTTGGATGACATTTTCCCGGAGGGGATCCAGATACCTGAGAGCTTCCCCGGGACGAATATCGTCCATCTGCCCACCATGAAGACCCACGTCTTCACTACTATGACCGGGGCTATGAAGAACGCCTTTGGTGGACTGCTCCACCGGAAGCGCCACTGGACCCACTCGGTGATCCACGAGACGTTGACCGACCTGTTGGCCATCCAGAAAGAGATACATCCAGGGCTTTTCGCGGTGATGGACGGCACTTTTGCCGGAGACGGTCCAGGGCCAC
>CAYVIG010000164.1:0-6193 GCA_964451445.1 uncultured Dehalococcoidia bacterium
TCATCGCCATTGATGATCGTGAGATCTACACCGTCGGCGCTGCCCAATGATGCATCCAGAATATAATTAACACCGCGCTGGGCGGGGAATGAGAAGTAGTCCAAGTCGTCGGACGGGCTGATGGAACCCTGATGGGCATTTCCGATACTGACCACTGTGGCCCCTGCGACGGAGTCGGCGTGATGGTCCAGAAGCTCTGATTCAGCATTGAGCTTGATGGCGTACGTGCCCTGAGAGTCCCGTACCCGACTGGTGCCGGATACCGAAATGTAGTAGGTGCTGTTGGAGGGAGATATCCAGTCCAAAGTGCTGCCGATTCCGTAGTTGGACTTCTCCATTCCGTCAAATGCTGTGTGGATGCCTATCTCCACGCCTTCCGACGTGGCCAGGTCTACCTGCACGTTGTATTTGACACCGCGTTGGGCCTGGAAGGAGAAGTAATCGTAGTCGTCGCCGCCGTCCACGGTGTTGGTGAGACTGGGTTGGTTACTCCATGGACTGACAGCTCCCTGGTAGACATTTCCTGAGGTAATCATGGTCGCGCCGTTCCGGTCATCGGAGTGACGGTCCATCAAACGAGTATCTTCGAATCCGCTGATGGAGTAATCACCTAGGTAGAAGGAGCCGTCAGAGTTGTTTATCGTGCCGGACACTTCCACGTAATAGGTGTCACTGGTGCGGGCGATCCAGGTGAGCGTCTTCTGCCCGCCGGATATCGTTAGCTCCTGTTCAGGCGAACTGTCGTTGCCCCGGGACAGGGAGTTGATGACGGCGATGTTGGCGTCAACCACCGTGATCTCATCCAGCAAGAAGGTGTACTGAACACCCCTGGTCGCCTGGAAAGAAAAATAGTCCACATCAAAGAAGATGTCTGATGCATTTATGACGCCGGAAACGGCCCCGGCGCCGATGCTCAGGTTAGTGGAAGTGAAACGGTAGTCACCGTGGTCGTCTTCCGCATGAAGGTTAGATTGACTGGCGAAGAAGGCCACCACTGCTAGCGCTATTAACATCAGCGTTACTGGCAGCCGTAGAGTCGAATAGTGCATTCCCGTCCTCCCTCTCTTGGTCGCGATGACGCGACACGGACGCTGAGGTCTTGCTCCTAGAGGAACTCCAAGGACCCCATGCAGCAGGCGTACAAGTTGAACCAGTTACCCTGGCCATGGCCTGATTACCTGCTTTTAGCTTTGATGATTATATTAAGTTTAAAATTAATATAATATTTATACAATTAATTTAGATGCGGGATACCGTATGAATCGTGCAACTTTAAAATTGCAGAAAAGAGGGCAGCGAAAGGATATTGCAGAGGGAGGTGGTGTTGTTTACCGGTAAGTAGACACGTTTGGCGAGTTATCGGTTACTGGATACGCGAGAGTAGGGTTCCAAAGGTTATTCGGTCTCTCGGAACAGTTCCCGCCCGATGAGCATGCGGCGAATTTCGCTGGTGCCCGCGCCAATCTCATAGAGCTTGGCATCCCGAAGCAGACGGCCAGTGGGTGAATCGTTTAGGTAACCGGTGCCGCCCAGGGTTTGGACGGCCTGTAGTGCCGTCTGGGTGGCATGCTCGGCGCTGAACATCAGACACCCGGCGGCATCCTTGCGTATGTTCTCCCCGCGGTCAGCGGCCCGCGCGACAGCGTAGATATACGATTGGCTGGCCGAGAGAGCCGTGTACATATCGGCGAGTTTGGCCTGTATCAATTGGAACTCGCCGATGGGTTGGCCGAACTGCTCCCGCCGGTGCACGTATGGGATGACCACATCTAGGCAAGATTGCATAAGGCCAAGGGGGCCGCCAGCTAGGACCAAACGCTCGTAGTCCAGACCGCTCATCAGGACGCGGACACCGTGGTTGACCTCGCCCAGCACGTTCTCCTCCGGCACCTCACAGTCTGTGAAGACCAATTCCGAAGTGCTGGAGCCACGCATGCCCAGCTTGTTCAGCTTGGGAGACGGTTCAAATCCGGTAAACACTTTTTCTACGAGGAAAGCTGTGATTCCGTGGGAGCCTGCATTGGGGTCGGTCTTGCCGTAGATCACCAGTGTGTCGGCGTCTGGGCCGTTGGTGATCCACATCTTGGAGCCGTTCAACACGTAGCGGTCGCCCTTCTTCTCTGCTCGGAGCGACATACTCACTACGTCAGACCCGGCTTCTGGCTCGCTCATTGCCAGCGCGCCCACATGCTCTCCGCTGATCAGCTTGGGTAAGTAGCGTCGTGTTTGATCATCGCTGGCGTTGCGGAAGATTTGGTTGACGCACAGGTTGGAATGGGCGCCATAGCTAAGTCCGACGCTTGCCGAACCCCTGGAAATCTCTTCAACTGTGATGGCGTGGGCCAGGTAACCAAGTCCAGCTCCGCCGTATTCCTCCGAGACCGTCATGCCCAGCAAACCCAAGTCGCCCAGCCGTGGCCACAGGTCGCGGGGGAATTCGTCGGTCTGGTCGATCTCTACAGCCCTCGGGGTTATCTCTTGCAAGGAGAATTGCCGCACCGTGTCCCGGATGAGGTCGATGGTCTCACCCAGGGAGTGATTTAATGTGTTGTAGGTTGGCTTTCCGGATGTCATACGGTAGATACCCCCGACCCGATTAGCGAATGTGCTAAGGAGTGCGCAGGTCGATTATACGGCGGGCTTTGAACTGGGTGCGCTCGAATTCGCCTTCGGGCTTCAACTGGACACCGACGCTTACACCGATGGCCCGGCGCAGTTCTGCGGCGAACCGCTCCCGTATCTGCTCCATCTCCGCTGAATTGAATTCCTGGGAGGTGTATT
The DNA here is from genome assembly GCA_964451445.1 of uncultured Dehalococcoidia bacterium. Lineage (GTDB taxonomy): Bacteria > Chloroflexota > Dehalococcoidia > Lucifugimonadales > UBA3495 > UBA9611. The sequence continues at coordinate 2,782 of CAYVIG010000164.1, forward strand.
CTTGGGCTAGGACCTCGGCTTGCACCGTTAGACGGTCCATCTGGCCTGTCTCTCGTTCCAGTACCAGCCGGAACTCGCCTCCGAACTCGTTCATACCTCGAAGCACGTCCTCTATCCGTGAGGGGAACACGTTCTGGCCTCTGACTATAATCATGTCGTCAACCCGGCCGTAGATGCCGGTGACCAGGGTCGGGTAGGTACGGCCGCAGGGGCAATCCACCATGTCCCAGCGGGCGATGTCTCCAGACCAATAGCGGATCATCGGCTGGGAAGTGCGCTCGGTGTGGGAGTAGACCGGCACTCCTTCTTCCCCTAAGGGCAGGTTCAGCTTAGTTTGAGGGCCTACCATCTCCGTGTAGACGATGTCCTGCCAGAGGTGCATTCCGCCGTCCAGGTGCTTACATCCTGAATTGCTCATCCAGGGGGTCATCTCAGCCATGCTGCCCTGGTCGACGACATAACAGCCAAATGTCTCTTCGATCAGGCGTCGAGTGGCTGGTACGCTGGCACCAGGTTCTCCCGAGAAGAACATGAACCTGAATCCAAAATCGTCTTTGGGATCGAAGCCCATCTGTCGGGCGGTCTCCGCCAGGTAGAGAGCGTAGGAGGGCGTGGCATAGAGAGCAGACGGCTTAACCATGCTGCACCACTCCACCGCGCGCTCGGTCTGACCTGGCGCGCCGCTGCCGAAGGGAAAGCAGGTTGCTCCCAACCGCTCCGCTCCCACCAAAGCCCCCCAACTGCCAACGTAAAGGCTGAACACAGCGGCCACCATGACGGTATCGTCTTTCCTGAGCCCAGCGCCCCATAGGATGCGTGCATGGGCTTCGCCTATGCGGTCCCAGTCGTCCTTGCCAATGCCGAACACGGTCGGGCGTCCGGTGGTGCCCGAAGTGCCGTGTACCCGGAAAATCTTCTCGGGTGGGACGCAGAGGAACCGCCCGTACGGAGGATGTTGTTCCTGCTCGTGCCTAATGTCTTCCTTCGCGAGGATTGGCAGCTGGGCGAATTCTTCGAGGCTTTGTAGATTGGCTGGGTCGACTGTCACGCCTTTGTAGAATTCCTGGTAGAAGCCCGAGTTCTGATAGGCGTATCGAACCTGCGACTGTAACTTGGCTAGGGTATGCCGATCACGGTTTGCTGGCGGCATGGTCTCCAGTTCCGGAGACCAGCACTCCTGGTCTGCTGCGGGGTAATAGTCGTGGGGGTGTTTGGGAGGCCATTCCATATAAACAGTCTCTTAAAGAGAAGTGATTACGCTTGGGGGGCCGAACGGCCCCTGTTGATATTCTCGGTGACGAACTGGGTCATGGTGGTGGTGAAACTGCCCACCGGAAAGACGCCTTGCACACCCAATTCATGCAGTGGTTCAACGTCATCTTCGGGTATGGTCCCGCCGACCATCAGTAGGGTGTCATCGCTGATCTGGCGGTCTTGCAAGGCCTTGACCAGACGAGAGATCAGCCGCATGTGGGCGCCGGATAGGATACTGATACCGACAACGTCCACGTCTTCCTGCAGGGCAGTTTGCGCCACCTGATCCGGCGTCACTCGCATGCCCATGTAGACTACTTCCATGCCTGCGTCACGCATGGCTCTGGCAATGACCTTGATGCCTCGATCATGTCCGTCCAGGCCCAACTTGGCGAGGAGGACCTTAATGTTAGATGGTTGCGTCATCTAAAACACGCCAGGATCCACGTACTCGCCGTAGACGTCCCGCATGGTGGCCAGAATCTCGCCTTCCGTTGCAAGTGCGCCCACAGCTTCCAGAACCGAGGGCATCAGGTTTTCGTCGTCCTGCGCAGCTTGTTTCAGTGAGGACAGGGCCAATTTCACATCCGCAGGACTACGGCCGCCACGAGTCTCAGCGAGCCGTCCCTTCTGCCATTCCTCTTCTTCGGGGTCGAACTCGAACAACTCCAGCTTCTGGTTGCTTTCGGACTGGTATTGGTTCAGGCCGACAACGACCTGGTCACCGCTCTCGATCTTGAGCTGGTATTCGTAGGCTGACCGGGCAATCTCAAGTTCGATGTAGCCGGTATCGATGGCATGGAGCATGCCCGATCTCAGCGGGTACTGTCCCTCGCCAAACGCCTCGATCTTTGATATGTATTCCCAGGCGGCTTCTTCAATGTTGTTGGTCATGCTCTCCATGAAATAGGAGCCGGCCATCGGATCGACGGTGTTGGTGACACCCGACTCATGGGAGAGGATCAATTGGGTGGCCAGAGACATACGCATGGCCTCTTCCGAAGGTATATCGAAGGCTTCGTCGAACCCACTGACGTGCAGGGACTGCGTTCCGCCCAGTACTGCGGCCAGTGCCTGCAGCGTGCCTCGCGCGATGTTGTTCTGCGGGTCTTGCCTCATCAATGTGGAACCCAGGGTCTGGGTGTGGAACCGCAGTCGCATGGATTCTGGCTTCTGAGCCTTGTAGCGGTCTTTCATGATGCGGGCCCACATGCGCCGCGCCGCCCTGAACTTGCTCACCTCTTCGAAAACATCATTGTGGCAGCCAAAGAAGAAGGACAGACGAGGCGCAAAGCTGTCTATGGGTAATCCTCGCTCCAGGGCCGACTCAACATAGGCCATCCCCTGGGCGATGGTGAAGGCCAGTTCCTGAACGGCGTCGGAACCGCTCTCGCGGATGTGGTAGCCGGATATGGAGATGGTGTACCAGTTGGGCACGTGATTGGTGCAGAATTCCACGATATCGGTGGTCAGCTTGAGTGATGGACTAGGCCCCAGGGCAAAGGTTTTCTGCCCGTGAAACTCTTTCAACGAGTCGTTCTGGACTGTCCCACGTAAGGCCTTCCAATCGACGCCCCTCTTTTCAGAGACCGACAGGAACATCCCCATCAGCACGATTGCTGGGTGGTTGATGGTGAGAGAGACGCTGACTTCGTCCAAGGGTATGTCCAGAAACAGGTCGTCCATGTCACGGGCCGAGTCTATGGCCACGCCTAGGCGGCCAACTTCGCCCTCGGCCAACTCATGGTCCGAGTCGTAGCCGGTCAAGGTCGGATGGTCGAAGTCGGTGCTGATGCCGTTCTGGCCGTGCTCCAATAAGAAGCGGTACCGCTCGTTGGTGGCCTGGGCGGTGCCGAATCCGGCTATCTGACGCCGCGTCCACAGCCGTCCCAGGTACATATTGGGATAGGGGCCGCGAGTAAAAGGGAACTCGCCCGGATCCCCTAGGTCACGTATGAAGTCAGAGTTGGCGAGATCGTCCGGTGTGTAGACCGGCTTCACTTCCAAGCCTGAGAGGGTGCGTCGGTGTTGTTCGTTAGGGTTGCTGGCCATAGGTCACTCAGTTATATGAGTAAGCGCATCCCGATTGATTCGGGGTGCCCTTGGTTTGGCGATGGTCTTGCCGAACCTGACGCGGACGTACTTGTCGACGCTCTTC
>CAYVIG010000165.1:0-324 GCA_964451445.1 uncultured Dehalococcoidia bacterium
GAGCGGATAACACTTTGAGTTGGCTCTCAACCCCATTATACTGAAATAGGTCAACAGCTTTTCTTAAGATTGGGAAATCTGATGTACTGCCACCGACGATACCTTCCACCGGATTCCCTTCTTTCCCAATGTTTGTGGACATACCAGTCCCCTTGCTACCACTTTATATTGCTATAAGACTCGTTGAGGAGGGCAAAGGCGAAATCTAAATGCAGAAAGATGGTGGAGGTGAGGGGAATCGAACCCCTGGCCCCCTGCATGCAAAGCAGGTGCTCTCCCGCTGAGCTACACCCCCGCGTTTGGGCCATGTATGAATTTTAGCAC
>CAYVIG010000165.1:334-6192 GCA_964451445.1 uncultured Dehalococcoidia bacterium
CTATTTTGTTCGTGTTACTTGATCGCAATCGAACGGCTCTGATGCTTCGATGCAAGCCAATCGTCGGCTAAGAAAACAGCCGACCCATCCTTCAATTACTGGTATCCAAGAGTAATATTAACGGGCCAACCGAGGGACACCAAAAGCGTGGCCATATTCGGGTTTGGAGTTAGCCCAACTTTAAAAACAGAAAAGGCGAGTTACCAGCCTTGTCCGGCAGGAACTAACCCCCGCAACACTTGTCTTCCCATATCAAAGTTTGAGGAATGACCTCCCAGATGTTTGGTCGCCACGTGGATATCTCTGTGGTACCTCTCCATCGGGTGAGATGGATAGACCGCGGTGGTCCCAGCCGCTTCGAAGAGCAGATCGACAGCCCTCACAGATTCGCGATAGGTATTTGCTTCGGGCGGTCGGGCTTGGACGATCTCTTGGGTGATATCTGAATCGCCATCAATGGATTTCTTCCATGCTTTTGCGATGGAATCGAAAACGTACGCCCGTGCGGAGCTCAATGCGGCCTATGCGTGATCGCCCACCGCTGCATGCACCGATGGGTGATCACGCATAGGTGTTAGGGGCATGTTAAAACCGATACCGGCGACGGACTCTAAGAAGGTGTCCATCGCGCTCCTCCCGATACCCAATAGACAAGCGGGAAATGGTCCCCAGAAAAAAATCAACATCGTGCGTGGTTTGAACAATGGGCCAGTTTCTTCGGGCTACTCAGCCAAGCGCACTGTGCGTTCTGTTGGGATAAAACATCCTTCAAGTAGAAGTAGTGACTACCGGTAGCGCACATCCCAGCTGTGGTCCATGTTGCCCGAACGTCTGCTTCCTCTTTGCGCAAGTGCTATTTGGGACCTTACCGATTGTTGCCTCAATACTCATCAAAAAGGGCTGGAGAAATCTCTAGCCCTTTTGATTGCCTTTGGTTTTTGAAACAAAACTACTTAAGTTCAAAGCCCTCATAGCCTTTGGCGGCCACGTCCAATCGTTTGGCACGCATTACTGGAGCCGTGTCCGGCGAGGTCAGCAAGGCGCGGGCTTTGCCCGGGATGTTCCCTCCGTTGAACCAGGCTGGGTGCTGTGTGCGGAGAATTTTTTTGCCGTCCTCGTTGACGTGCTCAACCCACGCATCCTCTGCTTCCAGGGTCGGTTGAATACTAGTGTAGCCGTTGTCGCGGACATACACCATACAGTCAGTCACCCAGTCCATCAGCGGTTCAGCGGCACGGACAAAGTTACCTACGGACGCGGCATTGACGGTGAACAGGTTGGGATAACCAACGCTGGAGATACCCATGTAGGTTCTTGGCCCGTTGGTGAATTTCTCTCCCAGTGTCTTCCCGTCTGCGCCATAGATATCGATGTTGAGCAAAGCGCCGGTGACGGCGTCGTACCCGGTGGCATAGATGATGACGTCAAAGTGATATTCAGCAACGGCGGTCTTCACCGTTAGGAGTAATCTTCTCAATCGGAGCCTTGCGGACGTCAACCAGTAAGACGTTATCCCGGTTAAAAGCTTCGTAGTAACCGGTCTCGCATGGCACGCGTTTGGAGCCGAAAGTGTGATCATTGGGCACAAGCATCTCCGCAACAACCGGGTCATTGACACGCTCTCTGATCTTGTCGCGGACAAACGCAGAGTAATCTTCGTTGGCCTCACCAGGTACCATAACGTCTTTAAAGTTGGACAACCACTTACCAAAGCCCGCCTTGGCCCACAGCTTCTCGTGCTGCTCCAGCCGCTCTTCCGGAGAGACCGACATCGCTGACCGGTCGTCGAATTTATGCATGAATGAACCGGCAGTTTCGTTGCACACTCTGAATATTTCGTCGTAATTCCCTTTGATCTCTTGCATGGTATCGGCGTCGATCGGGCCGTTGCGCAGCGGCGCGGTATAGTTGGCTGTCCGCTGGAAGACCGTGAGGTGGGAAACCTCTGGAGCAATCATGGGAATCAACTGGATCGCTGTGGCGCCAGTGCCAACCACGCCTACCCGCTTGCCTTTCAGATCGACCCCCTCTTTGGGCCAACGGCTGGTGTGTGTCCAAAAGCCCTTGAAGTCGTTGATACCTTCGAAATTGGGTACGTAACTAGCAGACAGTAGGCCGACCGCAGTAATCAGAAACTGACCTTTAAGCTTGCTGCCGTCTGTGCCCTCCACCAACCATCGGCTCTCTTCTTTGTTGTAGGTGGCCGACTTAACGCGGGTGTTGAATTGGATATCCCGACGCAGGTCGAATTTATCTGCCACATAGTTCAGATAGCGTTCTGTCTCGGGTTGACCGGCGAAGTGTTCTTTCCAGTCCCACTCTTGCAAGAGTTCTTCAGAGAACGAATACCCATAAGAATAGCTCTCTGAATCGAATCTGCAGCCGGGATAGCGGGCCCAATACCAGGTTCCACCGACACCGCTGGCTTCATCAACTGCCTTCGCTGAGAATCCGAGTTTTCGCAGTCGGTAAAGGGCATAGAGTCCGGTGACCCCAGCTCCAATGACGATCGCGTCGAATTCTTGGATTTCGCCGTTAGATTCAGTGCCTGCTGAATCGTTCGGTTGTTGAGTGTTAACCATCGATTCGCTCCTTCAGGTTTTCGAATTTTACTGGTCGTATTGAAGCAGTCTATTACAGGGGCTTATCGGGAATTTATTATTCGATTTCAACATATAAGCAATGCTTCAATATCATGTGCATTGTAAGGTTTCCGCACAAAAAGGACAATACTGCGGCGCATTGGGAAATTTCTAGTCGGTTGTCTTAAATGCCTGTGAGGGTCGGCTTTCTTGGAGCGCCTTGTAGACCCGATCGGCGGTGATGGGTAGCTCAAACAACTGACAGCCGACAGCGTCGGCCACCGCGTTGGCAATGGCAGCGGCTGTGGCGTTGTTGGCCAGTTCTCCGATGGCCTTGGCTTCGTAGGGGCCGGTGCCGCCAGCCGTCTGGATCAACACCGTCTCGAGTTCTGGGACGTCTGCCATAGTGGGGAGTTTGTAGTCGGCCAGGTTGCCGTTAAGCACCTGGCCGTCGTCAGTGACGAACTCTTCTGTGACACCCAGGCCGAACCCGGTTATAACTCCGCCATCGATCTGTCCCTGATGCGCCAAGGGGTTGATGATGGTGCCCACATCGTGGGACGTGACTAGGCGCGTCACATTCACTTGGCCGGTCTCCCGGTCAACCTGAACCTCTGCCACCTGGGCACCGAAGTACGTTATGTCTTCGCGTTCCTGGGCCATGTGCTCAACGGTGACCGTAAGGGGCAGCTCTGCCCCGTCGGAGATTGCCTGCTTGACCTGAGCGCAGGCCTGCATGACGGCCTGGCCCTCCGTGTAGGTTACACGGCTGGCCCGGGGCCCCTCGTCATAGGGGACTTCATCGGTGTTACCAACCCGGACCTGAACCTGGTCCAAAGAGACTCCCATCTCACTGGCGACCATCTGTTTCTCGATGGTATGGGTCCCGGTCCCAATATCCACAGTCGGGCTAATCACGGTAAAGGATCCGTCAGCCTCTGCGGTCAAAACTGCTCCGGCGACACCGCCGCCAATCTGGCGGCCAAACAGGGCGACACCACGGCCATGACCCGGCCCGTCCTTGGGTTTATCCCAGTTTCCGGCTATCAGGGCGGCTTCCATCACCTCATGGACCTTGGTCAATTGGATGGGACGGCCAAGGGCGTCTTCTTCTCCAGGCAGGACCAGGTTCTTGCGGCGGAATTCGGCCGGATCCATCCCAATCTCGCGAGCCAGCAGGTTGGTATGGGATTCCAGGGCAAAGGTGTATTGGTGCGCGCCCGGAGCTCGGAAATACCCGCCAGGAACGGTGTTTGTATACACCTGCAGGAACTCAAATTCAGCGTGGGGAATCCGGTATCCGCCGCCAACGTAATGGTGGGTGGACAGATACCCACGAGGTTTCAAGGCACCGTAGGCCCCGCTGGCGTGAACGGTGTGGACTTCACGGGCGGTCAGAAGACCGCCTTTGGTGATGCCGGACTTGATTCGGACAAACGTCGGGTGGGTGGGATTGCTGGAGGTGTATTCCTCCACGTGGCTCGTGACGATCTTGACAGGCTGGTTGGCCATTTTGGCCAGCAGGTAGGCGATGGGCAGGTCACGGGTGTCGCCCTTCCCGCCAAAGTCCCCGCCAATGGACGTTACGTTTACCTTTATGTTCTCTTCATTGAGTTCCAGGGCCTGGGCCATCTGGCGGCGGGCCCGGAAGGGTGATTTGCTGGAACACCAGGCCTGGATGCGCCCGTCATCGTCGATTGCGATGATGCTGGCGAAGGGCTCTATGTAACCCTGGTGGCGGCTGGGAATCGAAAAAGAATGCTCTAAAACTACGTCGGCCTCGGCGAACCCCAGGGCCAGGTCACCCTTCTTCCAGAAAAGTCGGGTCTGGCCGTTGTGGACGTCGGGGGCCATCAGCTCCAATGGAGCGCCGGCGTAGGAGGCCACATCATCGTGGAGCAGGGGAGCGTCGGACTGCATGGCTTCCATGGGGTCATAGACTGCTGGTAGCACTTCGTAGTCGACTTCCAGCGCCAGTAAGGCTTCATCGGCGGCCTCGGGGGTCTCCGCTGCCACCGCCGCAACCCGGTCGCCGATGTATCGGACCCGGTCCCAGCAAAGAACTGGCATGTCCCGAAGGATCTTACCCTGCAACGCACCCTTGGCATCCTCTCCGGTGACAATCGCCTTCACGCCGGGAACGGCCCAAGCCTTGGTCGTGTCGATACTGCGAACCCGTGCGTGGGGATAAGGACTACGGAGGATCTTGCCACAGAGCATCCCCGACAGGATCACGTCGGCGGTATATAGGGTTTCGCCGGTGACTTTATCGGGGCCGTCTATGCGCTGGACAGACTCGCCGATGATGTCCGATTTGAAAACCATTTCTTATCCCTTATTTACCCGTTGGCCAGCGAGCCCATGGGGTCCCAGGCTGGCAGCACTATGGGTTCAAGTTCCAGGGCCTTTTGCAGTTCCTCTGGGAGATATTCTTTGGGGACGGCGATCTCAAACATGTACTCGGCAAACCAGGAGTCATTCATTAGGAAAAATCCCTTGTTGCCGACTTTGTCGTCCCAGCTATTCTCCACCCGCCAGCGGCGGGGCACCCCGTCCACCACGTCGACACCTGTGAACATCATGGCGTGGGTCATGGCCGTCTGGTGGTATTCCAGCCTGGCTGCCTTGTCCAGGTCAAATTCCGTTCCATACACCGAGGCGTAATCAAACAGGTCAGCGTCCCAAATCCCCAGATCACGGTGCATCTGCTTTCCGGTGTCGCAGCCCATCCAGACCGGTTTGCCGTCCTGCAGCATCTTCAGGGTGATGTCCTTCATCAGTTGTATATCTACGTTCAAGTACCTGATGGACGGCGCATCGATGACGTTGCCCAGATATTCCACGGTGAACGTGGCGCCCTCAGGGCTGCTCTCCCGTGGGTCGTGGACCAGGCTGACGTAGTCGTGGATGTCCGTCTGGAGATAGTTTGCGGCGAACTCCAGGGGGGTCAATTTCCCGGAGCGAGTGAACTCTCCGTCTTTATCCTTCCACTGCCAGTCCACCTCCGTAGGCGGTGTGCCCAGGTGGATGCAGAGCATGTCATAGACCACCTTCAAGACCGAGTCTTTGATCCGGCGCAGTTCCACCAGTCCCGATTCTGCGGCGTAGGCATCACGGATGCGCTTGGCTCCCTGTCGGGTTTGGTAGTTGAGGCCGGCGTTCATTCGAGCGGAGTTGGCAGAACTCTCGGTCTCCTTCATAGTGCTCTTGGGGACGATGCCGTGTTTGGCCACTAGGGCGGTAAACATGTCCCACTGTCCACCGTCGGAAAGGGGG
>CAYVIG010000166.1:0-6149 GCA_964451445.1 uncultured Dehalococcoidia bacterium
CCCGTTATGGGATTCCGGTGCTGAGAGGCATCGTTGCCACCACCCCAGACGAGGCAAGATCAGCCACGGTAGAACTGGGCGGACAATCTGTGGTGAAAGCCCAGATACATGCCGGAGGCCGCGGCAAAGGGGGCGGCGTCCAACTGGCGCGCAGCCCTGAGGAAGCTTCAGAAATGGCCCAGAAGATGCTGGGTTCCAATCTGGTCACCTCGCAGACCGGACCGGAAGGCGCTCCTGTTGAGAAGCTGTTGATAGAAGAACTTGCGGATATCAAACAGGAACTCTACGTCGCCCTGACCATCGACCGTGGACACCGTGGACCGGCGATGCTTGTCAGTACCCAAGGCGGCATGGACATCGAAGAAGTTGCGGCCAAGAACCCTGAAGACATCCATACCGAGCCCATTGACCCGCTCTCAGGGATGATGCCTTTCCAGACTCGACGCATGGTGCGTCGGTTGGGTTTAGACCCGTCTGTAGCAAGTGAAGCCGCCAAAGTCCTATCAGCCTTGTACCGGGTGTTTGTTGAGAATGACTGCTCCCTGGTGGAGATCAACCCGCTGATAATCACCGGCGAAGGAAAGGTTGTGGCCCTGGACGCCAAGATCAACCTGGATGACGACGCAATGTTCCGCCACTCAGGGTTGCTGGAATATCGGGACATCAGCCAGGAAGACCCACTGGAATCCCAGGCTTCCGACCTGGATATAGCTTACGTAAACCTGGACGGCGACGTTGGCTGCCTGGTCAACGGAGCTGGCCTGGCCATGGCGACCTTAGACGTTACCAACGCGGCAGGCGCGGCACCAGCAAACTTCCTGGATGTTGGTGGCGGAGCCACTCCTGAAAAGGTCTCCAGCGCCGTCAAGATCATCCTCTCGGACGCCAAGGTCAAAAGGGTGTTGGTCAACATATTTGGCGGCATCCTTCGCTGTGACATAGCTGGAGAGGGCATCGTGCTGGCCTACAAAGAGACCGGCTCAACAATCCCATTGGTCGTCAGGATGCTTGGCACCAACGTGACTGAAGGTAAAGAGATCCTCAGCGCGTCCGGACTGCCGGCGGTGTTCGCCGACACTCTCACAGAAGCAGCCGACGCGATCAAACAACTCAATGCTTAATTTGAACCAAAACCACATGCGTGGTTGGAGATAGACCCAGATGGGAGTACTGGTCGACGAGACAACAAGGGTGATGGTGCAGGGCATAACCGGCAGGGAAGGCAGCTTCCACGCCAGAGGTTGCCTCGCCTATGGCACAAACGTGGTGGCCGGAGTGACGCCTGGCAAAGGCGGCACAATGTTTGACGACAAAATCCCGGTCTTCAACTCGGTTGAGGAGGCCGTGGCCGAGACCCAAGCCAATATGGCCCTGATTTTTGTGCCTCCGCCTTTCGCCCCCGATGCTATCACCGAGTCCACCGACGCCGGTATCCCTCTGATCGCCTGTATCACAGAGGGTGTTCCGGTGCAGGACATGGTCAAAATATACCGGTATATCCAGAATAAGCCGACCAGGCTCATTGGCCCAAACTGCCCCGGCCTGATCAATCCTGGCGCCAAGTGCAAGATTGGCATCATGCCCGGCGCAATCCACCTGCCCGGACGGGTGGGTGTGCTCTCCCGAAGTGGCACTCTCACCTACGAGGCAGTAGGCCAACTCACCGCATTGGGAATTGGCCAGTCAAGTTGTGTTGGAATCGGAGGCGACCCAATAATCGGCACCAACTTTGTTGACGTCCTGAAGCTGTTTGACGCCGACCCGGACACCGACGCCGTGGTGATGATCGGTGAGATCGGCGGCACCATGGAGCAGGACGCAGCAGCGTTCATCAAATCAGATTTCAGCAAACCCGTGGCCGCACTGGTGGTTGGAGCCTCGGCCCCGCCTGGCAAGCGCATGGGCCACGCCGGCGCCATCATCACCGGAGAGAGCGCCCGGGCTGAGTACAAGATTGCCGCCCTACAAGACGCAGGGGCCTGGATCATACCTACACCGGCCGACATCGGTACCACCGCCCAAGAAATGGTGACAAGAAAATGTCCAATAACCTAAGAAATAATCGCCATACGCTGGTAGTTCGATAGATCAGGTGTGGGACAGGGCTTTCATTGTTCCTCAATTCCACGCCTGGTATACTGGATTCCAGCATTATTACGCACGGATAACATCTTTCTTTGCCCCGTCGAGAGACCTTTTTGCTCATGGAATACGAAACAGTCATCGGACTAGAGGTCCACGTTCAACTGCAGACCCAGAGCAAGATGTTTTGTTCTTGTCGGGCTGACTACCAGACCGCGGCCGCGAACACACGCGTCTGCCCGGTGTGCCTGGGACTTCCTGGGACTCTCCCTGTGATCAACAAAAAGGCTGTGGAATTCACGATCATGACAGGCCTAGCCTTGGGCTGCAACATACCAGGCCTGACTAAGTTTGACCGCAAGAATTACCCTTACCCCGACCTGATGAAGGGGTATCAGATATCCCAGTACGACATGCCCCTGGCGATGGACGGTGAACTGGACATCAGTACGGACGGCCAGGAGCGAACGGTCAGGGTGGAACGGGTCCACCTGGAAGAGGACGTCTCCAAGCTCCAGCACGTCGGCGTCGGAAACTACGACGCCCACAGCCTGGTCGACGTGAACCGCTCTGGAGTGCCTCTCATGGAGGTGGTCAGCCATCCGGACATGCGAACGCCCGAAGAGGCGCGCTCCTACCTGAGCAAGCTGCATTCCATCATCCAGTACCTTGGCGTATCCACTGCCAACGCACAGGACGGCAGCTTCCGCTGTGATGCCAATATCAGCCTAAGACCAGCGGGACAGAACGAGTACGGTACCAAGGCAGAGATCAAGAACATGAACAGTCTCAGGTCGGTGTTCATGGCTCTGAACCACGAGCAGGAACGCCAGAGGAAGCTGCTGGAGTCGGGGGAACGGGTTGTACAAGAGACCCGAGGCTGGTCGGAAGAGCGCAACGTCACCTACTCCCAGCGCAGCAAGGAAGAAGCACACGATTACCGCTATTTCCCGGAGCCGGACCTGCCACCGCTGGTGATCGAAGACTCCTGGATCGAAGAAATCAAGAACAAACTGCCGGAACTTGCCAGTGAAAGACTCACCAGGTTCACGGTGCAGTACGGCCTTCCTGAGTATGACGCTCGACTGCTTACCAACACCAAGGACATGGCCGACTACTACGAACGGGCCACCAGCCTTCACGGCTCTGGCGACAAGGTAGACGAGAAATTCGCCAAAAACGTCAGCAACTGGATACTGGGAGACCTCAGCCGGCTATTGAACCTGGAGGACCGTCAGATCGTCGAATCCCCAGTGTCACCCGAGAATCTGGTGGAACTGATCCATCTGGTAGACAGAGACACCATCAGCGTCTCCATGGCCAAGACAGTGCTGGAAGAAGCGTTCGAATCCGAAGGCTCACCGGCCCAGATAGTCAGGGAAAAAGGCTATACTCAGATAAGTGATACGTCGGCAGTCGATACGGCGGTTAGAGTGGCCATCGACGCCAACCCCCAGGCAGTATCGGATTACATGGGCGGCAAAGAGACCGCCGCCAAGTTCTTGGTGGGGCAGGTGATGAAGATCACCAAAGGTCAGGCGAAACCAGACCTGGTCAACGAAATGGTTGTCGTGGCCCTGGAAAAGCTCAAGTAAAAAGCGTTAACCAACCCCCAGCGGGAAGCGGGTATAATCAAAACAGGCGGAAGACCCCCGCCGAGGTCAATCCATGAACGATTTCATGAACATCATCCAACTGCTGATTTCCATTCTATTGGTGGTTGTCATCCTGGCCCAGGTTAAAGAGGGCGGCGGCGGACTCTTCGGCTCAGCGTCTTCCACGGTACGCACCCGCCGAGGCCTAGAAAAGACTCTCTTCCAGTTCACCATCTTCCTAGCCATCGCCTTCATCGTGGTGTCTATCATCAGCGTCCGAGTAGGATAGCTCAGGGCGGGTCTGTCCGCCTCGTTAACCGATGGGAACGCCTTTACTGGTATTCACCACTGACTTTGGTCTATCCGACGCCTATGCGGGTGTCATGAAGGGCGTTGCCCTAGGAATCAACCCCAAACTCCGCTTCATCGACCTCACCCACCAGATACGTGCTCAGGACATCGCCCAAGGGTCTTTTACTCTAGGGGTTAACCACCGTTACTTCCCCGAAGATGCCATTCACGTTGCCGTGGTGGACCCCGGAGTTGGCACAGCCCGACGTCCGATACTGCTCTCGACCCCGTGGGGCAGGTTTGTCGCTCCAGACAACGGGCTGTTGAGCGGAATCCTCTCAAGGTACATGGACTCTATCCCACTCATTTCGGGGATTGTGAAACCGCCTCCAGAACTCTCCGTAGTGCACCTGACCAACACCAAATACTGGCGCCACCCTCTCAGCAACACCTTCCACGGCCGCGACGTATTCGCCCCGGTTGCCGCCCATCTCTCCCTAGGTGTCCCACCTGAGGAGTTGGGGGGGACGGTCGATAACCTGTTTTATCTACCTACCCCTAAACCAAAGCGCCAACTAGGGATGATCACCGGCGACGTGATCTACCAGGACGTTTACGGGAATCTAGTGACCAATATCCACTCAAGTGACCTGCCAGACTGTCGGCATACGGAGGTACGGATCGGAGATTACCGAATCCCTGGGGTGAGTCGCACTTTCAACGACCCTGGGCGCCGGGATAACGTAAAATTGGTCGCCCTAGTCGGCAGTCATGGCTACCTTGAGGTCGCGGTGCCCAATGGCAGTGCTGCCGATACGCTGGATATCATTCGTGGGCAGCATCTCCAAGTGGTGGTCGTTTCCGGTTGACATCGTTAGGTGGCATGCTACTATTGTCGAAAATCAGCCTGGCAAACCCAAATCACCATCTTTTCGCCGGAAGACCCCGGGAAGGATAGGAGGGACCATGGACCTCGACCGCAACAGTCTGCTATACCTGTACAAGACAATGACGACGATTCGCCACTTTGAGGAGCGGGGAATCCCTGAGACTGGACAACGGGGCATGTCCGCCTCGGTCCATTCCTCAGCTGGTCAAGAAGCAGTCCCCACCGGAATGTGCGCCAACCTCAACGATGACGACTACATAGGCAGCACCCACCGTGGCCACGGACACTGCATCGCCAAGGGCGTTGACCCCAAGTTGATGATGGCAGAGTTGTTTGGCCGTGCCACCGGCCCCAACAAGGGCAAAGGCGGTTCCATGCACATCTCAGACATGAGCAAGGGAATGCTAGGGACAAACGGTGTCGTGGGCGCCAGCATCCCATTGGCTGTGGGCGCCGCTTTAACCTCCAAGGTCAAGAAGAACGGCAGGGTGGCCGTTGCATTCTTCGGTGATGGTGCGTCCAGCCAGGGCGTACTCCACGAGTCAATGAACCTGGCTTCCGTCTGGAAACTGCCGGTGATTTTCCTCTGTGAGAACAACGGCTACGCCATGTCCACTCCCAGTGAGTACGGGGTTTCTACCACCCATGTCGCCGACCGAGCCCAGGGATACGACATGCCTGGCATCAACGTCGACGGCATGGACGTGTTCGCCGTCTACGACGCCGCCGCCCAGGCCGTTGCTCGGGCCAGAGCAGGTGAAGGGCCAACCCTAATCGAGGCACAGACCTACCGATACTACGGGCACACGGTCTTCGATAACCCTCTGACCTACCGTTCCCAGGAGGAAGAGGAGCATTGGCGCGCCCGAGACCCCCTGAAGCAGTTCCGAGACATTGTCATCCCCCAGGGTGACATCACGGCCGAAGAGCTGGATCAGATGGACGCCGAAGCCGAGGCGCTCATGGAGGAGGCAGTCAAATTCGCCGACGAGAGCCCCCTGCCGGAACCGGTTGAGTTGTACGACGATGTGTACGTCGACTACCCAGTGGAAATGATGAAACGGGGCGTGAACATGTCGGTCTAGTCCGACTATCCACTCCTAATACCGCACTAAGGCCCACTCAAGGAGAAACAGATGACGACCACATTGCAAACAACTGGCACCCGTGAGATCCAATTCAGGGAAGCCATCAACGAATGTCTCCGCCAGGAGATGGAGCTGGATGAGAACGTAATCATCATGGGCGAAGAGATCGCCGGAGGGGCTGGTCGGCAGGACCAGGGCGTTGAA
>CAYVIG010000167.1:0-6117 GCA_964451445.1 uncultured Dehalococcoidia bacterium
AAATATATCATTCGTCGTTGTTGAGCGTCCATTGAAGGGCGGTTTGGGGATACATCACATTCGTGGGGGATGGCCAGCAGTGACCCACGCCTGGCAGGGTCTAAATACCGTTCTAAGCCAATTTGCGGAGGTCAGAGGGTATAAATGGCAAAGGTTGTGTGTGCAGTAGAACCAGGATATTAGACCGTGTTTTGGCGGAAATCAGGAGTGAGCTGGCCTAAGCACCGCCCTGATGGCTCTGTTCCAGGATTTCCAACCGTCGGATTGCCTTGCGGGTGTCGCTGGCAACCCGGGCCGGGTCCCAGAGCTTGATACGACGCTTGTGGAGCCAGTAGGTAAATTCTTTGAGGTCCGACATAGAGAGATTGCGACGCCGATCTTTCTTGGTTTCCTTTTGGAACATCTTAAGCAGCTCTGACCTTGGCCTTCCATAGAGCCTATCGTAGGCTTCATCAGTAAGGTCGTCGGTGGCCGCGCGACTACGGGACATATGACGCTTGCGGACTTCTTCTTCAGCGACCAATTGAAGCGCCTCTTCCAGGGTCACCCCGTAGCGGTAGTTCATGTAGGCCCGGTACTTACTTGGGCCGAGATAATCCCGGAACTGATCTTCGTTAACCGTGTCGGGAATCTTGCCACTAAACAGCATCCTCTCCGTCTCTTCCGGTGGTATGGCGCCGTTCACGTCGGCGCAGAGGCGTTCTGCCAGCAATAACCAGTCAAAGGCTTCTCCCAACAGGAGGTAGCGGTACTGGCGACCGTTGATCACTTCCTCGGGTAGGGTCCAGCGGCCCATAGCCTCCAGCAGGGCACGATGCCAGGGAGCGCCAGCGGAAAGCATGGTTCTGAAATGTAAAAGCGCTTCCGGAATGGCATGGGCGATGGCAGTCTCACCGGATTGCTCGATGATCTCTACCCAATCATCGACCTGAACGCTGTCTACTTGATCTTCAATCTCCGGAATATGTACGAACTCGGCGTATTCTTCCATGTCTGGCATCTGGCTCAAGATTGGGCCGTGCCAGTGCGGCGAGCGTCAAAAACGCCGAGACGGTTGGGTTTTGGAGTTCTGATGTACTCAAGGAACTGGTCTTTGGGCAGGGTGTTGAGTATGTCCTCTGGGCGGCACCAGGCCCGGCGGGCCACCGCCACACCGAAGCGACGCTTGTCCAGATGGGTGTGGTGGTGAGAATCGGTGTTAATCACCAGGGGGATGCCCATCTCCCGGGCCCGGTAGGCGTGGGTGTCACGCAGGTCGAGACGCTCCGGAGAGGCGTTGATCTCCAGAGCCGTTCCCGTATCCCGGGCAGCTTGGAGTACGGCTTCCAGGTCAAATTCGACCGGCTCCCGTTGTCCCAAAAGCCTGGTGGTCAGATGCCCGATGATCGTCACGTGAGGGTTTTCCATGGCCTTAATCATGCGGGCGGTCATGGTGGCCTGGTCCTGGCTCATGGCGTTATGGACCGAAGCTACCACCACATCCAACTGGGCTAGCATCTCATCAGGGAAATCCATCTCACCCGAGGCCCGTATATCGCATTCGGACCCGCAGAGGATGGTGATGTCACATTTACCTTGCATCTCTCGCAGTATCTTGATCTGCGCTTCCAAACGGTCAGGTGTGAGGCCGTTGGCGACTCCCAGTCCCTGGGAGTGATCTGTGAGGGCCATGTATTCATAGCCCTGGGCAGCAGCGGCATCTACCATCAACTCTATGGGATCTTTTCCGTCACTCCATTCACTGTGCAGATGCAAATCGCCTTTTAGGTGTGTTTCTTCCACCAAACCTGGCAGGCGGTCTTCCAGTCCTGCATCTACCTCATATAGTCCTGTCCGTAGTTCCGGCGTGATCCATGGCAGGCCAAGTCGCGCGTAAAAGCTCTGCTCGTCGGCAAATTCCTCCACTTGTCCGGACTCGGTGTTGGTGATGCCGTATTCGTTCAGTGAGAGCCCCTGGCGGTTGGCGAAATCCCTGAGACGGATGTTGTGCTGCTGACTGCCAGTGAAATACTGGAGCATGGCCCCAAAGGCCTCTGGTTCGGCAATCCGGAGGTCTATCTGGATACCGGAATCCACAACCACACTGGTCTTCTTGGGACCGTGGACGAGCACATCTTTGACCATGGGCAGGGCGGCCAGGGCATCTCCCACAGCCTCAGGGTTGGGGGAGGTGCCAATCAGGTCGATGTCTCCAATGGTCTCTTCCCAACGGCGGAGGCTGCCTACTGGGAATAGCTGGCCAATATCAGGACATTGCTCCCGAAGAGCAGTCATCACTTGTTCGGCTACCGGCAGAGCTTCGCCGATGGGAGTGCGATTACCCATCTCTTTGAAGGCGTTGATGTGCCTGAGAATACCCTCGGCAGCCCGTTTGCCCATGCGGGGTAATTCAGCTAGACGCCCGTCCGCAGCGGCTTCGGCAACCCCTTCTACCGTGCTGATTCCCAACTGCTGGCTGATGGCCATGGCCATCTTGGGGCCAACGCCCGGAATCTCTTTCAGGTCCAGCACGCCGGGGGGAAGTTCTTCAACCAGTTTTTCGTAGGCTGACACCTGACCGGTTGAGATATACTCGGCGATCTTCTCACTGATGGCTTTTCCCACGCCAGGTATCTTAGTCAGGTCTTCCCCGTTCTCCACAGTCTGGGCCAGGGGAGTCGAAAGCTGTTCTATGGTGCGGGCGGCCCGCTGATAGGCGCGAATCTTGAACACGGTATCGCCTTTCATTTCCAGAAGGGTGCCCATGTTTTCGAAGAGCTCGGCTATTTGTTCATTGGTAGCAGCCATGATGGGTTACTCTGCCGAGTTCCCTTGAATGCCCAGCACCATCTGACTCATAAATGCCGAGATGCGCCGCACCCCGCCGATGGCAGCAACGTATTCCATACGTTTGGGGCCGATTACACATACCGTGCCACTGACGCCGCCTGAGGAAACGTGGGGCCTAAAGATGTAGGCCTCTTCTATGAGTCGGGCCATGGTATCGGGTACGGAGGTGGAGCTTGGTTTTTGGTCAAGACTCTGGGCAATCTCACCCGACGCTACCGGTGTAGCGGTTTGAAGGTACTCGCCAACCAGGACGTTTAATACTGTAGCCGCACGTTCTGTGAGCATCAGTCTCCCGTCAACACCTCTATTAGCACTCCATTTTGAGGCTAAATCGAGTATTTTCCGACGTTAACATAGCTTTCTTGGCAGTGTCAAACGTTGACCCGGTGGGCCTATACAATTATACTCAGGCACAGTTTGACCGGAGATTGACCGGTGTGTGAACAGGGGTAAACAATCGTTGCCCCGGATTAATCAGAAGACAGGTGGGTTGGGATAGAAGTGGCCGCTCAAACTGGAACGCGCTCCCTCATCGACTTCGCCATACCCGTAAGCGGGTTCGGCTCTCGAATCGCTCGAGATGTCGCCCTCATTGTCTTCTTCAGCGTAATCACCGCCGGCTTTGCCCGCTTCGTCGTTCATCTCCCCTTCACCCCCGTACCGATTACCGGACAGACTCTAGCCGTGCTATTAGCCGGTGCGGTCCTGGGCAGCCGACGCGGCGCAGCATCAATGCTCCTATACGCCGTGGCTGGTAGCCAGTTAGACATGTTTGCTGGAGGCGGGAACTCCACTGCTGCCGGTTACAGCTTTGAATTCACATCTGGGTCTTCAGGATTGGTCTGGGACCTGGCATCTGGCGGCTACATAATCGGCTTCATTCCCGCAGCCTTCATCGTTGGTCTCCTATGTGAACGAGGCTGGGACCAAAAATCTTGGATCATGGTAGCCATGCTGACAGGAAACGCGGCCCTATACGTTCCCGGCCTGATCCAGCTGGCCTTCTTCGTACCCGACGACAAAGTCTTCGAGTACGGTCTATATCCTTTCATAGCTGGGGATTTGATTAAGCTGTACATCGCAGCCATCTCCGTTCCCATCGCATGGAAACTTCTAAATCTGAAACAACACCGGGATGAACCATGGACATAACCTGGTTAGGACACTCTTGCTTCCGCCTCCACGACGCAGACATGGTTGTGGTGACCGATCCGTATCCGGCGGCTATTGGGCTACGCGTCGACAACAGACCAGCATCGATTGTCACCGTGAGCAACCGACACCCCAATCACAGCGCTTCTGAGAGCCTTGAAGGCGATTACAAAGTCTTTACGGACCCCGGGGAATATGAGTACAACGGCGTAACGGCCAGAGGGGTAATGACTCCCCTAACCGAAGGTCAGCTGGTGGAAGAGCGCAACGTTGCCTTCACCATTGAGATCGGTGGGATAAACATCTGCCATCTGGGAGACATTGCAGCACCACTGACCACTCGCATGGTAGACGAGCTGAAGCCGGTGGACGTGGTGTTGATACCGACCGGTGGCCATTGCACCATGACTATGGATCAGGTCTATCAAACCCTTCAAGACCTGGATGCCAGGATCGCTATTCCCATGCATTTCAAGACTGAAGGGATAACAGTGGATATCGATCCCGTAGACCCCTTTGTCCAGCGGATGGGCTTGGACGAAGTTCAGCCGCAGCCCCGCTTGGTTGTAACCGCCGCAAACCTGGGTACTGACATGCGAACGGTGATTATGACTAGCCAAGGCCGTCCTCGCTAGTTAGCCGATCTTCTCCAAACCCTTAGCCTTCCCCAGCCGCCTACTCAGGACATGGCGGGCGTCTGGTATGTAACGTGACAACCACCTTCGGTCCCTTCCGTTGAAGACCGCTTCCCATAATGGGCTCCATCGAATCACCTTGCAAATTTGTTGTAGAACCAATGCTGGTTTGGTTGGAGGGAGGGGTTTTACGCTACTTTCCGCCGTGCCGCGAACAACAAAAGTCCGCCCATTACCACCGCGATAGTACCGATGAACAGAGCTATTTTGGGGAATCTAGTTACTGCAGGGTCTCCAGCAATCGGAAGGGAAGCGGTAGGTGTTGGCACCGGTGTCGGCTCGGGAGCCGGTGTGGGACTTGGGGCGGGCATTGGGTCATTGAACGTAAGATCTTGAACGTAAAAGTCAAAGACGGCAATGTAGGGGCGTTCTTCCATTGCCTTGATACGGCCAAAAGTATTCACCAAGTAGAAAGTGATGGTGTGTCCCACAAGGTCTTCGCTCTTCGGGTTTACTTCTAGTTGATCGAAAGTACCGTCAGCCTTCAGAATGTATGGTTCACTTTCGAATACGTCTTGGCAGTCGTCTATGCAGGCGATCAACAGAGTTCCGGCTGGAGCCGGGGAGCCCTGGACAGTGACGCTTCCAGAAAAGAAATCCTGGAAGAAGGGTTGAGGAGGTCGCTCGATTTTGCCGGGGCCCGCGCCGATGACACTGGCGGCGAACGCTGTTAAGGCGAGAATAAGGATTAAATTAGTAGAGACTTTCCGCACCACACACTCCCAAGGGCCGGCCCGATAATCTTAGCAGATCAGTTACGGGCAACCCCCGACCAGAACCCTTCCAACGTTTACCGCTAGCATGCGGTAGCACGGAGGGCTTAACCACTCATTCTATCCTCCGCGATTTGGAGTTTCTTTGCAACAGGAATACTTCATTGTTATTAACCAGTTTAAGCTTCAATAAAAAAGGAGCCCCTAGTTAAAGAGGCTCCTTTATAGAGTTTACTAACGCCTTCCAAGTTGGGGCTAGGCGCGTCGCCCCATCATGTAAGATCCTCCAGCGGCAAGAAGGGCCACGGCGGCTATGATGAGTGCGATGATACCCAGGGCACCACCACCATCACTACCATCTGCGCCGGCAGCTCCAGCAGGGCCTGCAGGTCCTTGAGGACCGGCAGCACCAGCAGCACCAGCAGCGCCAGCAGCGCCGGTATCCCCTTTGGCACCCGCGGCACCGGCAGCACCGTCGGCACCAGCGGCACCGGTATCGCCCTTATCGCCTTTTGCGCCTTTAGCGCCAGAAGCGCCCGTCTCTCCGGCGGTTCCGCCGCCACCGGTACCAGTTGCGGCTACGAGGTTAAGAACATCGCCGCCACCCTGTGTCCAGGTAGAGGTTTCAGCAGCGTTTGCGCCACTGACCTTGAAAGAGACTGTTTTACCTGCGTAAGTCGAATCTCCTTGGTCTATGAGAAGGTTGTACTCGCCACCGGATGCGTTGG
>CAYVIG010000168.1:0-6102 GCA_964451445.1 uncultured Dehalococcoidia bacterium
GGCTTCCACCAGCGCCATGTGCGTGTCATGGACCGCGTATTCCTTCTCCACGCCCTCACGGCTGTAGCCACGGTCCTGGGGGCGACCGTCACTGATCAAGAACATGATCTTGGTCTTGGCAGTCTGGTTCTCCAGCTTGGTTGCGGCGTGCCGTATGGCGGCTCCCATCCGTGTTGCATGAAGCGGAGTGATCTTATCGATCCGCTTCTTCACCTTATCGCTGAACCCTTCTTCGATGTCCTTGATGACATAGAACTCCACGTTCTCCCGACCATAGCCAGAGAAGCCGTAGATACCGTAAGTGTCTCCGATGGACTCCAGGGCGTTAATCAAGAGAGTCGTACCCTCTTTCTCAAGGTCGATGATGCGCTTGTAGTTCCGGCGCACCAGACCCTCACGGCGACGGCGCAGCCAGACCATGTATTCCACCGGGTCGTCCGGTGCGTCACGGTCGTCAACTGTCTGCCGACCTTCGTCTATGGCCTCAGCGGTGGAAGCGCTCATATCCAACAAGAATACCACTGCAACTTCCCGTTCATTCCGGTTGCGGTGCCAGTAGATCTTCTCGTCGGGTGGGACGCCCATACGCAGATCGGCCCACGCTTCGATGGCCGCGTTCAGGTCGATATCTTCACCGTCAACCAGGCGATAGGTCTTGCGCATGGTCTCCGGCATGATCAGTTCAAACTGACGGCGGATGTGATTGGCCAACGCTGAATAGGTCTTCAGCGATTCCTGGTAGAAGGCCGGGTCGCCTTCCTCCACTGTTTTCTCTTTTACGATGCACCAGCGGGGTTTGTAGTCATTGGCCCTAAAGTCCCATTCGTCATAGACGTAGGTCTCGGGTTCCCTGGCTTCAAGTTCTCCACCCGCCTCGTCGTCATTCAACAGCGGTCCGTAACCCTCTCCTGGCTCGGAGTTGGGCGGCGGGGTGCCCGCTTCTTTCATGATGTTCTGGGCAAACTGGGCCATGTCGCTGTCGACATCACCCTGCTCGGCGTCCAACTCCATCTCTGGGCTCTCTTGAAGCAACTGCTCCAGCATCTCCTGGGTCATGGGCTGGGCTTCGCCCTGTTCGCCGTCATCGGCTTGCAGTTTGGTCATCAACTGGACCATTTCAGGCTTGAAGTCGCCACGGTAGTCAACGGGATCAGGAGACTCATACGACTCTCCATCGGCGCCGTCGGCGGAGGCATCCATACCGGCCTGCAATTGGTCAACCAGTGATTCGTACTCTTCTTCGGAGAACTCGCCTGGCTCTTCTAGGTCCTGTTCCTCGAACTCGTCCTCTTCTTCCTGTTCATTGGGAACCCGGGAGATGACTTCATAGGCCCTGAGGGTGGCTTCTGCCGTGTCCTCAACGTTGGCTTCGGAGTTTCTAAGTTCGTGGAGGATACTGGAAAGCATCTCTGCAGCTTCTTTGTAATCGTTGGCCACTGGCAGGTCCTGGAACTGGTCCAAACTCATGTGGATCAGCAGTTCAACCAGGCCTTGTTGTAGTGGCATGTCCTCTATGCGAGGCCTGTTGGCCAGGGTCTCGTCCTGCACCCGACCTGACGCCATCTTGATGCCGGGGTATTCCACCTTGATCCGGTAGTCCAAACGACAATCTTCCAATACGGTGAAGATATCAAATCCCAAACGGGTGTTCTCAAAAATCTCCAAGAAGCGACCGATGTCGGTGAATGTGCGCACGCTCCCCATATCATTGGGGTCTTCGAAGCCAGCCGACATATCGGCGTCGACCTCATTGGCTGAGGCCAATTGCTGAGCGCCCATCTCGTAGGCGGCTTGGGCAGCAGCTCGCTCCGCCGCTTTGCGCTCAAGCATCTGTTCTTCCGCCGCGTGGCGGCGGTCTTCAAACTGGGTGGCCGGCTTTTCAAAGGAATATTCGAAGCTACCGAACTCCAAGTGAGCTACTTGGTGAGTTGAGACCACCTTGAACCAGGAAAAGTTGTCCTGCTTGTTGGGGTAGTGATCCACCACCGGGGGTAGGAACACCTTGGTGCCGTCGGTGGAAGCCATGTCCTCATCTACCCAGCCGATGTTCCGTGATACCAGCTCTCCGGTGTCGTAAATCTCCAGGCCAGCGCCGGACAGCGCACGGCAATAGAGCCGAAGTATGCTCTTCACCCGTTCCAGTTCCAGACTAGATGACAGGGTTTCCAGCATCGCCTCTGAGGTGTTGGATTCTATCTTAAAGAACGCGATACCACTCTCTGGGTTGTCCTGGAGCAGCTTTGCGCCGTGTTGGAACCAGGAATCCAACTGGCTGACCGTGATGCGGTTCAGAACGTCGTCCAAGCTGCGTAGGAACGGTGGCACGGCATCGGGAGTTATCACTACCAGAGCGTCGCACAGGTCCAGAATATAGCCCTGGGAGCCCTGGGGGACCTTGCTGAGGGCTTGGGTGCCATCGGACAAGAACCGGGACGTGTCCCGTAGTCCAACCTTGGCCAAACGCTCACCCAGTTTCAGGAACCGCCCAGTCTGGGCCTCGTCCACCTGTTGTAGGGCCCTTGGCACCAACTCCAGGCAGGTCTTCACTTCGCGCCAGCTGGTGTCTATGAGGGCTCGGGACATAGCCAAGAACGGCTCACGTTCCCGTCCCATGGCGGGTAGTACGTCGCGGCCGAGTACCAAACACTCTCCGGCAACGTCATATGACTTGTAAGACAACGCCTCAATCAGTGAAGCGAATACTTCCACATCCCAGAACGGCAGATTGCGGACTAGGTCAGGACTGACCTCAAAGAACTTGGCTGCCAATGTGCTGGACTTCCAAGTACCTTTGTAGAGACTGCGGCCAAGACCCGCCCAACGCGGAATGTACTGGGGGCGCAGATTGGGAACGATCGAAACACTCGACTTGAAGAATGAAACCGCCAGAGTCGGCGAATCTTGGGCCAGATAGGTGCCGCAGCGAGCCCATTGCATGAACGAGGGGAAGGACAGGAATTTGCTGACCTCTGGGCTAACGTTGTAATACTCGATAGCCGACTCCCAGGAACGCACGGTCTGGGTGCCGATGGTCAGTCCTTCCTTGGCCCAGAGGCCGATCTCCTCTTCACCAAAGGACTCTTTTACGGTGTAATTCGCCTGATGGTAGGCTTCAAGAACTGCCGGCGGCAGTTTGGCCAGTTCGGCCTCAATCTCGGAAATAGGACCACTAGTCAACTTGGTGTCCCTCGCTTTCCAGTCTGTCATCTAGGATTTCGATGCAACTCTGGAGGATTCTGGCAGTCGCCCCAAAGACGACATGTTCTTCATGGACGTAGGAGTAAGAGGTCAGGGGCATCCCATCAACCCAGCGCGTCTCGACCCGTCGGTTGATCGGGTCGATCAGCGATGTGATGGGAAATTCCACTACCTCGGCAATCTCGATAGCGCTTGGGGTGAATTTGTAGGGGTATTCTATGGTACCGGTGAACACTGAAACCTGAAAATTGCTACGGGTGACGATCTCGTCCATCTCGCCGAGGACGGTGATGTCTTCCCGCTTGATTCCCATCTCCTCTTCTGTCTCGCGGAGAGCTGTCTCCAATGAATCGCGGTCTTCCGGGTCTCTGGCCCCGCCGGGGAAGGATATCTCCCCCTTATGGTGCTCAACCTTTTCAGACCGCTTATTCAATAGGATACAGTATTCTCCTTCCTTGCGATAAAGAAGAATCATTACGGCTGCAGGCATCATTCCGGTGCCATCAACCCGTTCTACAACACGCTTCGCCAGGGCCTGTCTTATAAGCTCCGGCGGAGTCAGACCCATCTAGTCCTCTACTCGAAGATGGAGGATGACACTTCCTCGATACTGCGTTGCAGTTCCGGGTCGTCAGTCAAGGTCCATACGATGGCCACCTGGGCAGCGCGGCGAGGGGGAATTCCCTCAGACATCAAACGCCCGGCGTAGATCAGCAGGCGGGTGCTGGCACCCTCTTGCAGACCGTGCTCTTCCAAGTTGCGTATCTTCTCACCCAGCTTGGCAAGCGCGTCGGCATGTTCCTTGGTGCAGCCGCTCTCCCGCTCGATGATCTCAGTCTCGATATCAGCTGGGGGATAATTGAACTCGATCGAGATGAAACGCTGACGTGTGCTGTGTTTCAGATCCTTCAGTGCGCTCTGGTAACCAGGGTTGTAGGAGACGCATAGCAGGAACCGGTCATCGGCTTCGATGATTGAACCTGTCTTCTCAATGGGTAGGATGCGACGGTGGTCAGTTAGCGGGTGAATCAACACCGTGGTGTCTTTCCGTGCTTCCACAACTTCATCTAGGTAGAGGATGGCTCCGGCCTTGACCGCACGGGTCATGGGGCCGTCTATCCAGCGGGTGCCGTTGGCATCCAACAGGTACCGGCCCACCAGGTCACTGGCGGTAAGGTCCTCGTGGCAGGCGATGGTGACCAGTGGGACGCGAATCTCACCTTCTTTCAATTCGTTGCTTTGTTCTTTCACAACGGCCAGCGGTCGGCCCAATTGCCAGGCCATGTATTCCACAAACCTGGTCTTGCCGCAACCTGTGGGTCCCTTCAACAGGACTGGGATATGCTGCCGGTAGGCCGCGGTAAATAACTCAATCTCGTCGCCGATCGGTCGGTAGTAAGGCTCGTCCCTAACTAGGAACTCCTCAATCGCATACTCTGTAAAATGCGCTTCTGTCTCTGGAGATGCTTCAACCATGTTTTTTCCCGGTCCTTCTATAACTCAGGTATATCGTTCTTATACCGCCGTCCGCTATTTGGCGACTCGGCGATCCCACAACTCTTTGATGGCATTTCCCAGTTCTGCCATATCACCGGAGTTGTTGATGACAAAGTCGGATCGCTCTATTCGCTCCGCACGATCCATTTGAGAGTCGATTCTCTTTTTGGCCTCTTCTTCAGAGAGACCGTTTCGTTCTTTGAGGCGACCGATGATGAGCTCTTCCGGAGAATCGGTGACCCAGACTTCCTCGACTAGGGAGTCCCAGCCGGCTTCAAACAAAAGAGCGGCCTCCACAACCACAACGCTCACTCCCTGGCCGCGAAAAACCTCGATCTTGCCTGAAACGATCCGCGCCATTCGCGGATGCATGATCTGATTCAGTTTTTCCAATTGACTGGGATCTGAGAACACTATCGCTCCCAGTTTCCGACGGTCAATCTCTTGGTCGTCCTGAAGGATATCGTCGCCAAAAGTGGCAACAACCCGCTCCCACGCCTCAGTGTTGGGGGTGTAAGCTTCGTGGCCCACTTGGTCTGCACTTATTATGGATGCACCCAGTGCTTCCAATTGACGGGTAGCTTCACTCTTGCCGGTGCCTATTCCGCCCGTTAATCCAATTACCAACATTGATCTTTTATATGGCCTAACTCGTTGATTCCGGCCCTCATCGGGATACCGTTTCAGGATACCGTTAGGACCGGCTCCCATAGGCCTGGGTGACGCCGAGCCATTCTAACAACGTGACTGCGGCTGGTCAACTTGATTTGAGACGGTTACCCATCTAAACCCCATACTCTCGGCGGGTCAAAACCCCAAGCTATTCATGCTCGCAGCGGGAGTATCCCCGGTTCCCAAGGTCATTCTAGTTATGTAAATAATATCTCAGATACGGTTCTTCGTGGCCTATTCCATCGAATCTACTTTCTAATACTCCTGTATAAGCATCCGTCCCCAGCGGGTCTGGTAAGACTCCTGCAGGCCGTCAAACAACGTTTCATATTCAGAAGTGTCTATCCGGCAGGTGGTCATGATCACCGCGTCCTCGCGGTTGTCGGAGTAATACGCCTTGCGTATGCCCACAGACTTGAAATTGTATTTCTGATACAGGCGGTGGGCGATGAAGTTGGAAACCCTGGCTTCCAACGTCATCACCTTGGAACCGTGGTCTATGGCCGCTTTCAACGAGCCAATCAGTAGAAGCTCGCCCACGCCCCGACCTCGCAGGGATTCTTTAACTGCGATCTCCGTGATATGGGCCTCTTCACTCTGGTACCAGACGCTGACGTATCCGGCGATGTTGAACACTTCATCTATATCGATGGTGTCATCGCCTCCTGATGAAAGGCCGAATCGGCCAAGCACCCTGGACCAGAGCTTGGGGGGAGCTGGCTCTTCTTCAGGAGC
>CAYVIG010000169.1:0-6100 GCA_964451445.1 uncultured Dehalococcoidia bacterium
CCTCCGCTTCCTGATCCAGAGTCAGGCGTCCTACCACTGGACTAATCCCCAACGATGTGGCCGTGGTGTAGGCAAAGTCCTCATCGTGCGGGTGCAAATGCTCATTCTATGGTATTGACGCGTCTGAACCGTGTCAAGGAGCACGCGCACCGACTATGTTAACGCCAGTTACGCTATACGCGGAGAGTAACTTGACATGTCTCTGGCTTTGTAACAAAATCGGGTTGCTGCGCACCGGCCTCAGATAATAGGCTGCCCATTTTATACGACTTTCCGATACAAATGCGGCGTGGCAGATTCGTCGGCCATCAAGGCAAGAAAAAAGGAAGATTCAATGACTCTAATGAAAACCGCCAACCGGTCCGAGGTAACGGTTTCCGGCCACAAAGTTGAGATTCACAAAGGTGGATCAGGTCCAGCCCTGCTCTGGCTGCACGGCGGCGAGGGTTTCGGCACCTACGACCCCACTGCCAGCCCCCTGGCTGAGAAGTTCACTGTCTACGCGCCTTCCCACCCTGGTTTCTTTGGGACAGAACGTCCGGAATGGCTCTACACCATCAATGATGTGGCCCACTTCACCAAGGACTTGGTCCAAGAACTTGGCCTTGACGACTATGTCCTGGTGGGTCATTCCATTGGTGGCTGGATCGCCGCTGAGATGGCTGCTATGGATCATCACAACCTCAAGGGTCTGGTGATCATCGACTCCGCAGGTATCCGTCCCGAGAAAGGCGAGATCACCGAGGTCTTCATGATTTCGGACGATGCCCGGTTGAAGCTCGGATTTCACAACATGGAGCAGGTGCCTAACTTCGACCAGATCACCGCAGAGCGAACTCCGGAAGAAGCGTCAGTTATCCATGGCAACAAAGAGATGTTGTCCAGGCTCAGTTGGCGGCCCTATCTCCACAACCCCAGCCTCCCCCACTTCCTGGGTGGTGTGAAGACTCCGACGTTAGTCATCTGGGGCAATCAGGACGCCATATTCCCGGTGGAATGCGGCGAGATGTACGCCAGTCTGTTGCCGAACGCCACATTGAAGACCATCGACAACTGCGGCCACAAGCCCCAGATGGAGAGGCCCGACGACTTCAATGCCGCCATTATTGGCTTCCTAAGCGGCCTAAATTAACCTAACAGCCAAATTTTAAAAAATAGTCCTTCCGAGAATGCGGAAGGACTATTTTTTGTCTAAAGCTGATTGCTGTTCACTGAAAGCTGTCAGCCAATAACCCCTTCATCCCGCCATCCGTCTACCTCATGTTCGGTGAATCCCAAGTTTGCCAGTATCTCGGTGGCATGCTGGCCCAGGGCTGGTGATGCTGGTGGCGGTGTTGGCACGGTGCCCAGGAAATGGGCCAGCGGCCCGACCATCTTCACCGTGCCCTCAGTGCTGTGCTCAACGTCGGTCACTAGGCCGTTGGCCACCACCTGCGGGTCCTCAAACAACTCCTCGATGAAACGCACCGGACCGGCCGGGATGGCGCGTTCCTCGAATATCCGCAGCCACTCGGCGCTGGGCTTGGAGGCGATTAGCTCTTCGGCCCTTTTTTCCAGAGCTGTGCTGTAGGCGCGGGACTCGGGCAGCAGCGGGTCCCAGCCCGGCTTCAACCCATCGTCGGTCAATCCAAGAACGTCCAGCAACCGGCGGCGTAGCGGGTCGCTGAGACAGCCTACGCCGATGGGTGCATCCTTGGTGTAGTAGACCCGGTAATAGAGGTTGCCGTGGTGCTCCCGCCTCCGACTGCCCGGCGATACAGCAACCATCTCGTCGTAAGTCGCGCCTTCGGTACGCATCTTCTCCAGCTCCGCGATGGTATTCTCGCGGGTTTCCTTGTCAAGCTTCTCCACGTGAAGGAACCTGGCACCCATCAAGGATAGGGCCGAGGCCAGCAGGCTGGTCTCGATCTTCTGACCCACGCCGGTGCGCTCCCGTGCGTAGAGAGCGGCACAGACGGCCCATGCCATGGAGATACCGGCCGAGGTGTCGATCAAAGGGCTGGACCAGACCCACGAAGGCACACCATCCAAGGTCTTGGTTTCTGAAGACACCATTCCCGTCATTCCCTGGACGATCATGTCGTAGCCAGGCAGTCCAGCGTCGGGGCCTTCTCGTCCGTAGGCGGTCAGTTCGCAGTAGATTAGTCGGGGATTGATCTCGAAAAGGGTCTCGTAGTCCACGCCCAGTTTCATTGCGACGTCGGGCCTGAAGTTTACCAGGGCGATATCCATCTTTGGGATGAGCTTTTTCAGTATCTCAGCGGAGCCGTCTTTGGTGAGGTTCAGAGGCAGGCTGCGCTTTCCCCTGTTGTAGGTCATGAAGGTACGGCTTTCGGTGTCTGTGAACCGTTGGGTCAGCCGCCAGGGTTCGCCCCAAGGCGGTTCGATCTTGATCACGTCGGCGCCTAGGTCGGCCAGTAACCGGCCAGCCAGGGGCCCAGCGATAATCTCGGTAAAGTCAACTACCTTAACGCCGTCCAGGGGTCCGGGCATACGGGAGCTCCTCCGTGGAGTAGTCTCGATCCAATCGGGACTATCAGATCTTAGCCATTATGCCGAAGGGCATGGTAGAGGTGCAACGTATCCAGGCTGAACGACTGGTCTATCCCTGTGCCTGGTTGCCCGCGTGTGTATCGCCGCTTAGAATTAGGGTCTAACTGGTTTTGATTGGAGTACCGAGTGAACAAGCGGGAATGCCCCAGGTCAAGCTGCCGAAAGCCGTTGTCCGAGGTGGACGATGCGGCCCTACAAAGAGTGCTCAACACAACCTACAACGGTGAAAGCGTGGTCATGGGTGACTCCGAACACGAACTATCATGCGGCCACATAGTAAGGTTCGGAGCCTCCAACATTCAAGGCTCCGTGGACTTTTGGATGACGCCGAAGGGGTAAAAATGCCTTTTGACACACTTAATTAGGAAACCTACTCCCTGCGCCTAACTAGGCGTGTTATACTTTAGGTGCGTCGGGGTGTGGCCCAGTCCGGCAGGGCACCTGCATGGGGTGTAGGGGGTCGTCGGTTCGAATCCGACCACCCCGACCAGAAAATAGAAAGGGTTGTTAACACTTTTGTTAATACTAGTGTTAACAACCTTTTTGATTTAACGGCTCCGTCCAACCTAAGAGACATCCTAAGCTCTTTCATCTACAGCAGTGTTCACAAGTCACCAAAGACAATAAAAACGCTGCATGAAACCTTAGATCCGTTTGTAGACTATCTCTACCATCACGGCGTTAGCAATCACTTGGCGATTGAAAGACAACATGTCGAAGGGTTTATTTCGGAGATAAGCCAGGGCCGTAGAGGGAAGCCACTCAGTCCAACGAGCGTGTTCGCGTTTACCGAGGACGTTCGGGCATTTATCAACTATGTGGCCGATGAATGGTCGCCAGAAGAATGGCCTAATCCAGTACGGCGAATTAAGTGCAAGAGACCACAGGTTTTTATCCGACCATTGACTCACGAGCAGCTTGTTCGGTTGCTTGAGCTGGCGCAAGATACCGCCCCCAACAGGATAATAGCGTCCCCTAACCGGGCCATGTTGCTCACATTGATAGATGGGGCGTTAAGAGCCGGAGAATTGATCTCAGCACGCAAGGACGACTTGTCCATAGATGGCTCTTTGCTCGTCCACGGCAAAGGGGCTAAAACTCGGCAGGTGGCTCTATCAGAGGGCACGGTGGCAGCAATTAACAATTATCTAGCGAGTCGCTCCGGGGACTCGGACTACCTGTTCGTTAACGATAGTGGGTCGAGGTTAGGTTACGAAGCTATCAAGAGCCTGTTCCATCGCTGGAAGAAGTCGGACCCACACTACTTCAACAATGTTCGGCTATCAGCGCACACCCTTAGGCACACATCGGCAACAATGCGAAGGTTGGCAGGGATGAGCGAAGGAGACCTCCAGACGTACCTTGGACATGCAACATCCGCAATGACCAGGCACTATTCGGAGGCTGCTTTAGCTCGTTCAGCAAATTTTGTCGCCAGGCAAACTTCGCCAGTGGAAGGGCTTTAACTCAAACTCTCCCGTTAAGACGTTTGACGATGCAGCAGAGCGTTTCAAGCCCATTGTGGAGTGATGCAGGTATCGATCACAGCAAACCGTGCATTCCGGCGAGTTAAGCGAAGGTAGTCAATCTCTCCCGTGGCTGCCCGATTGTGTACAATCCGACACGGTCGCTCTATTGATCAGATTCAACAAGGCAGACTGTACTTTCAAGGAATGAACGACATCTCCCTGGTGATAGCCAGAAATCTTAGTGCGCGCTTGCCTTTTTACTATGGCTGGATCGTGGTGTTCGCCGCCGGAACGACCACATTCGCTAGGATGGCACCGTCCACCACTACCCTGGCGGTCTTTGTGTCGCCTATGGCCGACGAGTTTGGCTGGAGCCGTACACTGATCGCAGGCTCCGTTAGCGTGGGCGCGCTGTCGTCCATATTTATCTCGCCGGCGGTAGGCTGGGCGGTGGACCGGTACGGCGTGCGCTTGATCCTGACTGGCAGCATGCTGATGCTGGGCGTGGCGATGATCTCCCTGGCATGGGCCACGGTGCCCCTGTTTTTTTACATGGGTTTCGCCACCGGACGTGTCGTATTCCACGTCCCGGTGCAAATTGGCACTGGAGCCTTGATCTCCCGATGGTTCATCAGAAAGCGGGGCCGAGCCATCAGCATAATCTACTTGGCAGGGTCCGTCGGGGGGATCGTATTCGTCCAGATAGCCTCGTTGGCCATATCTCATTGGAGTATAGGGGCTGCTTGGATGTTGTTGGGGGGTCTCGTACTGGCGGTAGCCGTGCTGCCGTCTGCGCTTTTGATAATAGACCGGCCCGAAATCATTGGTCTCCTCCCTGATAACCAGCCACCTTTGAGTACTGAGAGTGGAGGCGAACTGGAGGATGACAACCACGATGAGGCCGACTGGACCCCTCGCCAAGCAATGCGCACGCGCGCGCTTTGGGTATTGACGGTCGTGGTTGGCGTGCTGTTTATGATTCAGGCAGGAATATCGGTACACGTCGGAGCGTTCTTCCTGGACCGGGGATTGAGCCTCACTGTGGCTGCAAATGCGATCACCGTCCACGCTGGGGTGAACGCCTTGGCTAGCCTGATGTGGGGGGCAATCATCGAGCGGACCACCGTCCGCGTGGCAATGACCGGACTGATGCTTCTCAGCGTAATGAGCTCGCTTTCCCTGCTGTTGGTTACATCTGAGGTATCCGCATTCGGTGTGGCCGCGCTTCTAGGGCTCGTCGGAGCAGGTGGAAACGTCATTCCGCCAGTGGCCTTCGCGTCCTACTTCGGGCGGCGGTCGATCGGCAGCATACGGGGAATCAGCGAGACCGGAGTCCAGGTTGGACAGACGATAGGCGCATTATTTTCAGGTTTGGTGTACGACCTGAGCGGCAGCTACGCCGCTGCTTTCATAACGTTCTCGGTCCTGAGTCTTGTGGGCGCGCTGGTGATCAACTCTTCGAGACCCCCGATCCGAGCCGGAGAAACGCTGCCCGCATCTACGCCGAGCAGGTGAGTAGTGAGGACGCCATTAAGGCTTACAAGCCCATTGTAACTGGAGAGAGTGAAGAGTAGGAGATTGTTTAATCGTAGCCAAAGACCTTGTCCTAAGAGAGAACCACTGCGGCCGAGATCAATACATAGCATTACTTATGCAGATATCCGTCACAAAATTATGACGTACTGTGAGTAGATATATATATTTAAATAATTAAATTTTATATGTTATATATACGTCCCCACAGTACGTCATAAAATTGGGACAGACGAACAGATGTTCTGATTCGTGCCTCTGGCCCGCTTACACTTCCTCCGATGTTGCGTCTGTCCTGATGCACGCCTCTGTGGTTGTTACCTACAGGTCAACGTGCTTGTATGCCTCTGTGAAATCAAGGTTTACTATCCGCTTGTTTTGAAGTCATGCACGTCCAAATCAGCAACCTGCACCCGCATAGCAGTCACGGATCGGCGAGAACTGGCCACACTGGGGTTAAAGCTTCGTTCAAACGCGCAATTAATCAAACGGCTGGTTGCCTGAGCCTATTTCAATCCGCCTGGCACACCTCATCGAGGGCCATC
>CAYVIG010000170.1:0-6054 GCA_964451445.1 uncultured Dehalococcoidia bacterium
AGGGTTGGCAGGAGCAGTCGCAGAAATTGTCCTTCAAAAACTACACCGCCCGCAAGGCATTTGGGAAGATTGCTCCGATGCCCCGAGTCACCAGCCACTTAACCTATAAAAATGGGCCAAGCACGCCTGGAAGGGTCACTAGCTGATCCAGCTGGCGGCCCTTTCTGCTATCACGATGGCTGTGGCGTTGGTGTTGGAGCGGACGACATTGGGGCAGATGGAGAGGTCAACCACCCGCAGGTTTTGGAAACCGCGCAACCGACAGTACTGGTCAACTACGGCCATAGGGTCTGACTCTGGTCCCATCTTGAGGGTGCCGGAGGTGTGTTGTGTGGTAGCCACGTTCTGCCGCAGCCAGGCGTCCAGAGCGTCATCGGTCGCCACATCGTCATCTGTTGGTGAGATGCGCCGTTCCACCAACGGGCCAAAGGAAGGGTGTTCCAGGAATTTCAGAGAGAGATGAATCGCTTCGCGCATGCGTTTTCGGTCCCACTCAGTCTCAAAATAGCGATACTCAAGGCGGGGCGGGTCGCTGGGGTCGGTCGAGTCGAGAGTCAGTTCTCCGGCGCTGTCGGCCAGCTTCAGGATGCAGGTTATGCGCATGCCCTGGGGCCGGTCTGGGCTGCGTCCTTGTAGCGGGTCTCCGGCGCGCAGTCCGGTGAACGACGACGGGAAAAGCTGCATGTCGTTTCTGGTTTCCGAGCCTTCGGCCGTATAGCGTAGCCCGCTCTGGATACGGGGTTCAACAGTGGCCAGTTTGACCCCTTCCCTCGGCTCCAACTCCACCGTTATCAGCGGATGGTCGCGCAAGTTCTGGCCCACACCTGGCAGGTCTTTGACGACTGGAATACCCAGCGCTTCCAGGTGAGCGGCCGGCCCCACGCCTGAGAGCAGCAGCAGCTGAGGTGAGGCAATCCCCCCAGCGCAGAGGACTATCTCAGAGCCCTCGGCGATGAACCTCTCGCCGCCGCTCTCCACCTCCACACCCGTGGCACGGTCACTGTCGAAGATGATCCTTCGGGCGTGGATATTAGCCCTGACGGTCAGATTCATCCGGTGGCGGTTGGGGTTCAGGTAGGCTAGGGCGGCGCTGGTGCGTATGCCGCCGGGGTTGTTCATGGGCACCGGGCCCGTGCCGGTGGAGTCGGGATTGTTCATGTCTGGGTCTTCAGGAAACCCTTCAGCCACCGTCGCTTGGTGAAATGCCTCATTCACCGGCATGAACTCGTCCCTGGGCAGTCTTCTGACCGGAATGGGGCCGTCGGTGCCGTGGAAGTCGTCTTTCACATCCAGATCAGTCTCGAGTTTGCGAAAGAAGGGTAGAAGGTTGATGAAACTCCACTGGTCATTGCCCTCGGCGGCCCACTTGTCATAGTCCTCGGGCACGCCCCGGAGGAACACCTGGCCGTTGACCGCACCCGACCCGCCAATCACCTTGCCGCGCGCCACATGCATGGGCACTTCTTGTTCCGGAGTCCCCTGGCCGTGGTAGGCCCAGTTGAAGCGTGATTCGATATCCGAAGCTTCCTGTCGGTGGCCCAGCTTCAGTTCGTCGGGCGTTTGCTCCAGGTTTGTGTAGTCCGGCCCAGCCTCCAGCAGCAGTACCGACCGGTTTGGGTCTTCGCTCAGGCGGGTGGCGAGGGCGCAACCGGCGGACCCTCCGCCAACGATAACAACGTCGTATCTCATGTTTTCCCTTATCGGACGGCGGAAGCAGCCTGTCCCAGTAATCTCATGGTGCGGTCCAAGGATGCGGCCCGGTCTGAGCCAGCAGTGACCGGCGAGGCGAGGACCTCGGTCGCGCCCACGTCAAAGAGCTCTTGGATGCGCTGGGCGCAGGTCTCCTCATCGCCCAGGATGGCCACACCGTCGATCATGGCGTCGCTCCACTGTCCATTCGACGCCTCCGGATAGCCGGAAGCGATCAGCATGTTCTGGTAGAAAGGCAGACCAGGGTGGCCGAACTGCTCCCGTATCGCGGCGCGTACCTCGTCCGGGTTGTTGTGGACACAGACTGGCGCGTGGGCGATGAGCGGCGGCACCGGCCTACCTGCTTCCTTAGCGCCTTTCTCCATCGCTGGCAGTGCCTCGTCCCGCAGGTAGACGCCGGGACAGATCCAACTTATGGCACCGTCGGCCACTGCCCCGCAGAGTTCGAATGAGCCAGTCCTGAGCGCGGAGCCCATAACCTGGACGTCTAAGGGGCCAGCGATGCTGGCGGTTGCCAAGTAGTGCTTGCCTTTGAAGTCGACGGCTCCGGTTTGAAGGATGGCCTTCAGAATTTGGACGTATTCCCGCAGGTGGCCCAACGGAGCATTGAAGTCGATGCCCATAGATTCTATAGTCGGGCGGTGACTGGGGCCAACCCCGACCCTGAGACGGCCCGGCGCAAGCTGGGCTACAACTTGGGCCTGCTGCGCCACGACCAGCGGGTGGCGTGGGTAGGTGGGGATGATGGATGTGCCCAACTTGATGCTGGTGGTGGAAGCAGCGGAAGCCGCAAAACAGGTCAGACTATCCAGGCTGGCCCCGCCGGTGGTCATCCACGCGGCATGAACGCCCAGTTCCTCGGCACGCAAAATGTTCGCTTGAACTTCTGCAATGGTGCTGCCCCTTACGGCTGCGCCAACTAATTTATCTGGCATTTGTTGACCCTAACATATTTGGGAATTTCACGGTACCGGCAGGACATAGACCGTATTTTACCCGGAATGGGGGAGTGGCTTAAGATGGGGACAGCCGCTTTGACGAGGGGATTATGGCCGCAACCGAACACTGGAACGAAATGGTACGCGCCGAGCATGAACAGTCGGATAGCATGCGCAAAGAGGACCCACCCGCCGACTCATGGAGCAACTTTGCCCAGCAGTTTCGCGCTGACCCCAGGCGTACTGACGACCCGCTGGTGAATCATCTGAGGCAGGTTGTGACCTCGGAGCAAGTGGTGTTGGACGTGGGAGCCGGTGGAGGACGCCTGGCTCTGCCGATGGCGCTGGAAGCCAAGAAGGTGATTGCCGTGGAACCATCTCCCAGTATGTGCCGTGTCCTCCGGGAGGTTGCGGATGAGTTTGATGTTTGGAATGTTGAAGTCTTAGAGGCTGATTGGCTGGAGGCTGAAGTGCCTGTGGCCGACCTCGCGATCTGTTGTCATGTCTTGTACGTCATCCGCGATATCGAAGCCTTCGTCAGGAAACTGGAAAAGCATGCCAAGAGGGTGATAGTGGTGGTGTATCAAGCGCCGCCCCAGTCACAGATATATCCCCTTTGGGAGCCGGTGCACGGGGTTCCGCGTCTGTCTCTGCCCAGCCTCCCTGAATTTCTGGAAGTGCTGAATCAGTTGGACGTGAAGCCGGAGATCGAGGTCATCCACACCGAACGGAACCGTGGGTTCGATAGTATGGAGATTGCCAAAGAGCAGATCGCGCGCCGGTTGTACGTGATATCCGATACACCGGAGATGGAACGGCTGGAGGCGTTGCTGCCTCAGGTTCTGGAGGAAAAAGACGGCAGCTTCTCCATCAAGGGCGCGGAGAACCTGGAACTGCAGGTGGTTTCTTGGCAGCCTAAGTCCAAGCCATACATCTAGTGGGTCGGACTTGGTAGCTACGCTTCACGGCTGGTTGGGTTTTTGATCATAACCACCGATGCCCCCCATGCCGACGATCGCGCCAACCATGGCCAAACCAAAAGACCAGGCCTGGCAAATCTCATGCTATTGCGCCGATAGCGTGGCTTAGCCCGTTCTCACGGGATTGATACTGGTCATTCTTTAGAAATCCCGGGTTCAGGACAGATGAGCTACCGCAGTGGCCTGAAGAATTTGCGGATGTCGTCCACCAAGTTTACCGGCTCTTCCAGGGCAGCAAAATGCCCACCGGCAGGCATTTCAGTCCAGTGCTGGACGTTGTAGGAACGCTCTGCCCACTCCCGGAGTGGAACCGTGTTCTCACCGGGGAATGACGCAATGCCACAGGGTACTTCGATCCGCTCACCCTGTTTCAAGTCCCACGGCTTCCGGTGGGTCTCGTAGTAGAGCTTGGTGGAAGAGCCGATGGACTGGGTGACCCAGTAGATGGTTACGGTGGTGAGCAGCTCGTCCTTGGTGAAACGTGATTCGACATCGCCGCCGCAGTCGCTCCACGTGCGGTACTTCTCGACTATCCAGGCTGCCAGGCCTGCAGGAGAGTCGTTCAATCCATAAGAAAGGGTTTGCGGTTTGGTGCCCTGGATGTGGGCATAACCACCCTCAGAGGCCTGCCAGTCGTTCCGGTGCTGGATGATGGCTTTCTCTGCTTCGGACAGTTCCCTAGAGCCCGGGCCGAGATACGGAGTTGGCCTGGTGGTTGAAGTGGAATGGATGCCAATCACCTTATCCGGGTGAGAGAAGCCCAATTTGGCAGTGACGCTGGCACCCCAGTCACCACCCTGGGCGCCAAACCGCTGGTAGCCAAGGTTCTCTGACATCAGTTTGGCCCAGAGGTCGCCTACGCTGAGGACGTCCAGGCCACGCCTGGTTGTGTGGTCTGAGAACCCGTATCCAGGCATGGATGGAACGATTACGTCGAAGGAGTCTGCCGGGTCGCCACCGTGGCTGGCTGGATCGTTCAGGAACGGGATGATCTTGTGCATCTCGAAGAACGTTCCGGGCCAGCCGTGGGTGACCACCAAGGGCATGGGGTTTGGTCCCTTGCCCTTCTCGTGGATGAAGTGGATGCCCAGGCCGTCAACTTCGGTCTTGAAATGGGAGAACGAGTTGATCAGCTTTTCCTGGGCGCGCCAATCAAACTTGGTGCGCCAGTACTCCACTAATTCCTTGATGTAATCAAGGTTGCTGCCGTAGTCCCAACCGGTGCCGGGCAGTTCATCCGGCCACCGGGTACGCTCCAACCTGGCCCTCAAATCATCAAGTACCGAGTCTGAAACATCTATCTTGAACGGTTCAACCGCCATATTTACCTCTAGTTGATCGAGCTGAGTCCAGTTAGATGGGCAGCACCGGCTCGGTGCGGTTGGCGGGCAGCTCAGAGTCAAATGAGTTGACCGCGACGGCGATAAGGGCATAGTTGCCCATGACCAGGGACAGCTCTATCAGGCCCTGCTTGCCGAACACCTCGAAAGCCGATTGGTAGGCGCCACGACTCACCCTTTTTGTGCGGTAGAACTCCTGGACGTAGTTGATGAGCGCTGCTTCGTCGGGAGCCAACGCGGGAAGCTCCTTGCGGTCTCTGATGGCATCAACTATGGCGTCGGGCACTCCTGCGGCACGAGCGGAGGCGGCATGGGCGTTCCAGACGTACATGCAGTCATTCTCTCGGGCCGTTACCAACATTGTGAGCTCCAAGGTCTTGTCGGACAGAGATGAGTCGTTGCGGAGGTATTGGTTCAAGGCAGTGACCGCTTGTTGGGCCTTGGGCACGTGCCAGAATATCGATCCGGGTCCGACCAACGGTACCGAGCCTGCGCCGGCAAGAAGCTCGTCAAATTCGGCGGTCTGGTCGCTGGGAACGGTCTCTCGTGTTGCGGCTGGAATTCTACCCATGTCAGTCTCCTAAAATCTGCAGGTTGGTGCTCTGAATCTCAGAGGGAAAGCTAGCGTGGGAATCCTATTTCAAAATGATGGGGAAAGGCACGCGCCACAACGGTACGCGCCCCGTTTTGGGTTGTCAATCAGACGGAGAGGGCGCGGTTCTTGCTGTGGTTTCGTTTGCGTTGCTGGGCAGGAGGAAGCCGGCAACCAAGAGCACCCATGAAGCAACGGCGCATACAGCAAAACCTGGGAAGAAAGACCCCGTGATATCTCTCAGAGCGCCTACCAAGATGGGCGATATAAACATGGCAAACCCGCTGAAAGTGAGCAGCGAACCCCAGACCACAGCCACCCTTTCTGGCGTCATTCCAGTCATTTGCATGGGTAGCGTTAGCAACGTTGGTACATATAGCCACGAGCCGATGCCCAACAGGATCACCGCCGGGTAGATCAGACCGAGCCCAGGCAGCAAGAATGCCCCCAAACCGCCTACACCGGCGAATAGACCAGAGGCGATGAGAAGGCTT
>CAYVIG010000171.1:0-6032 GCA_964451445.1 uncultured Dehalococcoidia bacterium
TGACGCAGTACATCTTCCTTTCGCCAACGGTCAAAAAGATAGGAAGCAGCGGTATATTGTTCCTTGGCAGAGGTGTTCCAGTCCAAGCCCTCTCCAGCCTCAAGATGTATCACGTTGTACTGATTCTGGCGTTTGAGCGCCTCTTGGGTTTCCTCGTCTATCATGTCGTAAGGCGGGCACAGCACCGCTGCCATGTCTCCCACCTTATCTTGGTTGAACCGCCATCCTCTAAAGGGACTTACCGCTGCCATGTTGCCACCTGCATTCTGAGATTATTTAGTGCCTAGCCGATCGATTATAGGTGAACCCCCTTGGTCAGTCCACATCCAACCCTGGTATCGAGATTTCCATCCATAACCGGAAAAATTCGGCAT
The DNA here is from genome assembly GCA_964451445.1 of uncultured Dehalococcoidia bacterium. Taxonomy (GTDB): domain Bacteria; phylum Chloroflexota; class Dehalococcoidia; order Lucifugimonadales; family UBA3495; genus UBA9611. The sequence goes on from CAYVIG010000171.1 coordinate 375, forward strand.
AATCTTATGATATACTCTGTGCTTGCTCAGGCACGGATAGAACAGCGACTGAGACGCCGTCCTGGCAGATTTTGAACCATTTCCCGGGTTTAAGACCCGCAGTAAGGAAGGTAACCCATGGCTGGCCCGATCACACATGTAGACGGCGGCACCATAACCACCGCCCAAGGCTTCAAAGCTGGGGCTACCTATGTGGGTATTAAGACTTTCTCTGAAGACAAGATGGACATGGGAATGCTTTTGTCTGATACCCCATGTTCTGTGGCCGGTGTATTCACAAAGAGCTCCCTGGTGTCACCTTCCGTAACGGTCAACCGAGAGACCATCTCTGCTGGCGGAGCGGTGCGTGGCCTGGTGGTCAACTCAGGCATCGCCAATGCCGGAGTGGGTGACCAAGGTTACATCGATGCTAAAGAGATGGCGTCTTTGGCCGCCGCTGGGCTGGGCGTGAAACCGGAAGAAGTCCTGGTATTCAGCACCGGTGTCATTGGTGTTGAACTGCCTATGACCCTGATCAAAAAGGGCGTTGATGAGATCAAACTGGTGGACGACGGTGGCAACTCGCTGGCTCGCTCCATGATGACCACCGATACCAGGACCAAAGAGACCGGAGTGAAGGTGAACCTGGGCGGCACGGAGGTAAATATTTCTGGTGTGGCCAAAGGCTCCGGCATGATTCACCCTAACATGGCGACCATGCTCTGCTTTGTGGCCACCGACGCTGCCGTTGAACAAGATTTCCTTCGAGACATCCTTCCTGATGTCGCTGATAGCACCCTGAACATGCTGGATATCGACGGCGACACCAGCACCAACGACAGTTTGGTTGTTCTGGCCAACGGTGCCGCAGGTAACGCGCCCTTGAATGCCGGGAGCGCAGATGCCGCCGCGTTCAAAGACGCGCTGACCGAGGTTTTGGTTCAGTTGACTCGCCAACTGGCCCAGGACGGAGAGGGCGCATCCAAGTTGATAGTGGCTGAGGTCGAAGGGGCAAGGGATATAGCCGACGCCCGATTGGTTGCCAAGACCATTACCTCATCGCTGCTAGTAAAATCGGCAGTTTACGGTTCGGACCCCAATTGGGGCCGCTTGATCATGGCCCTGGGCCGCAGCGGTGCGGAGATGGCCGAATCGAAGATAGACCTATACATCAACGGCGTTTGCATCATGGAGTCGGGTAAGCCAGTCCCGTTCCACCGTGACGCGGTGGTTGCCCTGATGCGCGGTGACGAGGTCACCTTTGGCGTCAACTTGAACCTTGCTGACGGCAAGGCAACCTCTTGGGGCTGTGACCTCACAGAAGAATACGTGGTCATCAACAGTGCCTACACCACCTAAGCAGGCCTTTATACCAACTGCAAATTTTTACTCCTGTTTGTGTATACGTTTGCGTCCAATTTCCAACTAAATAATTGGGGTGTGGAAGGCCGCATCCATTGGCGAGACCAGCGGTAGTCTGATTGCGATTCCGACGGCTATCACGGTCCCTCCCCGTCAGTCGTTTCCACACCCATGCGATTCAATATCATCCCGAGTATTTCCGAAGGCTCATCACTTGGAGCCGCTCGCATCTGGAGGAAGCATTGGCTGGCGATCCACCCAATAACCCGACTAAAAAACCGATAGTCGTCAAGATTGGTGGCAGCACCCTGGGAAGCCACGACACCAGCCTCAAGGACCTGGTCCGCCTACAGCAAGAAGGCCAGGAAGTTGTGGTAGTTCACGGTGGCGGAAACGTGATTTCCCAATGGATGCAGCAGCAAGGCCTGGCGCCCAACTTTGTGAATGGCCTGCGGGTGACCGACGCGCCAAGTCTGGAGATCGTGGTCGCCGTACTGGGCGGGCTGATCAACAAGGAATTGGTATCACTGATACATGAGTTCGGCGGCCGGTCGGTTGGATTGAGCGGGGTTGATGGCTGCACGGTTGAAGCCAAGATCGGCAACCCTGATCTGGGATTTGTGGGTGAGGTGACCGCGGTTAACGCCGAGCTTATCCGGGCGGTGCTGGACGCTGGGTTCATACCGATGATCGCACCCATCGGGGTTCACGTGCGTGACCGTTCAGAGAATGCAGGCAGCCCCCTGAACATCAACGGCGACACAGTGGCCGGAGAACTAGCCCACTCCTTGGATGCCGAACAACTGGTTTTCCTGACCGATGTTGCCGGAGTGATGGACGGCGGCGGGCGTGTGATTAGACGCTTAGACCGACGCCGGGCCAACATCCTCTCCAACTCCGGTGTCATTCAGGGCGGCATGATTCCCAAGCTGTCTGCTTGCTTGCGGGCTCTGGAACGCGTACCTGTGGCGAATATCATTGATGGACGGCAACCTGATGCCCTATTGGAGTGCGTGCGGGGCAATCCCACCGGCACTACAATAGTCAGTGATTTGAGGAGCGCTAGAGGCCAATAGGTTTGGCAGGAAGAAACTCTGGCAGCTTCTGGATAAGATATGAGCTACGACCTACGAAACGACGCAGACGAACCAGAAGGCCCGAGTCTACCGGGAGTCTCGGAGGGTGTCCTGCGGCGGGTGCGAAGCGGCTGCATAATTGCTGTGGGTCTGCTCTTTGCCTTCCTGATTCTATGGTGGCTGCGTACGGTCTATACCGACCTGCTTTGGTACGGTGAACTGGGATACCGTGGTGTCTTCACCAAGATTTTGGTGATGAAACTGTGGCTGTTCATTGGCGGGACCATAGTCACAGCGTTGGCCCTGATCGTCAATTTCTATTCCACCTTCCGGTTCTCCCAGGGTCCTTCCACCCTGCCGGTCTCAGATGAGACCATGCGCCTGCTGCGCGCGCTCCTGGTGGCGGCGGTGGTGATCACAGTACTGACCGCCGCGCCGGTCTTCGGCTCTGCCGCGTCAGGACGGTGGGAGATATTCTTGCTCTTTCTGAACAAAGTGTCGTTTGGCGTGTCCGACGCTGAGTTTGGTCGGGACGTCTCCTTCTACATAGTCACACTTCGGATGCTCAACTTCATCCAGAGTTGGGTTATGGGCATCCTAATCGTCTCTGTGGTGATGTCCCTGCTCCTCTACGCCGGTATCTACGGTCTCAGGGGGCTCAACTTCTTCCTAGCGCCTCGGATGTTGAAGCATATTGGCATACTGGGCGGTCTCCTGATGCTGAGTATCGCTGCTGGACACGTATTGTCGATATATGAGCTTGCTGTTTCGTCAGGCGGTCTGGTCGCAGGCGCTGGTTACACCGACGTGCATGCTCGCATACCGGTGTTTTGGTTGATGACAGTAATCGCGTCTTTGGGCGCAGCAGCATTCTTCGCCAGCAATTACTTCGGCGGCCTCCGGCTGATGGCCGGTTCGTTCAGCCTTTGGGTCATTATGGTGTTGCTGGCCAACCTGGCTTTCCCTGCATTGTTCCAACGTTTCCAGGTCGATCCCAACGAGTTTGAGCGCGAGCAGATCTACATAGATCGAAACATCGAGGCGACGCGGGCTGCCTACCACCTGGATCGAGTGGAACAGATATCCGTATCGGCCGTCGGTGATCTGGAGGCCAACGTAATTGCCGATAACCCAGCGGTGATCGAGAACATCAGGTTATGGGACGTTGAACCGCTGCAAGACGCCTACAATCAACTCCAGTTCATGGAGTTGTACTACAACTTCCTGAACATGGATTCAGATCGTTATGTGCTGGATGGTGAATTGCGTCAGGTCCTACTGGCGGCCAGGGAACTTGACCCGGACAACCTGCCGGATGACGCCCGTAACTGGGTGAACCGGAGATTGCAGTACACCCATGGTTATGGCGTCGCCATGAGTCCAGCCACGGGATTTACCCCTGAAGAAGGCCGTCCAGAATTTCTGATTCATGACATTCCCATCCAAGGGGAGATTCCCGTCTCGAAGCCAGAGCTGTATTACGGTGAGTCTCCAGCGCCATTCGCACTGGTTAACAGCACTGCCCCGGAGATCAATCCGCTGGGAGCTGGTCGGCACTATGACGGAGACGGCGGAGTAAAGCTCGGCTCCACATTCCGTCGCCTGGCTTACGCCTGGCAGTTCGCGGATATCAACATACTGCTCAGCGATCAGATATCGCCCGATACCCGGATCCAGTACCGACGTCAGATCAGTGACCGCGTTCATGCGCTTGCTCCATTTTTGACCATGGATGATGATCCGTACCCGGTGGTTGATGAGGCGGGAAAGATTTGGTGGTTGCAGGACGCTTTCACCACCTCCAACCGTTACCCATACTCTACCCTGGCCGATGAGGGGTTCAACTATATCCGGAACAGCGTGAAGGCAGTGATTGATGCCTTTACCGGTGAGGTCTCCATATATGTGATGGACCAGGACGACCGACTACTACAGATGTACCGCCGTGCTTTCCCTGACCTGTTCCTGGATTTTGACCAGATGCCAGTCGGACTGCAGAGCCACATCCGTTACCCCCCTGGGCTTTTCAAGCCTCAGGCGAATATGTACCTGCGGTATCACATCACCGACGCCCAGGTGTTCTTCAACCAGGCAGATCAATGGGCCATCCCCCAGGACACCCGGTTCGGCCAGCGGGGCCTGGAGGTTCACCCCTCCTATTTGGTCTTGCAGATGCCGGACGGCGACAGTGAAGAGTTTGTGTTAATGTTGCCATTTAGTCCGGCAGGTGAGAAGAAGAATCTGGTTGGCTGGCTGACGGCCCAGAATGACGGAGCCAATTACGGCAAGCTAAAGGCCTTCACGGTCCCCAGCGACCCGCAGGTCGACGGGCCGGCACAGGTGGAGGCTCGGATTGAGAATGACCAGACCATATCCCAACAGTTCACACTATGGGACGGGGCCGGTTCCCAGATCGTCCGTGGCCAGCTACTGGTCATACCAGTGGGCGATGCGATAATCTATGTGGAGCCTTTGTACCTTCAATCGGAAGTGCTGGCATTTCCGGAGCTGAAGAAGGTGATTCTGGCCGACGGCAGGAACGTCGTGATGGCGGATAGCGTCAGTGAGGGATTGGCCATGCTGCTGGAGGACGGGGCGCCTCTTATTGATGAGACCGTGGGCGGCACGGAAACGGGTGTGGACGGCCAGGCAAATCCGGCCTCGGAAGACCTTCAAGTCATTGAAGAGACCATCACCGAGCTGGACAAGGCCTTGAAAGATATTCAAGAGGCTGTAGAACGCCTACGAGAGTCAATTGGAGGAGACCCGAAATGACCAAGAGCAGCGACTGGATCGAGATTGAGAAGAAATATTACGCCCAGACCGTACGCCGCCAACCGGTGGTGCTGGTCAAGGGCGAAGGCACCCGAGCTTGGGACGCCGACGGCAAAGAGTATCTGGATTTTGTGGCCGGTTGGGCGGTAAACCAGTTGGGCCACTGCCATCCCGTGGTGACCAACGCCATCGCTGAGCAGGCTGGCACCCTGATGCAGGTTTCCAACCAGTTCTACAGCGTGCCCCAGCTTCAACTGGCCGAGATATTGGTTGAGAACAGTGCGCTGGATCTGGTCTTTTTCGGTAACTCCGGCGCCGAGGCCAATGAGGCCGCCATCAAGTTGGCCCGCAAGTACGGCCACAGCCGCCGCGGCATCAGCCAGCCGCTGATCCTCACGGCCCGCTCCAGCTTCCACGGCCGCACCCTGGCGGCAGTCACCGCCACCGGCCAGCCGAAATACCACCG
>CAYVIG010000172.1:0-6030 GCA_964451445.1 uncultured Dehalococcoidia bacterium
CAGAACCAGTGTTGAACAAAACAACTGACTCGGCTGGATCCAAGAACTTTTGGTCGAGTAATTTTTTTAGCCCCACTAGGGTTGCGGCACCTTCTGGCGCAGGGAAGATACCCTCTGCGGTAGCCATCTCATACATGGCATCAATCATCTCTTGATCTGACACTGCCAGGGCTGTGCCGCCCGTGGCCCGAATCGCTTCCAATATCAGGTAGTCGGCGAAGGGATGTGGAACCCGTAAGCCGTCGGCCTTGGTGGTGGCGTTTTCCCACAGTTGGGAAGAATCGGCCCCCTCGTTGAAAGCCCTGACGATCGGCTGACAGCCGTCGGCCTGAACCGAGATGAACTTAGGCTGCCTGCCTTCGATCCAACCCAGTTCCAGCAGTTCCTTGAACCCTTTGTACATGCCGATTATCCCGGTGCCGCCGCCGGTGGGGTAGATCACGGTGTCTGGCATCTTCCAACCAAGTTGCTGAGCCATCTCCAAACCCATGGACTTCTTTCCCTCGGCCCGGTACGGCTCTTTCAGAGTGGAGAGATCAAAGAAGCCAATTTCTTTGGCCACCGCGACGGCCTCTCGACCTGCGTCATTGATCAGACCCTGGACCAGGTTCAATTCAGACCCTGCCACCAGAGTTTCCTTCTTATTGGCGTCGGGGGCGTCTTGCGGCATGAATACCTTGGTCTCCATACCAGACCTGGCGCCGTAGGCTGCCGCGGCTCCCGCAGCGTTACCTGCTGACGGCATGGTGAACCCGTCCACTTTCAGCTCAACAGCCTTGGAGACTGCTGCGGAGATTCCCCTGGCTTTAAAGGTTCCGGTGGGGTTCAGGCCCTCTTCTTTGATATAGAGTTCCCTCATGCCCAACTGTTTAGCCAGATTGCGGCTTTTGATCAGCGGAGTGCCGCCCTCACCCAGGGTGACGATATTGCTGGGGTCGTCCACTGGAAGCAGTTCGGAATAGCGCCACATGGTGTCCGGTCGGCTGACAAAGACGTCTCTGTCCACCTCGCGGCCCAACTTGGCTAGGTCATAGCGAGCAAACAAGACCTTATCGCAGCACGGGCTGATACCGATCAATTGCTCGTGGGGGTAGCTCTTGCCGCAGACAGTGCATTCCAGATGGCTGATGTAGCTGGTCATGTGGTTGCTGATCTCCTTTATAGCTGTGTTCGTGTGGATTATCGTGGCCAGGTTCCTCTTACTATACTCCACGAGGGTGCCCATGGTGTTATTTTGAAAGGTTTAAATAGACGCCACAAACTTGCCACCGGACAAGAGGTTCAGTAATATGCCCGCTACATGACATTCTTGTCTCATCTGCCGGGTGTTTCCTAAGAGATCATCCAGCCATTAATCATCCAGCCATTAAAGGAGCATCATGAAACTAGCATTCTTTGACGATTTCAAACTAGGCGTGGTGAAAGACGACACCGTGGTCGATGTTTCAGGTGCCGTTAGCGGAATCGAGCACACCTCACCCCAGGACCTGATCAACAAGGTGATCGAGAACTTCTCCCAGCACCGTGCGGCCCTTCAGCAAGCCGCCGACAGTGGCCAGGGCAAACCGGTGAATGAAGTTCGCTTACGATCGCCTCTACCCAAGCCCCCGAACATAATCTGCATGGCAGTGAACTACATGGAGGACGGCACCAGGGACGAACCCGCTCCAATCAATGCCTTCCAGAAGTCACCCAACGCCGTGATTGGCAACGGCGACACCATGATCCTTCCGGATATTCCCGCTTCCATCTTTGAAGGTGAAGCTGAGATCGCGCTGGTCATTGGCAAGAAGGCCAAGAATGTAAGGCAGGAAGATGCCTACGACTACATCTTCGGCTACATGAACTTCATCGATGGTTCAGCTCGCGGTCTGCAGGCCGGTGGTAACACCTTCTATCAGATGAAGTCCCGGGACACCTTTGCACCGATGGGTCCCTATCTGGTCACCGCTGACGAGATCGAGGATGCCCAGAATCTGGACATCAAACTCTGGGTCAATGAAGACCTTAAACAATCTTTTAACACCGATGACATGGCCCACAAGATTCCGAGGATCATGGAATGGGTGACCTCGATCCACGAGTTGGAACCAGGCGACGTTGTGGCTACCGGCACCAACCACCGGGGCCTGAGCGCTCTGATGGACGGTGACACAGTGGACTTGGAGGTTCAGGGTATGGGTACATTGCACTTCAACATCCAGGACGACCTGAAGCGGACTTGGCTCCGGACCACCCGTCTGGAAATGGCCGAACAGGGGATAGAGGGCACGACGCCCCAGGTTAGCGGGAAATACGCTTAGCCTGACAAATCGCACCGCATTTAGGAAGCCCCTGCCGTTTGGCGGGGGCTTCTTGTTTTTATCGGTGGCGCACGTGCGATGTTCCAGTTGTATAATCAGCTATCTTTTCACGGTTATGAATTGCAGATAGGAGCAAATCCCATGGCTAATGAGAGCAAACCAGAGATCAGCATGGAAGAGTTCAAGTTGATGTCGGATCGCGCCGGGCTGGGCATGGACCAGGCTGAACTGGATCACCTAAAGCCAATCTATGAGTTGTATATGGAATACACGGCGATGATGCACTCCATAGAATTTGGACCCGAAGAAATGGTCGTGGAATTCCACCCCGATTAACAGGCCGGTTTCTCTTCGACAGCGAATCATTTTCAGGAATAGGGATGGAAAGATGACTCATACAAATAAGAAGCTGCACGAACTTACCATGCGTGAGGCAGGCCAGTTGCTCAAGGACGGAAACCTGTCTCCAGTGGATTTGACCCAGGCGTTTTTTGACCGGATCGATGAAACGGAAGACCGGCTGCATTCCTTCATAACACTGTTGCAGGACCGGGCCATGGGTGAGGCCCGTAAATCTGAGGCAGAGATCCGCAGCGGCAATTACAAAGGACCCATGCACGGGATACCGATCGTCCTGAAAGACCTCTATGACACGGCCGGAATTCGGACCACTTCCGGCTCTCAGGTTGATTTCGACCGGGTGCCCACTGAAGATTCCACTGCCACCTCCCGTCTGGCCGATGCTGGCGCAGTCCTGCTGGGCAAGGTGACCATGCACGAATTTGCCCTGGGCGGACCAGATTGGACAACGCCATTTGAGCCGGCCTGCAACCCCTGGAACTTGGACCACATCACCGGAGGCTCCAGCAGTGGAACTGCTTCTGCCGTCGCCTCAGGGCAGGCCATGGGCGGCCTGGGTTCCTGCACCGGCGGCTCCATCCGTGGCCCGGCATCCCTCTGTGGCATCGTTGGCTTGAAACCGACCTACGGCCGGGTAAGCCGCGCAGGGGTGGTCACGCTGAGTTGGTCGCAAGACCACGTTGGCCCGCTGACCTATACGGTAGAGGACAGCGCCTACATGCTCCAGGCCATCGCCGGTCACGATCCCAAGGACCCGACCAGTAGCCGAGCGACAGTGCCTGACTACTCGCTGTCGCTTAGGGAAGACATCAAGGGCAAGGTGTTCGGACTGCCACGTCACTACTTCTTCGACGACGACCCCAGCGTGAACGCCGAGGCGGTGGTCGTGGTTGAAAAGGCGGTTGCTGAGCTGGAAAGCCTTGGCGCAAAAATCGAAGAGATAGAACTTCCCAGCCTGGACTACATCCGCGCCGCCAACACCATCATCATGGTGTGTGAGGCCTTTGCGTATCACGAGCCCAACCTCAAATCCCGCCCCCAGGACTTTGGCGAGATAGTGAGGGCTAGGTTCCGCATCGGCGGCATGCTTAGCGCTGGCGATTACCTCCAGGCTCAGCGCTGTCGACAGTGGAGCAAACGGGAATTCGCGGCGGCATTGCAAAAGGTTGACTTCTTCGTTACGCCGACCATGACCCAGCCCGCCGCGGCGTTTGATGGCTACGACCCTATCGCCACCATTGTCGGAAAGAGCTTCACGGCACCGTTCAACGTCACCGGACTACCGGCTATCTCAGTCCCCTGCGGGTTCACCCAGGCTGGCCTGCCAGTGGGCATGCAGATCGCGGGTAAAGCTTTCGACGAACCTGGTGTGATCCAAGCGGCTTATACCTACCAGCAGCACGCTCGCTGGTACGAGCAACGGCCAAATATCTGATCGACTCAGCTAGTCGTCGGCGGGCACCGGGGTGGGCGTTGACCTTGCCTCGGGAGGCAGGCCATCTTCCCAGTCTAGGATCAGCACCTGGTCGGTATTTTCCATGGACATGATGACCGCCGCCCCGATAAGACTGGCAGCCACAGACAGGCTTATGGTCAGGATATAGTCGCCGAAGAACCCGAACAGCAAACCGCCGATCCAACCTCCTGAAGCCATACCCAGCATGGCCCCTGAAAGCTGCCAACCAAAGGAACGGCCTAGAGAACCTTCACCGTAGTAACGCCGGTTGATGATGGGGAACGCTGAACCCTCACCGCCGTAACCTATGCCGAAGATCACGGCAAACAGGTAGAAGGTCCAGGTGTCACTGGTCCAAAACAGCATCAGAACCGGCAATCCCTGTAGCACGTACATTACCGTCATCGTGCCCCTGGCTCCCAGAGAATCGGCCAAAACCGGAGTCAGGAATCTAGTTAGGCCGCTGACTAGGGCCAGGGTACTGAGAACCCCTGCTGCGGCCACAGAACCAACTCCGGCCAGCACAGCTATGGGGACGATATAGACGATCACTATTGCGTGGGAAACGCAACCAAGATAGTGGATCAGCACCAACTTCCAAAAGGCAGATGTGGACTGGATGGACGCGGCCCGCACCTTGTCTCTGATCATCCGTATCTCACGGGTGAACTGCTCGCTCGCTCCACCAGTCCAAGCCCCGCCAAAGGGGTCTAACCCCATATCTGAGGGTTTGCTGCGGAAGAAGCAAACGATGACGGCCATGGTTATCCCGCAGCCGATACCCAGGGTCCAGAACGCCACCCGCCAGTCGTAATTCGCCAGCAGGATACCAATGAGAAGCGTGGTTCCGGCCGGGCCGACACCCTGGGCGCACTGGAGCAGTCCAACACCGACGCCCAGCTTCTCCCGAAACCAGTAGGTGGCCGTGGTGATCAGGGCAATGTTGAGACAACTCTGGGTGGAGCCAAGGAATATTCCGTAGGCAATCCAGATGTGCCAGACCTGATTGGCCATCGCCGCGATGGCCGTACCGATGACGAAGGAAACGACTCCGGCGAACAGTACTGGGCGTCCTCCGTAACGGTCGGTGGCAATGCCAATAACCGGAGAGAGCAACGCGCTCATCACGGCGGAGATGCCGTAGGCCAACGTGATGGAACCCTGGCTCCAACCGTACTCGTCTTGGAGCGGCAGAATTACTACCCCGAAGGCCTGGGTTATGGACCCGCCACCCAGATATAACAAGATGGAAAGGCCAATCACGACCCAGGCGTAATGAACTTTAGGTCTATGTATTAGCATTGACTAAAAATAGGCAGAGGATGGCCTGACCAAGAAATTTGGCCTGGGTCAATATTTAGCTTAGGTTGTCGACCTTAGGATTGTAACTGTGATTGTGTAAGTGTGCGAGGTGTCAAGATATCACCACCACCAACAAGAAAAAGGTTAATATTGTTGCATTCGACGCAGACAGCGTCAGTTACTATACATTCCAGGGATCATATGAGCGCCAACGGACAACAACGAAGCCTGCAACTAAGCATCCTAGATCAGAGTCCATCTCATCAGGGAGAGGATGCTGCAAAGTCCTTTCAGCGGACAATCGAGCTCGTAACCAAGGCCGACGGCTGGGTCTACCACCGCTACTGGGTGGCCGAGCATCACAGTTCTGACCGGGTGATGGGATCTTCGCCTGAGGTCTTGATCTCCCATCTGCTGGCCAAGACAAAGCGCATTCGCATCGGCTCTGGCGGCGTGATGCTGCAACACTACAGCCCTTACAAGGTGGCCGAGAACTTCAACGTTCTAGCGTCGTTGGCCCCGGGTAGGGTCGATCTTGGCATCGGCCGTGGCCCTGGAGGCCTGCCCCAGTCCACCATGGCCCTGCAGCAAGCAGTGGCTGGCGAGCGG
>CAYVIG010000173.1:0-6028 GCA_964451445.1 uncultured Dehalococcoidia bacterium
GGGCGTGGAGAAGGAATACGCGGTCCATGACACGCACATGGCGCTGGTGGAAGCCAGGCGCAAGGAAATCATCCCGTTCTGTCTCACAGTGGACAAGGCTGGGCATGACTACCTCAAGAGCATGTGCGGGGATATGGGCTACGAGGTCCTAGCAGACATCTGGTCTTTGCCGGAACGCCTGCCGATGCTATACCGCCAGCTAACCGCCAACAACAGAGGGTAGAGATCGAAAGCAAGCAACGAGTAAAAAGAGGGGTCCGCTGATTCACCGGACCCCTCTTTTTGTCAACTAATGATTGCCTCGTCTAATGGTCAATCCAGTAACGCCAAACTACCACATCCCCATTTCCTACACCTACCATCCCGTCTACCTGTCTCCCTGAGCGCAGCGAAGGGTCTCTTTTCTTCCGAACTGTGTTGTTGCAGCAATAAAGAGATTCTTCGGCTCTGGCCTCAGAGTGACAGTTGGGTAGATGGAGAGTTGGTGAAGCACAGAAAATCGGATGCCGGGTATCTCGACTAATCATGACGTCCCTACGGCACTGTTGTATCTTTGCTCTGCCTGCCCGTCTTTCCTGCGAAGGCAGGGAACCACTGATCAGCAAAGTTCCTCGGCCAATTCGAACGCAACACTTCCACGACAATCAATCGACAGGGGAGCATTTCAGCGCCGCGTAGGTGTTGTACCGGCAAGGATACGCCTTGCGCTGAGGAGTGTTGGTTTTGAGAGGTTGGTACGGGCTTCCTGTGCGGATTGCGAGTGATCTTAGTTGATTTCTTCTATCAACCGGCGCAGTTCTACCAATGCCTGATTTGGCACTCGGCGCTTGATGGTTACTTGCCTTGGCGGCAGACGCATCTCCATCTCCCGGGTTTGTTTACCGTTGGTTACTGAAATATAGGCGAGACCCAAGGGTTTACCTTCAAACTCACCTGGTCCTGGCACGCCAGTCACGGCCACGCCAAGGTCGGCGTTGAGGCTGCGACGCACTGTGTCTGCCATGATGTTGGCGGTGTGCTGGCTTACCACACCGTGCTGTTCCATTCCTGCGTTCGGCACACCGCTGGCGCTTAGGGCTGCGCCGTCATAGGCAACGATGCCGCCCTTGAAGTAGCTGATGCTGTTGGAGACGTTGGTGATGGCGTTTGTCAGCGCGCCGCCGGTGCACATCTCCATGACTGCCAGCGTTAGGCCCTTCTCCGTGAGGGATTTACCAGCGGATTGCTCCGGAGTCTCGTCGTCGTAGCCCCAGACATACTGGCCCAGACGTTCGTGGATGGCCTGCTCCACCGGCTGGATCATGGCATGGGCTGAGCGGCTATCTTTGGCACGAGCAATCACCCTGAGATGGATGCCGTCGGCCTTGGAGTAGATACCCAGATACGGGTTCTCTATGCCAAAGAACTCGGATATGACCTCATCCACCGCGCCTTCAGACATGCCCATTGTCTTGATGTTGCGGGTGATGGTCACTTCGTCTTCGATCAACTTGGCCAGTTCTGGTTCCACCTGCTCTTCCCACATGGTGTGGTTCTCTCCAGGAGGGCCAGGCATGCAGATGATGATCTTGCCGTCACGCTCGGCCCACCAGCCGGGCGCGGTACCATTCTTGTTGATGACCCACTTGGCTGAAGGGATTAGGTTGGCCTGCTTGAGGTTGTGCTGGGGCATGGGGGTTCCGCGAGCGGCGAAGTAGCGTTCCAGGTTATCCACCACTTCCTGTTGGATGACCGGTGTCTCGCCGAAGGCGGCGGCGATGGCTTCCCTGGTGAGGTCGTCCTGGGTGGGGCCGAGTCCGCCGGTGGTGAAGATGATGTCGGAGCGTTTCATGCCACGCTTGAACGCCTCGGTCAACTTGGGTAGGTCATCACCGATTATCGAGACCCATTGTAGTTCTATGCCCAGAGCTGGCAATCGGCTGGCGATCCATGAGGAGTTGGTGTCGGTCAACTCACCCATTAGTAGTTCGGTGCCGATTCCCATGATCTCTGCTTTCAATTTCTCTCCCTGATACGGTCCCCTGATCCAATGTACTGTCGCTATTAGTCCATGGAGCCTGAGGCTGCTTACTCGGCTAGCACCGGATCGGTGGCCAGGGCAAGGATGGGATCAATTCGAGCGTTGGACACGGCATACAGGTTTGGGTCTTCGCTGAGTAGGCTACCCTGCTGAACTCTCACATATCGAGATTTGCCGTCTGGAGTTAGATTGCCAATATGGAACTCGACTGCATGCTGTCCGCCTTGACGGACAATCACCGCCACGGTCATGTCGGGCTCCGTTAGCCCGTATTTGGCCGGGTCATCGATATTGTGGGCTAGTATCTGATCTAATCTGGGGCTGCTAACCATCAGCAACGACTCGGCCCAGGCTTCGGCGTCTAGCAATTTAGGGGTCTCGCCGTCAAGAAACCATCTGCCAGTTCCGTCTTCAATCACGTACCTGGTTTGATCTTCACCGTGGAAAAACTGCACGATCAATGCGGTACGAGGGTCGATCCGGAAGAGCCGGCCGAATGGGGGATCAGCGGCCAGGTTATTCACTACTTCCGCCCATTCTACGGGAACGGTGAATAGTGTATCGTCGCCTACCAACCGGGCGTATTGGTTCTCTTTGTCCGGAGTTGTGATACCCATGTGGAATTCAACCTGGTTGCCGTAGCGGTCGTGTACGGTTACCTGGGTGTCGGGCGGTTCAAGTCCAAATGCTGCGGGGTCCTCGATCTTATCGGCAAGTGGTCTGGTAACCCTGGGGCCGCTTAACAACAGCGGAGTGCCGCCCCACCGTTCTTGAAACACCGGTGTGTCCGGTGTGCCTTCGGCAAGACCGGCGATGTACCAATCCAGGCTGGCAGGACTGCGGTAGTAGGTTACCGGCTCTCCCTGGTAGATCAATTCCAAGCCAATGATGTCACCCTCATCGATTCGATAAAGCCAGGGACTGGTTTTCTTGGGTTCATTATTGTCGGTGAATCGGAGTACCAGGAAGGTTCCGCCGAAGATTACCAGAACCACCACCAGTAAGATTGAGAGTCGTAGATTCATTAGTTGGACCTGTGATGAGTCAGATAGGGAGTTGAGTCGATCTGCCGACTCCCGCTAAATGGAGTCGGCGACAGTAGTTCGCGTTTTAGGTCGGTATTACCGGCGCACCCACCAGACGATTGCGGCCATCATTCCCATTAGACCTGGAAGGAATAGCCATGATGCCCAGTTGACGAATTTAAGCTCATTCTTGTCCAGGTTGAACTCTCTGAATGAGTTTACCTTGGGGCGAATGGACACCAGGGAGAAGTCTCCGACCAAGAAGTTGGCTGAGTTCAAAAACAGGTCGCTGCCTCCCCCTTGGTTATATGAACTGTTGGACAAAAAATCGGAGTCGCCAAAGATTACAATCTCTGAAATCTTGGATGGATCTGGCAGGGTAGTAGGGACTTCCGACCCTGTCTGACCGACTGAGTGAACTATGACGGCTGGGTAGAATTGACCTGAAGGGTCGGATTCCAATCCCGCATCAGTGATAGGGTCTATTCTTTCCGGATCATCAATCAAATAGCTATTTGGAGTGGATGCTGCTAGAGGCAATCCGTCGCGCAAACCGTCCTGGGCAACAAGAATCGAGGTTGCTCCAGGCATGAAGACTTCTGTTAATTTGTCTCCCTTTGGAGCGATAATCTCGGTTATTGGATGCGCAAAATTCACTGTTTCTGGGACTTCCGGGAAAATCTGCAACCGGAGAGTCTGGGGGAGTCCTGTTTTCGAACTGCTTATATCTCTGATGTAACCGGAGGATATCCCGACCCCCCAGTCGGACATAAATCGTTTGAATGAAACAGGTGAGTCGGGCTCTGCCAGGAATATCAATCTACCGTGCTCCCGGCGAGGCGACCCATCAGCCGTTATACCCTCTAGGTATTGGTCAAGTGCTTCTTCATGAAGCTCAGGAAGGCTGGAGGTTGGGCCAGCGATTATCACAAGGGCAGCATCCAATGGCACCTGTACCTCGGCATCGGTGGATAACCAAGTCAGTTCTTCAACCCGGTAGTTATCTCCTTCCAATCCGTTGCGTACATTTAGATAGCCATCAGAGGCGATTCCATCGATGTCTCGTTCACCGTGGCCAGCAAGGAAATAAACGGCCTTCTTTTCGCTACCCGTAGACACCAAAGTGCTGGTCACGAGGTCTTGTTCCAACTGGGCATAGGTGGGATCGGTTGGCTGCAAAATGTCGAAAGCACCACTATCCATGCCTTCCACTACCACAGATTCGGTCACAAAACTTGTGGATCTGCCTCCAAAGTACTTGCTGACTATCTCGGGATTGAGGTCCGGGTCTACCACCCGGTAGGTGAATTTGCTGCTCCTGGAGTCAAACTCCTCCAGCGTGTTCAGGACCTTGCTGCGCCGTATGGCCAGCTCTGGTGAGTCGGTGTCTTCCTCGTCCTTGTAGAACGCGGTGGCACGTACGTCTTCACTCAGATTGCTGAGAACGTCCTTGGTTCGGTTGCCCAAGCTGAACTGGTTGGTGGCGGTGACGTCCATACGTTTGGAATTCTCAAACGAGATGACGTTGACCACGACGATTATCCCGGTGAACGCGCTGACCAGGATGATGGTGTTTGCACCATAACGCCCAGTGCGGCTGACAAACGCCGTGAGGACGCTGCTGAATAACACCGTTCCAACGCCGCCAAGCAATACCAAGCCAATGATGATATCGATGACACCGTAGAGGCGCATGGAAGTAACGAAAGTGACGACAATGATGCCGGAGACCAGGCCTACGATTCCGGCAAGGATCAGAGGGCCGCTGAAGGTCACAATCAAGTCTAAAATCGGTTCAAAGAATGATATGAGCGGCTGAGATAGCTCTTCATCGGAGGCTTCAGCTCTGGGTCTGGGAGTCTCTGGCTGGATAGCTTGATCCCCGGGTGTCGGACGCTCAGAACGGCGGCGACGACGCCAGTCTCGAGGGCGTTCTGAGCTCTGGTTCTGATTATTCTCTTCCTCGTCCCTGTTAGATGGTGTAGTCATTTAACGCCACCTGCGGGATTCAAGAGTGCGTATGGACAGGAACAGGAAGAACGCTATGACGCTGATGAAGTAAACGATGTTCGTTGTGTCTATAACACCCCGAGCAAAGTCATCGTAGTGGCCGCGTAACCCCATCTCGCCTATTATCTCTCCAGCCTTGCCGCTCACTGAACCGAACGCCCGATCAGCAAAGAAGAGGGCTAGCAAGATACCCATGGCGACCACGGCGGATACTATCTGGTTATTCGTCATCGTTGACGTTAGCAACCCGATTGACAGGGCTGCCGCGCCGTAAAGAATCAATCCCAGATAACCCGCGTAGATGGGGCCGGGGTCGGGACTGGCGTAGACAAATAACAAGATGGCGTAGAGGAATGACAACGCCACTAAGACCAGGAAGAACACAATACTGGCTACGTATTTGCCGACGATGATCTCCCAGTCGCGGACAGGCGAGGTCAGCAACAGTTCTATGGTGCCCAGTTTGCTCTCTTCAGCGAGCAGCCTCATGGTGAGGGCTGGTGCCAGCAGTATGAACACGATGATTGCGCCGTCGAAGAACGGGGTTAGAGTGGCTTCCGGAAAGGGATCACCTAGATCCTGTGTAAAGAAGAACCCGGTTAATGCCAGAAATATCAGGCCGACGATGTAAGCCGTAGGGCTGCTGAAATAAATCTGAATCTCTTTCCAGGCTACCGCCTGGGCTGTTCGCATCCCTACAACTCCTCGTGGGTGGTGAGACGGAGGAATATCTCTTCCAGGCTCATGCCGACCATCTGTAGACCGCGCAGGCTCCAACCGTTGCTGATGATGGCCTGGGAGATAGCGTCTCTCAAATCCTGTCCGGATTCAGCTTGAATATTGTATGTATGGCGACCCTCTTTGTTGACGTGGGTCACATCATGCACACCGTGGATTGCCTTCAGAACCGGAAGTACTTCGGCCGCAGGACCGCCGACCTCCACTTCAAGGCGTTCCACCCCTTGCAGACCTT
>CAYVIG010000174.1:0-5954 GCA_964451445.1 uncultured Dehalococcoidia bacterium
GTGCCAGCCCTGGAACCACTACTACGAGAGGCGGACACCTGCAACAGGAGCGATTTGAATAAAGCCTGGAGACCTCTGAAGCGGTTATTCACCGTTGAGGACTGAGCCAAACCCCTTTCTTTTAATAAATGGGTGATGAATTGCTCTATGTGCTTTCGGTTCCAGTTCTCTGCTCCGGCCTGAAGCCCTGGTCTTCGGACGTCGCCTAAGAACTGTTTCGTTGCGCCGATATATGTCTCGATGGTCTTTGGGGAGCCGTCGATGGTAGCAAGTGCAGGCCAAAATCCGATCCACACTGTAAGTTGTTGTCAGAGGTTGGTAGAATTACTGTATATTGGCGCACGAGAATCACTCCGAATCTATTGTAATGGGCCGGTAGGACTGCCAATTACAATATGCACTAAGAGCACCGCGCGTCACGCACTAGGTCAAATTTAGGCACAAAAATGGGTGGTTAGCTCAGTTGGTTAGAGCACCTGCTTTACACGCAGGGGGTCAGAGGTTCGAGTCCTCTACCGCCCACCATTGTTTTCGGGACTAGAATGGCTATTTTGAGATAATTTCACCTTTGCTCCGAAACATCCAACCTATTTGGCCATGCATAGGTCAGGAAATTGGCCAAAATCACGGAACATAAGTCTGGGATACCAGTCCCGATGATATTCCAAGAACTTACCGGCGGCAGTGAGATTTGCCCTAAACCCTTGGAGCCGTCAGCCATACCGTCAGGGTTATATTGTCGCCCACTGACACCACCATTGGAATAAGTCTGGTGGAAGGATGCGGTGCCCGTGGCTTCTAAGCCACCAGAATAAGAACGCAATCGAATCGGCCATGAAATCCTGGCTGCATTCCAAGCACAAGGCTCTGAGATTGATGATGGCCACGCGTTTTAGACATTGTCTACGCCTAAAAATAGAATGAAGAGGACAGCCCAAACCCTCAGTCTTAAATAGGGTTTATATTATGAATTCTTGCCTGCATCGGCTGGCGGGTTCTACTTCAAGAACACCCGAACCTAGGCGAGAACTTCGGAATATACTCCCTGGCATATCGGGATTCCACTATTGGGGTTTCCCTGCAAGAGCCAAAATTCTAGGATTTTGGTCCGTATAAAGATTTGGACGAGGCGTCCTTTGAAAACCGTAAGTACTAATATTTATCTCAACGAGGAGATAGTGATAAGACGCGGTTCACCTCCGTCTAATTAGCTGGAATTGCAACCTTAGTGATCTCGATGATTCAATGGTTTAAGGGAGTCGGAGACGGATTCTCCTTATTCATTCCCCGTGTCTTTATAGTTGTGCGTGTAGTTTCAGTCACATTTAGATTTAGTGATTAGGTACTTTTATTGACGCGTTAAAACCTTTAAAATTTGCGGATTATGATTTAAGGAGTGCTCAGACAATGGCTTCAAAACAGGGGTATCGGACGTTTAATTTTTCGTTCATCGTATCTGCTGAGAAAGAGAAAGATTGGGACGATGCATTTGAAAGTCATGGTGAATGGATGCGGGAGACCCACTCATTGGCAGTTAAGCCCGACCCTACATATGGTATGTTAGGAACATTAGTCGACTACTACATTTCCAAGGCTCCTGAGATGAACAATCCATTAGACCCAAATGAAGGAACCACTGGCAATTTTATATATACACTCAACGAAGTTTATACACGGCCTGAAGGAACAGAAGCTCATATGGAAGCGGCTCCTTCCTGGAAGTCTTTCGAAAAATTTCTAGGTTTGATTGGCGAATCGCAAGCTACGATGGTTATGCATGGGGAAGTAATTCAGTCGATGTAAATCGATGCATCACGCATTTTCTCTAGCTACCCTTAGCTGAATCATCCGCGATCCATATCCACATCAATAACGAAAACAGCTATTAGTCTAGGGTGGTAGCTGAACGTGTAGTCCTTGATTCGAATTAACGCAACCCGATGCGTATCATTTGTTTACAATGCTATTGTCTTACCGCCTTCGGTTGAAGACTGTTCGATAACTGATAGTAACTTATGACGATCAACTGCAAAGTCGAACTCAGGCATGGTTTTAACGCTATCTTTAATGGTGCACCCTAAAGTCTGATAAATTTGCGCTACGTTGGATGGTGCTCCCGCCAGAACATCCTTCGGCGTTTGGGTCAAGGCATCAGGTATCGGCACTTCAGCTTGCTGAAGTTCGTCCCTGTGGGCGCCCCGAACGCCGAAGGATGTTTCCGTGGAAAAACGTCAGGGGCATATATTAGACATGCTTCATACTTGCGGCTAATATACCCTTCGATTTAAATGCATATTTTGGACTAAGGGGGCCACTATGGCACTGGAAATTAGTAAACAACACACAGCAGTCTTGGCCATGGACTTTGAGAACGACATAGTCCATCCAGAAGGCGCCTTCAAAGACTTCGGTTTTGCTCAAATGGTCGCTGAAAATAATGTTCTCGATAAAACTTCTCAGCTTTTAACGGCTGCTCGTGGAGCCAACGTGTTGGTAATCCATGTATCTGTAAAGTTTCGAGGAGGATACCCAGAGCGGCCTGCTAACTCGGGATTATGGCAGGGGCTCCATGGCGCCAACGCACTAGTCGAGGGTACTTGGGGAGCCCAAATTCACGACCAATTAACTCCTCAGGAAGGTGAACCTCTAGTGACCAAACGAGGAGTTTCCGCATTTACAGCGTCCGACTTGGAGCAACTGCTACACACTAATCGGATTGGCACCTTACTTTTAGCGGGTGTCGCCACTAATTTTGTAGTTGAAGGAACTGCCCGCCAGGCCTGCGATCTTGGCTACAATACTATCGTGGTCGGAGATTGTTGCGCGTCGATGAGCCAAGAAGCACACGACTCATCTCTCAATACAGCCTTGCCATTTCTCTGTACTATCAGCAATCTCAACGAAGTAACAGAGGCGCTCAAGTAACTCTTGTCTCAAGTAGGTTATGAGCTTCGTAGCTAGAAGATTCACAGAAAACCATTGAAAGGTAATAATAAAAGCCGACGATAAGTTCGTCGGCTTTTATTATTACCTGATTGCTTTGATTGAACTTGTTTACCGCTTGCTGGCTTTGAGTCCGTCCAAGATATCCTCCACTACTTTTTCAACCAGCGGTATGTAGTTGGTAGGTGCATCCGAGATCTTTCTATAGACTCGTGCGGCGGCATCTGTGCCCATTCCACCCTTGCGGTTGTACGCTGCAGAGCTTTTAGAAACGCGGCTATTGCCGTTTGTAACTCCGTTCTCTTGCTCCAAATCACCTTCTTCCAATGTAAGGAACCAGCGAATAGGTTTGTCGTAGAGGTCACAGAGTTTATCCAAAAGATGATCTGGAACCGCGCGGTGGGAGCGTTCCCACCGGTGGACGGTCATCCAGGAAACGCCGATGCGTTCAGCAACCGCTTCCTGACTCAGTCCGGTTCCGTTACGCGCCCGGCGGAGACGACCACCCAGTCCAGGAATACTAATTCTCATTTAAAGCCCCATAATGCTGCTTTTGCGACCTAATTGTCGCAAAGATTAGATTTAGCTCCCATATCCATTTCAGTAAGCAAAATTGGCAAACTACGTGAATCGTCGGCTCTTGTCGTTAATTTATGCTATTTGTATGAATTTCGTTAAAATTCCCTTGGCGTCTGAAATGGTAACTGTAAATAGCGATTTAGAATATATGTGGGATGTTCGCCGTTTGCGATTTGGGTACTTGAAGCCCCTCAAAAGATTCAATCACTTACTTTTACTGTTTAAAGCGTACCTTCCACTGCGGTAAAAGAACGGTAAATTAGCGTATAGTTCCGTATTAATTCCGTGTGGAAAATTAAGGCGATTAAGTTGGCGGACAGAAAGGAAAACAAGGACCGCATCCCTTTACTAGATCTCTGGAACAAGGGTGGTGGTCGGAGTTCTTGTCAACGGGTCGGCTGACAAATTTTTGGCGGCGTGATGACTGATCTGGACGACGCTTCTACTTATGAACGCTTGGATCCTTCCGGCTTACACCTACGGTTGAAAGGGCTGCCAGCCCAGTGCATCCAGGCGTGGCTCCAAGCCAAGAACACAGTCCTACCGGAGGATTGGCGGCAATGCACTGAGGTAATCATCCTTGGTATGGGCGGTTCCGCGATTGCTGGTAACCTGGTTGCGGACCTGGCTGGTCCGTCGTCCGAGATTCCAATAAGGGTGGTTCGGGATTTTCAGGTACCTGGCATATCCGCTGGGTCTAAGCAGTTAGCAGTAGTGTGTAGTTTTTCAGGAGAAACTGAAGAGACCATCTCCATGTTCAACCAGGCACGATCGGCAGGCCTCGCCATGGCTGCTATCGTCGGTGGTGGTACCCTGGGTCGCATTGCAGCTGATGCCGGCATCTCTACCCTGATCGTGGATGCTCCAGGCGAGCCAAGAAGTGCAGTCGGTTACAACCTGATGTTACTGGGATCGCTATTGGATCAGATTGGTGCGATTAACATCACCGATGCCGAGGTAACAGAGGCGATCGCAGCAGCCGAGTCCATGGTGGCACAGGTCGGGACCTCGATCCCCATGGCCAACAACCCGGCGAAACAACTGGCGACGGAACTCTTTGGGGGGCTCACCCTGGTTTACGGAGGCGGTAGCCTATCTGGCATGGCTCTTAGATGGAAGTCTCAATTGAATGAGAACGGGAAATCCTGGGCGTACGCAGAGCTGCTGCCGGAACTGTTCCATAACTCGGTGGAGAGCTTCCCGTGCGGTCCCGAGATAAGAGAACGGGCGACAGCCCTCATGTTAAAACCGAATCAAACCACAGCGGAATTGGGCCGACGGTACACAGTGTTGAGAGAAACCCTTGATAGATTCGGCATCAAGAACCGCGTGTTGACTGGAATCGCCGGCGGAGCACTGGCCCAATCCCTCTCAATGATAGTGCTCGGTGATCATCTGAGCTACTACATGGGATTGCTCGGGGAGATCAACCCATCTGAGACCCCCAGCATTAACGCCTCCAAGGAGAGGCTGTCCTCTGACGAATAACGTCTTTGTTGATGCTCTTGGCCCCTGTTATTCTCTTAGTTGACCTTAGCCGTGCCTAGGTTTGTTGACATCACGCACGGTGTCGGGCAAAATCCTCGTTAAGTATCCCCATAGGATGTAAAGGAGTAAGACCAATGTTAAAAGTCGGTCACGTCGTCGTCCGCCCCGGAAGGAAGGCTGGGATGGATAGCGTGGAAATACCCATTCCCGAGGAACTGGAAACCGTTCCTGGCATCCCGATGGTCAGCAAGGACATTGATTTCTACAGCAGAGAGTATCCGCTGCTCCGCCAGCAGGTTGAGCACGGTGCAGACACCGAGTGGGCTCCAAGCGTCGGCACTCCGGCAATGCAGGCGTACCATCACGAACATCAGGCAGTGATGGAAGAGTTCTATCCCTTGATGAACCGGACCGGAGACCTGCAGCCAACCGGCACTGCAACCGGTGAGGATGTCACCCAACTGATTCGTGACAAGTCCGTTGAAATGGGCTTTTTGGACATCGGTTTCACCAATCATGATATTCGGTTCGTATACCAAGACCGGAAAGACCATGTGAAGTATCCCAATGCCATCTGCATCGCGTTGGAGCAGGACTTTGCCGAGACTCAAACCGCACCAAGCATGGCTGCGGAGCATGGTCACTACGGCACCTATGAGATTCAAGCGCCCATGGGCCTGAGGATGGTTGATTACATCCTTTCCCTGGGTTACCACGCCCAACTGCACGGTCCCAGCAACCACAGCGCTGCAACCATCCCCATGTTTGTTGCCGCTGGGTTGGGCCAGCTCGGCGCCAATGGTCAGCTTTTGACACCCCATGCCGGCGCCAGGTGCCGACTTCAGATCATCACCACCGACGCACCGGTGACCTTCGACAAGCCTGAGGACTACGGTTACCACCCTTTCTGCCAGGTTTGCCAGGTCAGCGTCAATCGCTGCCCC
>CAYVIG010000175.1:0-5948 GCA_964451445.1 uncultured Dehalococcoidia bacterium
GGTGACTGACGGCTATTCCGCGGTGGACGAGTCCATGCTCACCGGCGAGAGTATGCCGGTGGAGAAAGTACCCGGCGAAAGGGTCTTCGGCGCGACGATAAACTCCAATGGTGCCCTGTATTTTGAGGCGACACAGGTGGGTGGCGAGACCGTTCTGGCCCAGATAATCCATCTGGTGGAAGAGGCCCAGAGCTCAAAGGCCCCCATCCAGCGGATGGCCGACCAGGTGGCATCCTACTTCGTGCCTGCGGTCATCGCTACCGCTCTAGCAGCGTTCGTGTTCTGGATGCTGTTGGGGCCAACACCCGTCCTGACCTTCTCCACGTTGGTCCTGGTTTCAGTGCTGATCATAGCTTGTCCTTGCGCCCTCGGGCTGGCCACTCCCACGGCCATCATCGTTGGAACCGGCATGGGGGCCGAGAAAGGAGTCTTGATCAAGCAAGCACGGGCCCTTGAGATAGCCCACAAGGTCAATACAGTGGTCTTGGACAAGACAGGCACTCTCACCACTGGAAAGCCCGTTGTAACGGACATGGTGGCTCCTGGAGCGCCCGAAGACACGCTGCTGACGCTGGCAGCGTCTGCCGAACGTGGTTCGGAGCATCCTTTGGGCGAGGCTATAGTCGTCGAAGCACAATCCAGGGGGCTGGAATTATGGGCCGCGTCCGATTTCAGGGCCATCCCCGGTCTGGGTATCGCGGCTCAAGTGGATGGACAGGCGGTCTTGTTCGGTAATCAGGCGTTGATGGAAGGGTCAGGAATCGCTTTGGATGGCCTGGTCGAGAAGGCTTCTGCACTGGCAATCGAAGGCAAGACTGCGATGTTCCTGGCTGCTGACGAAAAAGCAGTGGGCCTAATCGCCGTAGCTGACGCGGCGAAACCAGGGGCATTAGAAGGGCTGGATAAGCTGCGGGGAATGGGCCTGGACGTGGTGATGCTCACCGGAGATAACACCCAAACCGCCCATGCCATCGCCGGTCAGTTGGGCGTGGACCAGGTAGAGGCCGAAGTGCTGCCCCAGGACAAGGCTGCGGTGATCAAACGACTTCAGTCTGAGGGCCGGGCGGTGGCAATGGTCGGCGATGGCATCAACGACGCCCCAGCGCTGGCCCAAGCCGACGTCGGTCTGGTCATGGGCAGCGGCACCGACGTTGCCATGGAGACTGCTGACATAACCTTGATGCGAAGCGATGTTAACGGAGTCGCTACGGCCTTGGATCTGAGCCGTCAGACCATCAAAACCATCAAGCAGAACCTATTTTGGGCTTTCTTTTACAATGTGCTGCTGATTCCAGTGGCGGCTGGGGTACTATACCCGATTTTCCAGGTAGTTGGCGGTGTGCCTGGGACTCTAGAGTTCTTCTTTGGAGAGCAGGGCTTCTTGAACCCGGCGTTGGCCGCATTGGCCATGGCGTTTAGTTCGGTGACTGTGGTCACCAATTCCCTGAGACTGCGGCGGGCTAAGATATAACGGCGATATAATGATTGCAATAATTTAGACGCGATCGAGAGATACGCAGGAGACGAACATGGCTACAGCGATCGATCCGATTTGTAAGATGGATGTGGATACAGACAACCCGCCCGGTGGGCAGAGTGAATACAACGGCGAGACCTATTATTTCTGCGCACCCGGCTGCAAGGTGGCCTTTGACACAGAGCCTGAGAAATACCTTACAGCAGACTCAGGCGGACATGATGACGACGGCGATCACGGACACGACCATGGTCACGACCACGGACCTGGTGGGCATAGCCACGGACATCACATGCCGGAACGAGAGGAAGCTGCGGCTCCGGCCAGCAAGCCCGGTTTCTTCGCACGGCTGTTCGGTAAGAAGTAAGCAGTCGCGGGTTCAACATTAGGTTCTCTTCTTGCACTCGTCACCCTGAGTGACGCGAAGGGTCTCTTTGTTTTTGGGCTGGGTTTTCCCACTGGAGACGAGATTCTTCGGCTAACGCCTTAGAATGACAGAAGAAACGATGGGATTCACAGGCTTCTCTGCCGTGTCCGCTCTGGAAACACTGGTTCCAGTGGCCGGCCATCCCTGAAGCCATTTCTGGCCAGGTCTTAGTATCCCTAGCATTTCGAAAGAAAAACGCCGCTGTTCAAGCAGGGGCGTGTTTGTTTTGGTCGAGTGTGTGGGGGAACAGTTTTTTAACGCTGGACGCGGCCGTTTCAGATGATTAATTTGTTTTTGTCTGGTGTTAGGCCGTGGCCCCGTGGCAGCGTTTGTACTTCTTGCCGCTGCCGCAGGGGCAGCTGGCGTTGCGTCCGACCTTGCTGCCGGTGCCAACTGGAGCTGAGGCACGGCGCGGGTCGTTTATCGCTTTCATGGGGCTTTCTTTGGAGATTGGCGCGGCTGGCGCACGGCGACCACCGGACTGGGCCGAGTTCTCAGTAAGCTGAGCGTGGAACACAGTGTGAATCACTTCGTTCTCAATCGCTATCTGCAGGTCCCCGAACATCTTGTGGCCTTCTGACCGGTACACCACCAGAGGGTCGCGCTGGCCGTAGGCTTGCAAGCCCACTCCCGTGCGCAAGTTCTCCATGGCCGTCAGGTGCTGCACCCAGTGGTTATCGATGGCCCGGAGCAAGAGTAACCGCTCAATGGTGCGCATTTGTTCAGCGCCGATATCCTCCTCACGCGCGTTGTAGACCGTCTCGGCGAAGTCTTGCAATATCTCCAGTATCTGTTCCCGGCTCCAGTCGAATATCTGATCTTCTTCTGAGAGTTCCGGAGGCAGAGGACAGATCTGGCGAATCTCGTTTATCAGGCCTTCGGGGTTCCAGTCGTCCACGTGCTTTCCGTGCAGATGATGGTTTGCGGCTGCAGAAAACTCGCGGCGTAGCATGTCGATGAATTTGAGCTTCAGCGATTCCCCGCGAAGAGCTTCATAACGGTCTTCGTAGATAATCTCCCGCTGTTTGTTCAGTACATCGTCGTATTCCAGTAAGTGCTTCCGCATGTCAAAGTGTAATCCTTCCACCTTGACCTGGGCGCTGCTGATGGACTTGGTGATGATTTTGTTCTCAACCGGAGTCTCTTCATCTAGACCGGTCCAAGCCATCACTGTCTTGATGCGTTCGCCGCCAAATCGCTGCATGAGTTCATCTTCCAAGGAGACGTAGAACTGGGATCTACCCGGGTCTCCCTGGCGTCCAGCGCGACCACGCAGCTGGTTGTCGATGCGGCGCGCGTCGTGGTGTTCTGTCCCGATCACGTACAGGCCGCCCATCTCGATTACCTGGTCGTGCTCTTCCTTCCACCCGTCCCTCGCGGTATCGCTGCCACCCAGCACGATGTCCGTTCCACGACCGGCCATGTTGGTGGAGACTGTCACGGCATCAAGCCTACCTGCCTGAGCCACCACAGTTGCTTCGTGTTCGTGGTTCTTGGCGTTCAATACCTGGTGGGGTACGCCGCGTTTCCTTAAGCGTTCGCTCAAGTATTCAGAGTCTTCAACCGAGGTTGTGCCAATCAGAACGGGTTGGTGGGTCTCATGGATGGAGGCGATGTCCTCAATAACGACATTCCACTTGCCATCTTCGGTCTGGAAGACCAGGTCAGGGTCATCTTCCCGGCCCAGGGGCAGGTTGGTGGGTACGGACACAACCTCAAGTCCGTAGATCTTGTAGAACTCTTCAGACTCGGTGAGAGCTGTACCGGTCATACCGGCCAGCTTCTCGTACAGTCGGAAGTAGTTTTGTAGCGTGATGGTGGCGTAGGTGATACTTTCCCGCTGTATCTTGACGCCTTCTTTGGCCTCAACCGCCTGGTGGAGACCGTCTGACCAGCGCCGACCGGGTTGTAGTCGGCCCGTGAAGTCATCGACGATGATCACCTCACCGTCCTGTACCACGTAATCTTTGTCACGAATCTTGGAGATCTCTGCGCTTAGAGCATTCTCCAGATAGTGGACCTGGTGGTAGTTCTCCGGGTCGTAGAGGTTGTTTATATTGGTCCAGTTCTCCATCTTGGTGATACCTTCCACCGTGAGGGAGATGGCCTTGGTACGATCGTCGATGGTGAAATCTGTCTCTTCGTCCAGACGAGTCACGAGTTTGGAATAACTCTGATAGAACTGGAGGGGTTCTTCCGAAGGCCCGCTGATGATCAGCGGGGTCCGGGCTTCGTCGATGAGGATGTTGTCCACCTCGTCGACAATGGCATAGTGCAATTCTCTTTGAACTCGGTTGGCTGCTTCCAGAGTCATGTTGTCGCGGAGGTAGTCAAAGCCAAATTCGTTATTGGTGCCATATGTGATGTCAGCCTGGTAGGCCTCCGGGCGGGAAACGGGTCGGAGAAATTCCATACCGTTGGGGGCTTCTGTGACTTCCGGGTCGTAGATATAGCTGGCGTCGTGCTGTAGGCACCCAACAGAGAGGCCCAGAGCGTGATATATCGGAGCCATCCAAACAGGGTCGCGTCGGGCCAGGTAGTCGTTCACCGTCACCACGTGGACACCTTTGCCCTCTAGGGCGTTCGCGTAGACGGCCAGGGTGGCAACCAAGGTCTTTCCTTCGCCCGTCTTCATCTCAGCGATCTGACCCTTGTGCAGGACCAGGCCGCCAATCAGTTGAACGTCGTAGTGGCGTTGTTTCAGGTTCCGTTGGGCAACTTCCCGCAGCGTGGCAAACGCCTCCGGGACGATGTCGCCCAGGTCTTCGCCCTCAGCCAGACGCGTCCTGAACTCAGCAGTCATACCAAGAAGTTCCTCGTCGGTCATCTTTTGGAAATCAGACTCGAGCTCAGTTATATCGTCAGCTATCGGAGTTAGCTTCTTGAGCGCTTTCTCGTTGGGGTCGCCAAGAACTCTTTGGAGAACGGAAACCATGGACTTTCAGACCTCGCAGATACTCGCTAGAACCTGGTTTGGTTGTTCCAGCCGGTTCAAATCAAATTATATTGTATCCAAAGCCTTAAGGTGATGCACGCCTAATCAGGACTGATAACCGGCAGGCACGGCGTACCAGGTTTACTTAGATGCTGAGACCCTTCAGATTGGATAGCCCTGACTGGCGCATCCAGTCTCGGAGCTCCCCCAGGATTCGCCATGGGGCAGACAGCCCGACTAGGTTGGCGCTACCTATCTGTACGGCAGAAGCGCCGGCCATGATGTACTCCGTGGCGTGCTCGCCAGAGAATATACCACCTATGCCAATGATGGGGACATCAACTGCTTTGGAGACTTGATAGACCAGGGCCAGGGATATGGGACGCAGTCCCGGACCGGACAGACCTCCGGTGATGTTTCCTAGAACCGTTTGCCGGGTCTTGGTGTCTATATGCATGGCGGGCATGGTGTTGCAGAGGCTGATAGCATCGGCTCCGCCATCTACGGCAGCGCAGGCTATCTCAACGATGTTGGGCACGTTTGGAGCCAGCTTGGCCAGCACGGGTCGATCTGTGTTGGCTCTAACGGCGCCCACGGCCTGGGCTGTGAGGTGGGCGCTGTGGCCAAATAGGGAGCCGTCTGCGACGTTTGGGCAACTGAGGTTGAGTTCGATGCCCTGGTATCCGGTGCCTTTATCGGCCATGGCGGCCATCTCACCGAATTGTTCCACCGAATCAGAGGCAAAACTCAGCAGGCAGGTAGCGTTCCACCGATCCCAGCCTGGTGTCACGTCTTTTAGACCAGTGTCTATTCCGGGGTTTGTGAGGCCGATTGCGTTGAGGAAAAGGAAATCCCCTGCGTCCCAGGCCTCGCGATAGGAGGTGGGGTACCATCTGGGTTCAGGGTTTCCTTCCCTGGGGAGATGGGTGAACGTCTTCGGGATTACCGCGCCCAGTTCACCCAAATCCATATCCGCGGTGATGCCCCTGCCGTAACCATCGTATCCGAAGGTTCCTGAGGCAATCATCACCGGGTTGGCCAAACGCAGATGATGCGGATTATTAGGGGCCAGGTCTACTGATAGGTCTAGCCCCTGACCCTGAGCAGGT
>CAYVIG010000176.1:0-5942 GCA_964451445.1 uncultured Dehalococcoidia bacterium
ATCAAGAAGACAGAAGACAATCTGAACATCGCCCTGGCCAAAACCACGGACATCCTCAAGAATGCCACTGGAAATTTCGTGCGGGTGGGCTTTGCCGCCGAGAGCCAAAACTTAGTGGAGAATGCCAAGGCTAAAGTCGAAAGTAAACAGCTTGATCTGATAGTGGCTAACGACATAACAGCCGAGGGCAGCGGCTTTGGCTCAGACACCAACCAAGTCACCTTGATTGACAGGGACATGACAGTCGAAGAACTACCCCTGCTCTCCAAGTACGATGTCAGCAACCGGATTCTAGATCGGGTAAAAAACCTGCTCCAGGACTGATCATCCAGACACGGTCTCTTTGAAGCGTTTGATGGCCTCTATGTGTTGGTCAGGACCTTTCAGTCCGGCCTTCATGGTGTTGATGGAGAAGTGGGTGGCTCCAACCTCGTCCCAGGCCGCGCCCATTTTTTCCCAGTCAGACTGATTATCCGTGGCCAGGGAAACTCGGCCCTCTATGCCAATGGCATTGGGATCTCGACCGGCCTTGCTGGCTGCCTCTCGCATCACACCAATCTTCTCCTGGCCGGCGCTGTCGGGCTGGAATTGGGGGAACCAACCGTCGGCCATTCTGCCGATACGCTGGACGACTCGGTCCTCGCCACCGCCCAACCAGACGGGGATGGGGCGCTGCACCGGGAGAGGGTTGATACCGGCATTGGATACTCGGTGATACCGACCCGTGAAATTCACTGACTCTTCTGTCCAAAGCTTGCGCAGCAGTTCGATCTGTTCCTCGCTGCGTCGGCCCCGGTTGCTGAAACTCTGACCCAAGGCTTCGTACTCTACATCGTTCCATCCGATGCCAACACCCAGCCGTAAACGGCCACCGGTGAGTACATCAACCTCGGCCGCTTGCTTTGCGACTAAACCAGTCTGACGCTGTCCCAGAATCAGGACCCCCGTGGTGAACTCGATCCTCTCAGTGATGCCGGCCAGGAAACCGAACATGACAAACGGTTCATGGAACATGTCATCTTTGTTATAGGGTTTTCCCCAGGTCTCACGTTTGGTGTGATCTGCGCCCAATACGTGGTCAAACACCAGGATATGGTCGTAACCCAGGTCCTCTGCTGCCTGGGCAAAATCTTTGACGGCGGAGGGGTCCGCACCAATCTCAGTCTGTGGGAATATGGCTCCTAATCGCATGACAACCTCCAGTATTGGATGACTAGTACTTAAATCCCGCTCAGTATCCAAGGTTGACCAGGCTGCGTCAACCAAAACAAAACGTCCTTTGCGGCTATGGGGTATACTCACCGCGAATTTAGGTCAACGAGTCTGGCTTGTACGGTTGGCCGGTGGGTAGAAATGTTTGGAGGAAAAACCAGATGAAATTTGGACTTCTATTCGAAATGCAACGGCCCTATGAGGGCAACGACGTCGACTGGAATGCCCTCTACCGCGAGACGCTCGACCAGTGCGAACTGGCCGATCAGGTGGGCTTTGATAACCTTTGGTTTGTGGAGCATCACTTTCTGATGGGGTTCTCCGGTTCACCCTGTCCAGAGGTCATGTTTGGCGCTCTTAGCCAACGGACCAAAAACATCCGCATCGGCTTTGGTGTATCGGTGCTGCCGAATCACCATCCGATTCGCGTCGCCGAGCGAGTGGCGATGGTTGACCAACTGACCAATGGACGTGTGGAAGTAGGAACCGGCCGATCCAACGCCTACGAGCAGGTAGGCCAGGGGATCGATCCTCGCGAGACGAGGGAACGCTGGGAAGAGTCACTGTCCATGCTGCCAAAGATTTGGCAGTCGGACGAATTCTCCTGGGAAGGCAAGTATTGGAACGTACCAGCCAGACGAGTGCTGCCCAAACCATTCCAAAAACCTCACCCGCGCATGTACCTTGCCTGCACTCAGACGGAAAGCTTCAAACTGGCTGCGCAGAAAGGTATCGGCGTGCTGTCTTCGGCCTCATATGCGGTGGATATCTTGAAGGAACACGTTCAGGTCTACCGTGACGCCATCAAGGACGCAGACCCGGTCGGCGCCGAGATCAACGAGTTTTGGGGCAACAACGTACACTCGTTCTGCTCCAAAGATGACCAGGCTGCCAAGGACCTATGCGCCGACTCCATGAAGGCCTTCTTTGGGCCCGACAAGCCATATATACAGGGCCGCATCAACGCCTACGAGGAGTTGTTGGAGTCCTGGGGCGGCGTGCCGGACAACCTGAAGGCTGACTTTGGTCGCTGGTTGCGCCAGTCGGACGACAACCACAAGACCCAGGCCGCTGAGGCGGGTATTTCCCTGGACTCAGGTCCTGGGGCTGCCAGGGCTGCGGTAGCTGAACTTGATTCAAACGTCCTGGCTGACCGGGGTGTAATTATCGCTGGTAACCCTGAAAGCTGCATCAAGACCATCAAGATGTACGAAGACATCGGTGTTGACCAGATCATGCTTATTATGCAGACGGAGACCATCCCACACGATAAGGTGATGGAATCGATCGAGCTGTACGGTAAAGAGGTGATCCCAGCTTTCGCAGACGCTAAAGTCAGCTAACAAGCGGCAACTCTTCAAGCATCAAAACGCCACGTCTCTGAAATTGGGACGTGGCGTTTCTAGTGTCTTGTACGGGTAGATCCGCTTCGGTAGTGGACCTCTGTTTGGAGGGTGGCAGCCAGTCGCTTTCCCTCGTCGGTGCTGGTGACCTGATACCCGGGCACTCCGCATTTGAGGCTGGCTTGGGCCGTGGCAAAACGCACGCATTGCTCCAAGCCCCATCCCCTCAAGCTGCCATAGATGTAACTTGCGGAGAAACAAGACCCAGCTCCGTTGCCGTCGACGACAGCGACCTCCGGTGCGCTGACCGTGACCATTTGACTGCCGTCTGCGGCCATAGACCCGCGTCTTCCGCCGGTGATGAGTACGGTGTCTATCCCTGTTTCCAAAACCATGGCGGCTATGGAATCCATGTCCTCTTTACTCTCCGGTTGGTCTGCTGAGACCTGGCAAACGTTGGTGTAAGGAGCAAACTTGGCCAGTACCTCTTTATTCGAGTACTGGCTTTCCAGGTTCAAAAAAACCGGAACATTCAACCGTTCTGCAGATTCTAAAGCCCGCAGGACGTAGTTTCCGTCGTACCAGTCGACATACAGGTAAGAAGCGTTTTCTAGCGGAGTCAGGTCGGCGGTATCAAGGGTGGCTAGTAGCTGCGGTGTACGTTGGTAGAAATAAGTGCGGGCGCCGCTGGGATCGGCGATTGAGAGTTCAGCCACCGTGGTCACTAATGGATCTATTCTCACATCTACGGGGACGCCTAAACCGACGACGGTTGCAGCCACTTTCCTCCCCAGAGCATCGTCGCCCACGGCCGAAGGGATGAACTTAGTCTCTTGGCCAAATTGATGGAGTATTCCCGCCACTATCGCCGCGTCATCGCCGTAGGAGTCCGTCAATTGGCTGATGGGTATGCCGCCGTTGTGAACCGGGATCTCATCCACCACCATCAATTGCAGATAGCTCAATACCCCGAAGCACACCACCATGCCCTCTGGGCCAGCAAGAGTTGGGTCGAGGTGTTGATCAATGTTCAAGTTTCGCATGCGTGTGTAAATGGGATTGGGACGTGGTAATCCGATTAAAGTTCCGATTTGTACTCTTTGATACACCAGTATAACCAATCGGCAGAGCTACCGGCTTGGTTGGCCCGTTTCCATTGACACTTACAAAGGGCATTATTACAGTGGAATGCAGAGGATGTCCGTAATTGGTACCAGTATTCTGGTCTCGTTTGTGGCTGTCAGTCTGCTCCCACTGCACTGCCCCCATCAATAGACCGTAACGAGGATTGGGATGAAACATGTTTTCGCATTACTATCACTGCTTCTTGTGGTTGCCATCGCGTGTTCATCCGGATCAGATACGGACCCAACGTCGGCACCATCAGAAGGGATAGATCCAACCTTTGTACCCTCCGGCTCAGCCACATTGAGAGAAACTACCACTCCGACCCCGGTTCCTGAGACTTCGGAAACTCCTAATGGTGCTGTAAAAGTAGTGGAAGGCGGCACATTCCTTAGACTAGGATCCGATCCACCCACACTGGATCCCCATCTCAATTCCGATGCCAGTTCTGCCGTCTACGCCGTTGAGATTTTTGGAGGACTGATGACCATCGACCAGGATCTGGCAATCGTGGGCGATTTGGCGGAAGGCTGGGAAGTTAGCCCTGATGGCACGACTAACACCTTTAGGCTGAGACCCAATGCCTCTTTCCATGACGGAAAACCAGTCACAGCTACTGACGTCAAATGGTCTTTGGAAAGGGCGACTGACCCAATCACAGAGTCCTACAACGCCAGTGTTTTCCTTAGCGATATCGTTGGAGTGAGCGATAGGTTGAGCGGCCTGGCCAATAACATCTCTGGCATACAGGTAATCAACGACCAAACTCTGACCATTACCACCGATGCTCCTAAAGCCTATTTTCTGTCCAAGCTCACCTATCCTGTCAGCTTTGTCCTGGATCGAGAGAACGTTGCGACCGGAAAAAGCTGGATACTTGAGCCCAATGGCACTGGCCCATTCAAGCTAGAGGAATACCGTCCGGGTGAGTTGCTTCGGTTGACCAAGTTTGATGATTATCACCTGGAGCCGGCTAAACTGGACGAGGTGGAATTTCTGCTCAGTGGTGGCAATAGCATGCTGATGTACGAGAACAATGAGATTCACGTCACCGGCATCGAACTGTCAATGTTGCAGGGAATCTTGGACCCATCCAGCGTACTCAATGCAGAAGTTGTGGTGGCCCCGCCGCAGTTTGATGTGGACTACTTTGGGTTTAATACCTCGGAGCCGCCCTTTGACGATATCAAGGTCAGACAGGCGTTTAACTACGCCATTGACCGCCATACATTGGCTACCACCTTGCTCCAGGATCTGGTGGTACCAGCGGCCGGTATCCTGCCCCCAGGGTTCCCTGGGCACAACCCAGACCTGGTGGGATATAGCTACGACCCAGATAAAGCCCGTCAATTGCTCCAGGAATCCAAGTACGGTGAAGTCGGCGAACTTCCTCGCATCACTCTGACGGTGCCAGGTAGTTTCGGCGCTGCCATTAGCCCTTCCATAGAGGCGATGCTTGCCATGTGGGAGAAGACACTCGGCGTTGATATCTCCATCCTTCAAACGGAGTGGGCGATATTCCTACAGGATCTCCACCAAGACAGATTCCAGATGTTTGGAGGCCTTGGTTGGATCGCCGATTATCCAGACCCAGAAAATTTCCTGGATGTCTTGTTCCACAGCGATAGCGCCAACAATCAGTCAGAGTACATGAACCGTCAGGTGGACCGCCTGCTGGAGCAGGCCCGTGTCGAGCGGGACGAGTCGGCCAGGTTTGAGTTGTATCACCAACTGGAAGAGATAATTGTAGATGACGCACCGTGGGTTCCATTGTGGCACTCGAATGGTGGCTATGCCCTGGTGAAACCCAACGTAGAGAACTATTTCTTATTCCCGCTGATTATTCCCAAATACAGATACGTGTACTTCGCAGAGTAACCACTGGCGTGTCCTGCAAGATTCTGGGTACTTCAGCGAATAAAACACTGAACTGGGATGGGAGGGCGTTATGAAAGTTCATCTGGTCGATGGAACCTATGAATTATTCCGGTCCTATTTCGCTGTCCCGCCGATACAAGCTCCTGATGGTCGCTCAGTAGGTGCGGTGCGCGGGATCGTCCAGAGTCTTCTCTATCTTCTACGAGAGGACCAAGTAACCCATATCGGCTGCGCCTTTGACCATATTGTACGGTCGTTCAGGAATGAACTGTTCTCAGGGTACAAGACCGGAGAGAACACGCCAGAAGAACTGTTATCTCAATTCGCGATTGCTGAAAGGGCCATTGAAGCCTTGGGTATCTTGATGTGGCCGATGGTTGAGTA
>CAYVIG010000177.1:0-5924 GCA_964451445.1 uncultured Dehalococcoidia bacterium
AGACCGCGGCTGCTCTCAATGTTCTCCATCATGCGATCAGGGAATACTCTCAGGCCCTCGACGATATCGCTGAAGATACTGAGGATGTAATCCAGTGCCAGGCAGGAGTCCGGCAGGATGATGCGCTCGGCGGAAGAGTGGCTGATGTCTCGCTCTCCCCAGAGGGCCACGTTCTCCAGGGCAGTTACAGAGTTGCCTCGAATTAGCCTTGCCAGACCGCAGATGCGCTCTGCCAACTCAGGATTCCGTTTGTGGGGCATGGATGATGAACCGGTCTGGCCGTGGCCGAACGGTTCTTCCAACTCGTGCAACTCAGTGCGCTGTAGGGCACGGATCTCAGTGGCAAATTTCTCCAGAGATGCGGCAATCAGGGCTAGCGTGCTCATGAAATGGGCATGCCGGTCGCGCTGGACTATCTGGTTGGTTATCTTGGCGACCTTGAGGCCAAGTTCACGGCATACCGTCTCCTCAACGGAAGGCGGCACGGTGGCGTGGGTGCCGACTGCACCCGAGACCATGCCAACGCGGAGGCCCTCAATGGCATCGGCCAACCGTTGTTTCTGCCGACCCATCTCATCCCACCAGAGAGCAAGCCTAAGTCCCATGGTCATGGGTTCGGCGTGGACTCCGTGGGTGCGGCCCATGGCCAGTGTGTCTTTGTGTTCAACAGCTTGGGCAGCCAGGGCAGCAATAGCCCGATCCATTTCTGTCTGCAATCTAGCGCCAGCTTCGACCAATTGCATGTTCAAGCCAGTGTCCAGCATGTCATTGGAGGTCAGGCCCAAGTGCAGCCAGCGGCCTTCCAGACCCATAGACTCTGTGATGGACGAGAGAAACGCGGTGACATCGTGCCGTGTAGTCTCAAATATCTCCATCATGCGAGAGTGGTTGTACTTGGCTTTACGCAGCTTGACCATGTCGTCTTCGGGAATCACCCCTTCGACGGTCCAGGCTTCGCAGGCGGCCAACTCCACTTCCATCCACTTGAGGTATTTATTTTCGTCGGACCAAACCTGCTTCATGGCAGGCCTGGAATATCGGTCAATCACAGTTATGCCTCATCGCCCTGCGGCGACCCGTTTGTTTATGGCAGTTTGGTCTATTTATGGCCGTTCAATAAGTAATTCCTGACGGCTACCAACACCCCCTTGAAATCTTCAAAGGGTTGGTACGGGATCTTCTCGTCGTCACAGAAGTTCGCCAGGTTCCGGTGGGCAAACGTCACATTGGCGACGCGGGCGGCTTCCAGATCAGAGTGCCCATCTCCGGCAAAGAAGACGTAGGCGCCCTTTTGTTGGAAAGACTCCACCACAAGACCCTTCGAGTTTCCGACCTCCTCTTTGCCGGGAATCGCGTGGTTGTAGTGATAGGAGATTTTGCCACCCTCAAATTTGGTATCTACGGCATAGATGGGTACGTTGCCAACGCCTTCTCGGTCCAATACCGCCTGGATGTAGAAATCCAAACCCTGGCTGACTACGGCCATGGGGATGCCATTAGACTGGCAATACCCCCACAGCTCTTTGAAGAACGGTCGCAGGTTGGCGTGATCTTTCACGTAAGCCTGCATTGTGGCCCGGTCGGCATTTATGTCGCGGAAGGTGATCTCTTGATATTCCTTCAGGCTCATTTGGCCGTCGCGAAAGCGTTGGCGCACGTCCTTCCAATTTGGGTCGCCGAACTGGTTGAGCAGCATCTCCGCCACGTTTTGAGCCGCGGCGGTGTCGTCGAAGTCGGTGAGGACTACGGGATGCAGCCTACCGTTCGCGGAGTTCGCGTCGGTAGTCTTCATAAGCCTGCCTTATATTGTCGTACTTTAAGCCCAATATCTGAGCGGCGTAGTATGCAGCGTTCATGGCACCCGGTTCGCCGAGTGCCATGCAGCCAACGGGGATGCCAGAGGGCATCTGGGCTGTGGACATAAGCGCGTCGATTCCCTTGAGTTCGCTGGATGTCAATGGAATCCCGATGACCGGCAACGTGGTCATGGACGCTAGAGTGCCGGCCAGAGAAGCGGATCCGCCTGCGGCAGCGATCAAAACTTCGATGCCACGATCCCGGGCGGTTTGGGCATATTCATGGACCCGTTCCGGGGTGTGGTAATCCGACATGACACGGGTCTCGAAATCGATACCCATTCGTTCCAAGACCTCGATGGTATCTTGCACTACGTGATTATCTGAAGCGCTTTCCATAATAACACCTACTAGAGGCAAAACAACACTCTGTCCACGCTTAAATCGGCCGACTTGAGCCATCTCGAAATGGGTGCCATCAACAAGTCTGACTCCACCAACTTACTTGTTTGTACGATCAAAGTCTTAAAGCTCTAACTCGTCTTTGAACGCTACAATCAGACCCTGTTCCAAGGCCTCACGTTCTGGTCTGATTTCGATCTCGTTGATCTGAAGATAGATACCTTCATCGGACAGTCCCAGGTCAACGGCGATTTCCAATTCTCCACCCTCATCCCAGGACAGGATGGTGGTGATCACGTCAGTATCTCCGTCATCATCGTCTAGACCCGCGTCGATGATGCTGATGCCAGAGGTCAGGTCAGAAGCGTCCTCTTCTTCTTCGTCGGCTTCCCAGCCAACGATGGTCTCAATCTCACCCTTCCCATCAAGCAAGGTGGAATTCATCTCTCCAAGCAGTTCTGC
This sequence comes from uncultured Dehalococcoidia bacterium, assembly GCA_964451445.1. Classification (GTDB taxonomy): domain Bacteria; phylum Chloroflexota; class Dehalococcoidia; order Lucifugimonadales; family UBA3495; genus UBA9611. The sequence goes on from CAYVIG010000177.1 coordinate 2,661, forward strand.
CACTCCAAGGTTCTGGGCCATGAGAGAAAGGTCCTCACGCTCTTTCTTGAGTCCGGCTTCAGCCTCTTCCACCCGGCGTTCCCGCTGGGCACGAACCTCGACTAGGCCCTGTTTCAAGTCTTCCAATGTGTCACGCCAGGTCATGGGCTAATCCTCAAATGTGCTTTCCCTGATTGGCTAGGTGCTTGAGCTATTTTCTGGCCGACTGATACGCTAGTTCGTCGATCTCTCGGAAATCCCGGCGCCCGGACCGTCCCCGTACCTGGTTCAGAGCCTCCAGCATGTCCATATACCGGATCCCCATGGGGCCGGTTTTGACACTGACTGGTAGCAACCCCGCCTGCTTCAACAACACCTCGGCGTTGTTGTTCCAGACAGCAAAGAGACCGGGGTTGCTCAGGCATAGGAGATAGGAGGTAAATTCCCTTCCGCAGCCCTCTAATCGGTAGGCTCCCCCAGGCGCGGCACATTCGTCAAATCTACCTTCAAGCTTGATATTATCATAGAGCAGAAAATCCAGACCATCTCGGACTTCTTCGATGGTGTTCGACTTGAATCCGGCAACATCTCGGCCGCCCGACGCCCGATAAAGATCCAGCGCCTGATCCATGGTCAATTCCAACAGCGCATCTTGGTCCAACAACTGCTTGAACTCTTCAGAACGGAGCCATTTCTTGCGTCGGTAGTTCGTTGATCGCTGGTCATCCCCGGCCAGCGTGAATAGCGATCGTACGTCTTGCATCAGGTTATCTAGACGACCCAGCAGCGCCCAGATGGGCCCCTGACCCGATATCCCGACGCCACACCGCGCCCTCGAAGCTGATGTTTTCCAGCCTGGAATAGGCCCGGTCCCTGGCCTGCTCCATGATGTCTCCGCCGCCAACAACGGTCAGGACGCGCCCTCCAGCAGTGACTGGCCCGCTCTCACCCAGTTGGGTGCCCGCATGGAAGACCATGGTGTCCTGTGGCCCGTGATCGTCCAATCCTGTTATCTTAAAACCGGTTTGATAATCCTCGGGATAGCCACCGGAGACCATGACCACGCCGACGTAATTCTTATCGTTCCACCGCACTTCAGTCTTGTTAAGGTCGCCCTCGGCGCAGGCCAGCATCAGATCGAGTGGGTCAGACGCTAGCAGTGGCATGACCACCTGAGTTTCAGGGTCTCCCAAACGACAGTTGAATTCCAACACCTTGGGTTTCCAATCAGACGGTGTGCCGGTCAGCATCAACCCGGCGTACAACACACCTTTATATGGAGTGCCGCGCTGGGCCATGGCCTGCAGCACCGGACGCATGATCGATTGCTCCACCTGGGCTGCCAGTACGGGCGTCCAGAACTCCGGCCCGGAGAAGCTTCCCATGCCTCCGGTATTGGGTCCGATGTTGCCGTCACCGAGTCGTTTATAATCGCAGGCGGCGACGAGCGGAGAGAGGTTCTGGCCATCGCAGAAGGCAAACACGCTGACCTCAGGCCCGCTGAGATATTCCTCAAGCACCACCGTCTCGCCAGCTTCGCCGAAAGCCCGTTCAGAGAGGCATAACTTCACCGCAGCGCTTGCCTGCTCCGAGTCTTCGCAAAGCAATACACCCTTGCCAGCGGCTAGACCGTCGGCTTTTACCACCAACGGCCCTGGGTGATTCTTTATATACGCTTGGGCTCCGGCCTGATCTTGGACGCTGGCAAAATCCGGACAAGACACTCCGGCGTCTTTCATAAGCTCCAAAGCAAAGCCCTTGCTGGCTTCGATCCGGGCAGCGGCCTGGCTCGGCCCGAAGACCGGAATACCAACCTCATCCAGCCGGTCGGCCAACCCCAGAGCCAATGGCGCTTCAGGCCCCACGACAACCAGGTCGGCTTTAACCTCGGATGCTTTTGACACCAGACCATCGACATCATTGGACCGTATGTTGAAATTCTCCGCCAACCCAGCAGTACCGGCATTCCCGCCAGCAACCCACAACTTCGTCAGATTGGGGCTCTGGCTGATGCGCCAAGCTAAAGCGTGCTCCCGTCCTCCAGACCCAACAAGCAATACCTTCACGAATTCTACTCAATTGTTGTGGGATGGGCGATTTCCATGTTCACGAAACAGATTCCTGGACAGCAGTTCCTTCGCCTTCTAGAGGGAAGGTTAGGTCCGACGGAGTCGAGACTCTCGACAGGTAGGGGATCAGGGTAAGCGCTACGCATCAAAGTTGTTTGAGCCGGAATACATGAAACTATTCCCATTCGATCGTGCCAGGAGGTTTGCTGGTGATGTCGTAGACCACCCGGTTAACACCGGGAACCTCATTCACTATGCGGTTGGAGATGCGGGCCAGTACCTCGTAAGGCAACCGTACCCAGTCGGCAGTCATGGCGTCCTCACTGGACACGGCCCGTATGGCGCAGACGTGGCCGTAGGTACGGTAGTCACCCTGCACACCTACCGTTCTACTGTCGCTGAGAACGGCAAAGCTCTGCCATATCTGGTCGTAGAGGTTGGCGGCCTTGATCTCGTCAATGACGATCCAGTCGCATCTCTGCAGCATGTCCAGCTTTTCCCGGGTAACCTCTCCGATGATCCTGATGGCCAGTCCGGGGCCGGGGAACGGCTGCCGATAGACCATATCATTGGGCAGACCCAACGCCAGGCCGACCTCTCTGACTTCGTCCTTAAATAGGTACCGAAGGGGCTCCACCAGTTCCAGCTTCATGTTGTCCGGCAGACCACCCACATTGTGGTGGGTCTTGATGCGGGCTGATGTCCGGTTCTCTGGAGCCTCGCTCTCGATGACGTCGGGGTAGAGCGTGCCCTGGGCAAGGAAATCGGTATGCCCTAGACCTGTGGCGGCATCTTCGAATACACGGATGAATTCCTCACCGATGACCTTTCGTTTGACCTCTGGGTCGGTCACGCCCTCCAGTTTATCCAGGAACCGGTCGGTGGCATCCACGTAGGTCAGGTTCAGGCCCAGGCCGCGCTTGAAGGTGGCCTGCACGCGCTCGGCCTCTTCCATCCTGAGCAGGCCGTTATTCACAAAGATGCAGGTGAGTTGGTCGCCAATAGCCTGGTGCAGCAATCCGGCGGTAACCGCGGAGTCCACGCCGCCGGAGAGGGCACAGATGACCTTGCCGTCACCAACCTGTTCCCTGATGTTTCTGATGGAGTCGTGGACCACGTTTCCAGGTGTCCAATCAGCTTTGCAACCACAGGCATCAAACAGGAAATTGTTCAGGATGTCCTGTCCAAGGGGCGTGTGATTGACCTCTGGGTGGAA
>CAYVIG010000178.1:0-5886 GCA_964451445.1 uncultured Dehalococcoidia bacterium
TGATTGGCTTCTGGCACGAACGACCCTCGGCCAGGGAGGCCGCGAAGAAAGCGTTCATCGTCACGAGGATTGGCGACGTTGGTCTGCTGGTCGGCATCCTGCTCATTTGGCGGGAAGTCGGGACTTTCAGCATGGTGCACGCCTTTGATGCGGTCCGCACCGGCGCGATGAGCGAGGGAATGACGACAGTTGCTGCCCTTCTGCTGTTCCTGGGAGCCATGGGCAAATCGGCACAGATACCGTTCCACGTCTGGCTGCCCGACGCCATGGAAGGCCCGACTCCGGTCAGTGCATTGATCCACGCCGCAACCATGGTCATCGCCGGCGTCTATCTGGTCGCCCGCGCCTTCCCGTTGTTCGAAGCCTATGACGCCGACGCGTTGATGGTGGTGTCCATAGTCGGGTTGGCGACAGCCTTGATCGCCGCGACCATCGCCCTGGTGGCCACCGACCTCAAACGTATATTGGCCTATTCCACCATCAGCCACCTTGGGCTGATGATGCTGTCCCTTGGCGCCTTTGGCGTGACTGCGGCCATCTTCCACATGATGGCCCACGGCTTCTCCAAAGCCCTATTATTCCTGGGCGCAGGCAGTGTCCTGCACAGCACCGAGTTCCAGGAGACCGGAGAGATGGGTGGCCTTAGAAAGGTGATGCCCATTACCGCGATTGTGTTCTCGATTGGAGCGCTGTCTCTTGGCGGCATTCCCATACTGGCCGGTTTCTGGAGCAAGGACGAGATACTGGTGGCGGTGAACGATCACCACAATGTCACGTTCATAGTGCTGACATTGTTCACGGCCATGCTGAGCGCTCTGTACATGGGGCGGGCGATGTTCCTGGTGTTCTTTGGTCCTCTTAAAGAACAGAACGAGCATGCCCACGAATCGCCGTTGCCCATGACCCTGCCCATGATACTTCTGGGAATCTTGGCCCTTGGGTTTGGGTTGATCAGCTTCAACTGGCCCGGCAGCTACGGCGGCTTGGGAACATTCGTCTACTTCCTACACCCCCACGAGTTCCACTTTGAGATTTGGTTGGGTGCCGTCTCAATCGTCCTGGCTTTGGCCGCGTTTATCGGGGCCTATCTGGTCTACGTCAAGCGGAGCATATCGCTGGATACCACACGCTCCAGTTTCGCTGGTGTATTGAAAGTAGTGGAGAACAAGTACTACTTCGATGAGGTCTACCAATGGACCATCGACCGTGTCGTGCTGACCATCTCAAGATTCACCGCATTCTTCGACCGGGCCATCGTTAACGACATCATCGTGAACGGCCCCGCAGATGTCACCCGAAAGTTTGGTATCGCCCTTAGGGTGCACGTGACCGGTCACGTTTACACCTACACTCTGGCGATGGCAGTCGGGTCTGTCGCGCTGGCACTCTTTGTCTGGTGGAGGATGGTTTAGTTGACTGCCCTCCGATGCATAGAAGTTTTCTACGAGACCGCCTTGGCAGTGGTTGGCGGTAGGTCATGAACGACTTCGACGAGATAGCGATGCTGCTGTTGATAGTGGTCCCGTTGGCGGGATCGCTGTCAATGATGTTCATGCCTGGCGGCCAGACGAAAGAGACCTGGTATTTCGCCATATTCATCGCGGCCATCTCCCTGGCCCTGTCCTTGGTGGTATTCGGGAATTACGACTACAACGAGGGCGGATTCCAGTACGTAGCCAGCTATGAGTGGCTGCCCGGTCCGCTGGACATCAGCCTATCCCTGGGACTGGACGGTATTTCCGCTCCTATGATCCTGCTGAACGGCCTGGTGCTGTTCGGTGGCGTGCTGGTCTCCCAGACCATCCATTACCGTGCCCGCGAATTCTTTGTCCTGTTGTTCGCCCTCGCGGCAGGCGTTTACGGCGTGTTCGTCGCTAGAGACCTGTTCTTCTTGTTCTTCTTCTATGAACTGGCCGTGCTACCCATGTACCTGCTCATTGGGGTCTGGGGTAGCAGTACCGATTTCGGTACGTTCCTTCGCACCAAGGAATACGGCGCGATGAAACTGCTGATATTCCTGGTTGCCGGAAGCATCCTGGTCTGGATCGGGATCTTGGCCTTGTATGCCGAATCGTCTGATCTTGGACGAGCAACGTTCTCTCTGGACGGTTTGGGTCAACTCGCCGAGTCCGGCGCGATCGATGAGGACTTCCAGAAATGGGTATTCCCGTTGTTCATGGTGGGATTCGGTGCTCTGGCCGGTCTGTGGCCATTCCACACCTGGTCACCGGACGGTCACGTAGCAGCGCCCACTGCGGTCAGCATGCTCCACGCTGGTGTTCTGATGAAACTGGGCGCCTACGGTATCATCCGTGTCGGCATATTCCTGCTGCCGGAGGGCGCGGATGCCTGGATGCCGGTGTTGGTGAGTTTGGGTACCGTAAACGTGCTCTACGGCGCAATGTCGGCCATGTCTCAGAACGACCTGAAGTACATCATCGGTTACTCCAGCGTCAGCCACATGGGCTATGTGGTTATGGGTATCGCCACAATGGACAACATCGGTATGGCGGGTGCCGTGCTGCAGATGTTCGCCCACGGCTTGATGACGGCCCTGATGTTCCTTTTGGTCGGGTCCATCTACCACAAGACCCACACCCGCGACATCAACGTCTTGAACGGGTTGGCCAGCCGCATGCCGATCAACACGTTCTTCTTTGCCATTGCCGGATTGGCCTCACTGGGTCTTCCGGGCCTGAGCGGGTTCATAGCGGAATTCATGGTATTCACTGGGACGTTCCGTACCTATCTGCCTTTGGGTATATTGGCCGTGATAGGCGCGGCGTTGACGGCGATCTATATCCTGCGCTTACTGGCCAGGACCTTCATGGGTGAGGCAGACGAAAGGTGGGCTGATCTCACTGATTCCAGCCCCGTTGAACTGTCCGTGGGTGCGGCATTCGTTGGAATAATGATCTTTGTCGGAGTCTGGCCGGAACCGTTGCTGCGAGTCATCAACGTGGGCGTCCAGACGATTCCAGGAGTGTAGTCGATAGTGAGTCCTCTTTCCGACAACTTAGAACTATTGACTCCTGAGTTCGCTCTGGCGGGCTTGGCGTTCTTGGTCTTTGCCCTGGATCTTTTCCTGCCGGAAGGTCGAAAGAATCTACTGGCGTTTGTATCCATGATCGGCCTCGCCGCGTTGATCGTGGTGTCCCTCGTCATGCTGTGGGAAGAAGACAAGTCCCTCTACGATGGCCTGCTGGCAGTGGACTCGTTTGCCCTGTTCTTCAAAGTGTTCTTCATGGGTCTGGGTATCGCCATAATCCTCACCTCCATGGACTTCGTCGAGAACCGGTTTAAGCATCAAGGTGAGTTCTACGGTCTGCTGCTGTTCTCGGTCCTGGGCATGAACGTGATGGCCCAATCCCGCGAGCTATTGACGGCCTATATCGCCCTGGAACTCCTCAGTTTCAGCCTGTACGTGATGGCCGCCTACGCTAAGGACTCTGACAAGTCCAACGAAAGCGCTCTGAAGTACATAATCGTCGGCGCCGTATCTTCAGCCATATTGCTCTACGGCGTGAGCATGGTCTACGGCGTCCTTGGAGTGACCAAGTTCGACGAAATAGCTGACGGATTGGCCCGGGCATCTGAGGTGAGTCCTGCTCTGTGGGTCGGTGTTGGCCTGATACTGGTTGGGTTGATGTTCAAGGTCTCTGCGGTGCCGTTCCACATGTGGACGCCCGACGTCTATGAAGGCGCACCCTATCCGGTCACTGCCTACCTAGCCATCGGCTCCAAAGCAGCGGCATTCGCTCTGATCCTGCGGTTGGCCTCTGAGGGATTCGTGCCAGCGACCGAACGTTGGGAGCAATGGCAGGTGGTCTTTGCGGTGCTGGCTGCGGCGACCATGCTTCTAGGTAACCTGGTGGCGTTGGCCCAAAAGAACCTGAAACGTCTGCTGGCTTATTCCAGTATCGGCCACGTCGGATTCATCTTGGCGGGTATAACTGCGCTTTCCGCCAGTTCTGACCTGGCTTCAAATGGTGTCATGTTCTATCTGGTTGGCTACTCGGTCACCAACCTGGTGGTCTTCGCGGCGCTGATCTCGTTCTTCAACATGACCGGCAAAGAGATGATCACCGACCTGGGCGGTCTGGCCGACCATCAACCCTTCCTGGCCGCCTGTTTAGGCATGGGCCTGTTCTCGCTTGCAGGGCTGCCGATCTTCGTCGGGTTTACCATGAAGTTCTACCTGTTCACCGCTGTGGCTGACGAGGGATATCTATGGCTGGCGGGGCTGGCCATCTTCAGCAGTCTGATAGGTCTCTACTATTATTTGAACGTCCTGCGCCAGATATATATTGAACCCGCTCCTACCGGCGACAACGGTGGTGCTCTGCTGGAAGAATGTCCTGACCTGGCGAAACGGCCGTCCTTACCCCTGATCACAGTGCTGGCCAGCGGGTCAGCGGCTATGATTTGGCTGGGCGTCTATCCCAAACCGCTTATCGATGCCATTGAAGCTGCCAGTCGGGCAGTCGCGTTCTGATTGATACCCTGAGTAGTTTCGATTGGGCCTTGGTACGTCAGGTGTTCTGATATAATTGGCGCTCCCAAAAAGGGCTTACTCCCGGCGATATTCTCCCCGATTTAAGGCTGATTAAAAATGATAATCTCAGTAATAGGCAGCAGCAATCCCGCCACCAGAGAGCACGTTGAGATGGCGGAGGAAGTTGGTCGCGAATTGGCCAGACGGGACGTCATGGTCGTCTGCGGGGGGCTCAGCGGGATCATGGAAGCCGTCTGCAAGGGAGCCAAGTCCGAGGGTGGCACAACCATCGGCATCTTGCCAGGCCGTGCAGCAGCCGAGGCCAATAGCTACGTGGACATTCCCATAGTAACCAGCATGGGTTACTCAAGGAACGTAATCGTGGTGCACACCGGGCAGGCAGTGATTGCCGTCGGCGGGGCCTTTGGCACCCTCTCTGAGATCGCCCACGCGTTGAGCGACGGCATACCGGTCGTCGGGCTGAAGACCTGGCCTCTCACGGCCAACGGCGACGGCATAGATATCAACGGCTCCATCATCCAGGCGGCACACCCTTCTGATGCCGTGGATAAGGCCCTTCAGGCCGTGGCCTCTAGGAACAACCACCGCTAACCCCTGAATCACTCAGTTTGATTTCCAACAGGCAATCCCTACAAATCTGTCATGAAAGGTATTTATGAGCAGCGCTAACAATGGCGTCACCATCACATCTGTCCGAGGCCGTGAGGCGATGGACTCCAGAGGCAACCCAACAGTTGAAGCCGAAATTGTGCTATCAACAGGGCAGGCTGTACACGCCATCGTCCCATCTGGCGCCAGCACCGGCAGCCATGAAGCGCTGGAGCTGCGTGACCAGGACCCTGGCCGATTCGACGGCAAGGGTGTCTTGAAAGCGGTGGCCAATGTTGACAACGTCATTGCCCCCTGGCTGATCGGCCGCTCTCCCATGGACCAGGAAGAGATCGACGCTGGTCTTAACGAGTTGGACGGCACCGATCACAAGAGCAATCTGGGAGCTAATGCCGTCCTGGCTGTCTCACTGGCGGTAGCGAGAGCCGCCGCGGCGGTTTCCAGCCCGAACGGCTCGATCTGGCATTACCTTTCTGCGGGCGGGCCGGTCAGCCTACCGGTGCCCATGTTCAACATCTTGAATGGCGGGCAACACGCCACGAACTCGGCAGATATCCAGGAATTCATGGTCATGCCGGTGGGTGTGAATAGCTTCTCCAACGCACTACGCGCAGGAGCGGAGATCTACCAAGCTCTGAAGAGTCTCCTTCATAGTGGTGGTCACAACACCACCGTGGGTGATGAGGGCGGGTTCGCCCCCACTCTACCGTCCAACCGGGACGCCCTGGAAGTAGTCCTGAAGGCCGTTGAAAAAGCCGGTT
>CAYVIG010000179.1:0-5820 GCA_964451445.1 uncultured Dehalococcoidia bacterium
AGATATTTCTTGATATACTTCGATCAACCCCTCGGCCTTGAGCCAATCCCAAGACTGAATCTGACTATGAATCAGATTGGGGACGTCAATGATCTGAGGGATCTGTGCGTAGGTCTTGACGTCGGGCAGTTGCATAGATTGCCCTTTAAGAGCAGGAGACAATGCCATTTACGATTCTCCTTAACGTGAGTAGAGGCGTTCGGTTTAACGGCCTAGTGGCAGAGGCGTGATTGTACGCTGAAAGAAGCGCGCTGAAGAAGACTAAAAAAAGGCGTGGTGAGCGAATTCGTCACTTGAGGCATAGCTCTAGTAAACTACAATTATACAAGTAATCAATGGATTGTCAACGAAAAACCCCTTGCTCTTTGACGGCTTTTACCTCTCGGTTTAGGGATTTTTGTGCCAGGTTGACCTAGGGGTTATTTTTTGTTCTGCCCGTCGCTTCAATCCGTGTTCCCATCAGCGCTTCCATTTCGCTCGGCTTATGGGATATCATCCCTGTAGATTTTCGCTTCGTGATGTTGCTTCTGCTCTAGTATTCACTATTAGGTTATCTGGATACACCCGGCAACCCGCATTGGGCGTTAGAGAACGTGTACGCGGAAGGCGTACCAGCCTGGATCAAGCGCAAAACTCAAGCTGGTATTAGGAATTGATGGCCAACTTCAGTCTAAAACCTTCCGATATGCAGGTTGCTGGGAAATCCCTTCATTACGCCTGGGTAATCGTAGGAGTGGGCGCGTTGATGCGTCTTTTCAGCTCTTCTTTCCGATCCTCGTCCAGCATCCTCATACCCCGTTTAGTTGATTCATTTGGCTGGAGCTATGGCCAGGTAGGTCTTGGTTTTGCCATCCAGTGGATTGTATCCGGCATGTTTGGTCCTCCCGCCGGAATGATGGGCGACCGTTACGGAGTCCGTTGGACCATGAGGCTTGGCGCGGTTCTGTTCATCGTAGGCATGGTCCTGACCGGGTTCATGCAAAACCTCTGGCAGTTCTATCTGTTCTTCGGCGTGATCCTGAGCGCCGCCATGGGGATCTTCCAAGTACCCCTCACTGCCGCTGTGACTTTGTGGTTCCGGAAGCATCTTGGTATCGGTATGGGCTTGCTTCAGTCGTCCCAGGGCATCGGTCCTTTGGTGGCCGTGCCCATCATGCTGTTGATAATCCACGCATTTGGCGGTGGCCTCGACGGTCTAAGGGCGGCCTTCTGGATTCCGGGCATCTTGGGCGGGGTTATCATACTAGTAATGGTTCAGTTGTTCTACAACGAGCCTGCAGCGATTGGGATCAGACCTCTGGGCGCTCCGAAAGACGAACCCATCAAGGCAGTACAGACTGGAGAAGTCGCCCGAGTCCGCACCAAGACATTCTTAAAACAGGCCCAGCGGACCAGCGCATTTTGGAATCTGATAGGCATACATTTCTGGGGTTGTGCAGGTCACTCCATCATCTTGGTCTATCTGGTATCAATAGCGGAGGCTGAGGGTATCTCCTCCCCGGTGGCGGCCACCATTTTCGTTGTGCTTTCGGTCACCAGCACCGTGACCAGATTTGCGGTGCCCATCATTGCAGACCGAATGGGTTCCAAACCGGCGATGGCCGGGTGTTTCTTCCTCCAGGTCGCGCCGATCCTGCTTCTGCTCATTGCCAATGACCCGTGGCAGTTCTATCTGTTTGCGGTGCTCTTTGGCATCGGTTTTGGCGGGGAGATGAGCGCCTTCCCAATAATCAACCGTCAGTACTACGGCAGCGGACCCATCGGCACCACGTACGGGTATCAGATGATGGGCGCTGGTGTGGGAATGGCCACCGGAGCATTGCTTGGTGGCTTCCTTAGGGACATAACCAATGGGTTCGATGCAACCATGTGGCTGTCCTTTGGCATGAGTCTGACGGGCGTGATTAGTATTCTGATATTGCCCGCCACCAGGAAAGAACTGCTGCCAGACTGGGAAGATCAGCTTCCAGGGGCCGTTGGGATCCGCTCTCAGGCTGACGACTAAGTAGGTTACCGTCAGGGCCAACCTCCACGCTTCGTCTATTTTCTCGTCTTCCAATTGTAGTTTTGTGCCTAGTGCCGTGCCTGCGACTATGTGCTAAACTCCGTTATCGAATCTGAGAACCCTCGAATCGTCTGAAATTATGGAGGCTGTGCTAATGCTGGATCTGGTCATCAAGGGCGGACAAGTTGTGACTCCCATGGGAGTCGGTATGTGGGACATCGCAATCCAGGGCGAGAAGATCGTTGCGGTTGCCGCTCCAGGCGCGCTGCCCGACGAGGCTGGTCGTGTTATCGACGCCACCGGCATGGTTGTGGTTCCAGGGGGGATTGAGCCACATGCCCATATCTCCGCCCCGATCATGGGCCATGGAGACCTTAAGACAGCCCCTCCTGAAGAGGTCAGCCGAGCAGCTTTGTTCGGTGGCACTACCACTTTGATGGACTTCGCCATCCAGTATCCAGGTATCGACATTCCCCAGGCGATTCAAGAGAGGACTGACACCTGGCTGGGTAAGTCCTACGCCGACTATGCCCACCACCTGATGCTTCTTGGAGCGATCCCTCCCGAGATTCTGGGTTCTCTGCATGAGGCAGTGGAAGACGGACACTCCAGCATCAAGATATTCACGACCAACATCCGTCCTCCTGCCACCACCGGAGAGCCCAGGATGGTTGGCACCGGACACCTCCATGACCTGATGGAGGAGATACACCGCATGAACGCCATGCTGCTGGTCCACTCGGAAGACGACGATATGGTCCAGCATATGTATCAGAAGCTGGCTCGTGAAGAACGGACGGAATGGCACAACATGCACCTGGTCCACAGTGCAGAGTCCGAGGATGTGTCCTTCCGTCGGGTGTTGCGTGTTTCAGAGTGGACCGGAGCTCCGGTGTACTTTGTCCACGTTAGCGCGACTCAGGGTCTGCAGAACATCCTGGAGGCGCGCGCTGATGGCCGGCCGGTATACGGCGAGACGCTCCACAACTACTGCTGCTTTGGTTCTGAGAATTACAAAGAAGAGAACGGTATGAAGTATCACACCTATCCTTCTTTGAAGTCGGAAGCTGACAGACAATCCCTTTGGGACGGCATAGTGAATAACGGTCTCAGCACCATGGCCACCGACGAATACTGCACATCCTGGGAGACCAAGATCTCCGGCAGGACCGTTGCCGATGTTACCGGCGGACACAACGGCGCCGAAGCCCGCATGGGTGTGACCTACAGTGAAGGAGTCTCACGCCGTGGTATGTCCCTCCAGCGTTTCGTGGACGTTTCTTCGGCCAATGCAGCCAAGATCATGGGCCTCTATCCTCGCAAGGGTGTGCTGGCCCCCGGTAGTGATGCTGATATCACGCTCATTGACACCGGTTTCAAGCGCAAGTTGACCATGGATGATTTCCACATCTCCGACTACAGCATCTGGGAAGGGTTCGAGGCTGACGGCTGGCCTGTGACTACGGTCTTGCGCGGCAATGTGGTTGTGGATAACCGGGAGTTCAAGGGAACCCTAGGTGAAGGTAAGTTCATCCCCCGCAAGGTTGACGCGGCAGTAACCAATCGCCCCGTCGCATAGTGCCTCAGGCGGCAGGGCCGAGTACCTTCGGTTGCGGAGGTTAGTGTTTTGCTGGGGCTTGCCACGAGTTGAAGGAAAAGGGCGTCCCGAGAAATCGGGACGCCCTTTTTTGTTACAGAAATCCGTTCGTCCTGAGCTTGTCGTAGGATGCTCCGCAAACGATGGGCTGGTACACCTGAGCCGGTGGTTTGACAGGCTCACCATGAGCGGAGGTGAGTTATCGGTGACGCCAATATAAAAGGGCCTCTATAAAAAGGCTTCCCAAACCATTGGGAAGCCACCAGTTAGATGGATGTCCGAACCCCTAAACAGGGAAAACTTTTCTCCGATCTAGAATCTTGGCGAACTCGGCTACGCCTTCTCTGATGGTCTCCACGGGCGGGTGTCCGAAGCAGAGCCGGACGTAGTTGGAGCCTTCGCCGGTGGGTGAGAACTGGGAGCCGTTGTAGTAACTGACGCCGTCGTGGAAGATATCTTCTTGGACTGCAGCTAGGTCAGTACCCTCCGGGAACTTGACCCAGATGTATAGACCTCCCTCGGGGACTGTCCAAGACACGGTACTGCCAAAGTTCTCACCAAGGGCGGCGACCATGGCGTCACGCTTGGCAATCAGAGCCTCGTTCTGTTCTTCGATATGGCGGTTGATGTTGCCCTTCATGAACTCGGCGATGGTGAGCGCTGTGAACTGGCTGACTGCGCCGCCAGATTTGAAGCTCCAAGCACGTGCAATGACGTCTTTGGGGGCTACCAAGTAACCCATGCGCATTCCGGGGGCGATGATTTTGGAGAATGATCCCACATAAACCACCCGGCCGGTGTTATCCAGGGAGTGGAATGAAGTGACGTCCTCTCCTGAAAAGCGCAGGTCGGCGTAGCAGTCGTCTTCGAACACCGGTATGCCGTGCTTGCCGGTTACTTCAAGCACCTGCGTGCGGCGTTCCAGGCTCATGGTCCAGCCCATGGGGTTCTGGAACGCGGGGATGGTATAGAGATATTTGACCTTCTTCCCCATGGTTTTCTGTTCGGTGATGACCGAGTCCAAATCCTCGGGGATTATCCCGTCATCGTCGCATTTAACGGCGACGCAGTCTGCGCCGTAGCGACGCATTTGATTGAGGGTACCCAGGTAGACGAACTCTTCAACCAGAACCACGTCTCCCGGGTCGGTCAGGGCCTGAATTACAATGCCGATGGCCTCACCGGAACCGGAAGTCAGGACCATGTCGTCTGCAGTGACGGTCATGTTCCTCTCGCGGCTCAACTTCGCAGCCACCAACTTGCGCAACTCCGGGTCTCCAGAAGGAGATGAGTAGTAGGCGAGGTCTTTGCCCTCACGCTCAAACCCAGCTCTCACAGCATCGATTAATTCTTCCAGGGGCAGCGTGCCTGGGTCGGGATAGGCCACTGCAAAGTCATACTTGGAGTGGCGGACTGACCCTGGGCCAGCGTCGATGGAATTGGCAGAAAAGATGTCGCCGTAATTGAATTGACCGGCCATGGTGTACCTCTTGTTTGTGTGGGTCGCTGCTGTTGAAAGGGTTCTTTATATCAGTACAGGTCTTCGTCGCTGAAGAAGGGTTTATCGGCGTCTGGGCTAGTGTTTCCTAGAATTCGGTCAGTGTTAAGTTGACCGGCTCGGTTCCAGAGGACCAGAATGGCCCGGTCGATCAGATTTTGTGGAATGTTGATTCGTCGTCCATGTTTCAGGTTCATCCATTCGGCGTAACCGGTGGCGAAGAACTCTTCCATGAAAGGGGTGGGTTCAGCTTCGGCCGAGGCGAATTCCAGTATGACATCAGAGACCTGAGAGCACAGGATATCGGGCTGCTCTTCAGCCATCTTGAGAAACTGTGCCTGGTCCTCGGCGTCCATTGGTTCAGGCATAAATCACGCTAACAATAGGTCTAAAAATAACCTTGGCGGAGACTTTTACGCCTCCGCCAAGGTGTGTTGCCAATCAGGTTGTCCGGTGGCATTCGACACCGGAACGGGAATCAGAGGTTGAGCTGCGGGACCAAGTAACCAGATTTCTTGGAGTAAATCTGGACTCGGCTCCGTTGGGTGTCTGCGACCATGAGACGGTTGTTGGCCGTATCCCATTCCACTGCGGTGGGCTGGGCGAACGTCCATTCCGGCTCGGTGGAGCGGACTTCCCGCCGGCGCTTGGCATAGTCGGCGTTGGCGTCGACGGTCATCTGGGCCCACTGGGAGAGCTGCTGGGCGTCACCGCCCAAGG
>CAYVIG010000180.1:0-5820 GCA_964451445.1 uncultured Dehalococcoidia bacterium
GGCCCTCTGCTCCTCGGTGAGGTCCTGGCTCAACCGGGATTTACCCAGAGATAAGGGTTTCATCGGGATGATGGCGACTACGTTGTGGGCTTCTGTGACCATAAGGTAAAAGGTTCTTTTTCGGGTTAGTCAGCCAAGGCCAAGATTTCCCTGGCAAGCGCAATTTTATCTTCTGACGTACTCATGATAGTCGAAGTTACGAGAGGAGTTATACCCAGTTCCTCGATCTCTGCCGCCAAAGTTTGATCCTGGGTGTCCATCACAAACACATCGCAGATATCCCGGTACTCTCGTGCGACCTGCACGCAGGAGACATCTTTTCCCAGTTCGGCCATGATCTTGCCTGCCGGCCCTTTGACTGCGTCGCCGCCGACTATTGGGCTGACACAGACCTTCTTCCCTGGGAACGCTCGGATACGTTGTCGGACTGCCGGTAGAGCTAGGATCGGCCCCAAGCTGAGATACGGATTTGAAGGACACATCACCAGCATTCCCGACCTGGTCAGTGCGTCTTGAAACCCGGGTGAGACGCTTGCTGCCTCGGCTCCCAAATACCGTACTTCAGAGACAACCGGTTCGGCCCGGCGTCCCACAAAATAGCGTTGCATGGGCAGTTCACCTTCGTCGGTGGCAAGAACTGTCTTCACCGGATCGTCGCTCATGGGAACGACCATCTGCGTTACCCCCAGAGAACGGTTCAGTTCATCCGTAACTTCGGACAATGTCTTGCCATCAGACAGAAGCTGGGTTCGTCTGATGTGAGTGGCAAGATCGCGGTCGCCCAGATTGAACCAGGTGTCCACGCCAAACTTACCGAGCATCTCCAGGGTCGTGAACGTATCGCCGGCCACACCCCAACCCGTCTCTTCATTCGAAAGGCCGGATAGGGTATACATCATAGTGTCTAAATCAGGGGAGACATGCAGACCATGGAACGTTTCGTCGTCGCCTGTGTTGACGCAGACCGTCAAGTCACCGGGACGCAGGGCAAGAGCCAATCCTAAGGCCAACTTGGCCCCACCGACGCCACCAGCTAGAGCCAATACGCTAGGAGAATTTGGAAAACCCTCTGTCGCTGCCATTAACAGCCGGGCCGAGAGAGACCCAAAGTGTTAAAAGATCCGGTCAGAATCAAGGGACGGCTAGACCTTGGACTTCGGCGATGTCGAAATCTGGTTGGGATGTTCAAACCGGTAATCTTCCAACTGGACCAAGCGACTGTAAGACCCAAATATATCTTCGACGTTGTCGCCCACCAGGTCCAGAGGATCTAGTTCCTGGTCAGTGTCACTGAACACTTTCCGGGTCTTATAGGTGGTGTAGCGTTCGGCTGGGATTCTACCGGCCTGGCGTATCATCTGCCTGAACTCAGACGGGCGCATGAGTTGACCGTGCTGAGCCCCAGCCGCAGTAGAGATACTCTCATTAATCAGGGTGCCTCCCAGGTCGTTCACTCCGGCAGTTAGCAGGAGCTGCGACATACGGGGACCCTCTTTCACCCAGGAAGCCTGGATGTTCGGTATCCAGTTGTTCAGCATGATCCGGGCAATAGCATGCATTTTGATGACATCAATTCCGGTGGGACCGGGTCGAACATCATCAACAAGGCTTTTCATGAACATGGGGGCTTCTGTATGGACGAAACTCAACGGCACAAACTCGGTGATACCACCGGTTTGCTGTTGAATACCCCGGATGAGGTCCATGTGTTTCGCCAACTGCATCGGAGTCTCAAGATACCCAAACATCACGGTTGAGGTTGTCGGGATACCTAACTCATGGGCAGTGGTGATGACCTCTTTCCACTTGTCCACCGTGATCCGCCCAGGTGAGATCTTGTCCCGCAAACCCTGATCCAGCACCTCCGCGGAAGTACCTGGCAGACTGCCTACACCAGCGGCCTTCAGTTCAGTCAGATAAGACTTGATGGTAGTTTCGGAACGGATGGAACCGTACAGCACTTCCTCTGGTGAGAATCCATGGATGTGCATGTCAGGCAATTCTTTCTTGATGGTCTCGCAGAGGCGGATATACAGGTCGCCTTCCATCTTGGGTGGAAGACCCGCTTGCACGCAGACCTCTGTGGCACCGTAGTCCCAGGCTTCTTTGGCTCTACGAACGATCTCTTCAGGTGGGAGCAGATACCCTTCTTCTTCACGGAAATCACGACTGAAGGCACAGAACCCACACCCTTTGATACAGACGTTGGTGAAGTTGATGTTGCGGTTGACCACGTAGGTGACAATGTCGCCCACCGTGCGTCTCCGCAGTTCGTCCGCGACCATCACCAGGGCGTTGTAGTCCTGGCCTTCCGCACCAAACAAGACCACTGCATCGTCTGGAGTGATGTCATCCCCGGCCAAGGCCCGGTCCAACACCGAGGCTGTCGCGGGCGTGACCGTGCTTATCATCGAGTCCAGGTCTTTGACCTGAGCTCCGATTGATGAGCTTTGGTCTTCAGAATTTGCTGGCATATCTCTGCATTCCCCCTTGAACATATCCCTCTGCATCGGCCAGGGCCGAGACTTTTTGTTGGAGGGAGGCGGGTAGAAATTCTTTCGTGTC
The DNA here is from genome assembly GCA_964451445.1 of uncultured Dehalococcoidia bacterium. Taxonomy (GTDB): domain Bacteria; phylum Chloroflexota; class Dehalococcoidia; order Lucifugimonadales; family UBA3495; genus UBA9611. Next base: position 2,566 of record CAYVIG010000180.1, read on the forward strand.
TAAAAAGTACTCTGGATAGACCGGAAGCCTGGGCTTCAACTCGAAGCCAGCAGCCTCGGTCTTCTGTTTGAGGTCGTTAAGGGCTGGCCATGGTGCTTCCGGATTTACGAAGTCAATGGTCAGTGGAGAAACACCGCCCCAGTCATTAATTCCAGCATCCAAGTATATATGATAATCCTTGGCGCTCAGGTTTGGCGGCACCTGTAGGTTGGCATTTGCTCCCAATATCAATCGGGCCGCCGCCACCGTCCACAGGAACTCTTCGGTCTCGGCGTCGGGTGAATCCCCCATCGCCGTTTGGGGCTTGGCCCGGAAGTTCTGGATTATCACTTCCTGAACATGACCATGCTGGGCGTGTAGGTCGGCTATCGCCAGTAACGATTCGATGCGGTCACGGCGGCTCTCGCCTATGCCGATGAGGATACCAGTGGTGAAAGGCACCCGCAACTCTCCGGCAAGCTCCAGCGTCCGTAGTCGCACTCGAGGGCGCTTGCTGGGCGCGAATTCGTGGGGGCCACCCTCCGCCCATAAGACATCACTGGTGCTCTCCAGCATCAGCCCCATGGACGGGTTGTAAGGCTTGAGGGCGTCTATCTCGCGGCGGGCCATCGTCCCTGGGTTGGCGTGGGGCAGCATGTTTGTCTCTTCCAGCACCAACTGGCAGGCGTGGGTCAGATACTCCAGAGTGGTCTTGAAGCCGCGGTTTTCCAACCATTCCCTTGCCTCTGGATAACGCTGCTCTGGTCTTTCTCCCAGGGTGAACAGGGCTTCGGTACATCCAAGGGCGGCACCAGCATTTGCCACGTCGAGTATCTGTTCCGGTGTCATAAACAGGTCTTTGCCAGCCTGTTGCGGGTCTTTTCGGAAGGTGCAGTACCCGCAGAAATCGCGGCAAAGATGGGTTAGGGGGATGAATACTTTAGGGGAAAAGGTGACGGCTTTACTTTTGGTCTGGTCTCGCATCGTTCCGGCGACTGCGCACATCTCTTGGATGGCTTCAAGATCGGCCGAGAGGAAAGAAAAAGCGTCAGTATCAGTCAGGGCGGTTCCCGCCTGGGCCTTGGCTAGCACTTCCCCTATGGGCGTACCCCTATTTAGCATTTGTTTTGCATCGCCAGAGTGGACGGATACGGTCAATTGAACTCCGTTGGCTTCGTTTGGGTGGAGCCAGGAACCAGATACGAATCAGCCTAGATGAAGGACTATTTTAGACCGTTGGTACTGGGTGGGCAACAAATTAATGGAGAAGACTAGGAAGAAAGGGAGAGGACGTTGGTTAGAAACCGTTGAAGCGAGCCTGGTCGGTGGTGTCTAGAGCAGCGTACGGTTTGCCCAGGTGGTCATGGGCACGGCGGGTGGCAACGCGGCCTCGCGGGGTACGCTCCAAGAATCCCAGTTGCAGCAAGAACGGCTCCCAGACATCCATGATGGTGTCGGAATCCTCGTTCAGCGATGCCGCCAGCGTCTCCAGGCCCACCGGACCGCCGGAGAACTTGTCGATGATGCTATTCAACAGCCGGTGATCGGAGCGGTCTAGACCAAGAGCGTCCACATTAAGTTGGTCAAGGGCCGCCTTGGCCACTGGACCATCCACCTTGTTATCGGCCTTGACCAGAGCGTAGTCACGGGTGCGCTTGAGGAGTCGGTTGGCCACCCGAGGTGTTCCTCTGGAGCGAGACGCAATCAATTCAAGACCCTCGTCGTCAGCCTCCATCTCTAGGATGCGAGCAGAACGGTCGACTATAACCTTCATGTCGGTCGGCTCATAGTAATCCAGCCGACAGACTGACCCGAACCGGTCTCGCAGTGGTGCGCTGACCATCGAGAACCGGGTCGTTGCCCCGACCAGCGTGAATGGATTGATCCGGAGATTGACGTTTCGCGCGGCGAGGCCTTTGCCGACCATCCAAGAGAGGAAGAAGTCTTCCATCGCGGAATACAGGACTTCTTCAACCACCCGGTTCAGACGATGGACTTCATCTATGAATAGCACATCGTTAGGTTGGAGACTGGTCAGGATAGCAGCCATGTCTCCGGCACGTTCAACGGCCGGACCGGATGTGACCCGTATAGCGACGTCCATCTCAGACGCGATGATATTGGCCAGGGTGGTCTTGCCTAGTCCGGGAGGTCCGTAGATGATCACGTGGTCCAAGGCCTCTTCACGGATCTTGGCCGCCTGGATGGAGATTGAGAGGTTTTCTTTGGTGTTGGACTGACCTACGAAATCGTCCAGAGACGCAAAGACACATCGATGTCTTCTTCTCGGAGGTCACCGGACACCAGCCGTTCGGCCATCCTAATTTTCCCTCACCCTATTATTTGCACAGCACACATGGCCCTGATAATGCCCAACCCATTTTAGCCGGACTGCCATACCGACGGTCAAGAATCGCCTGTCATGTTTTTAACCAACATACTTGCGAAACACCAGGCAGGCGTTCTGCCCGCCGAATCCAAACGCATTCGATAGAGCGACCTGAACGTCATCAGCCCGAGCCTGGTTTGGCACATAGTCCAGATCGCAGGACGGGTCTGGGTTCTCGTAGTTGGCCGTCGGGTGAATCATCCCTTCAGTGATGGTCTTCACGCAGGCAGCAGCATCAAGGGAACCGGCTGCTCCCAGGGAATGACCGATCATCGACTTGGTTGAACTGATGGGGATGTTGTAAGCCTGGTCTCCAAATAAACGCTTAATAGCCACAGTTTCCAGAGTATCGTTCAGCGGGGTCGAGGTTCCGTGGGCATTGATATAATCAACTTGTTCTAATGAAACGCCAGCATCGATCAACGACATACGCATCGCCTCTGCGGCGCTGGTGCCGTTTTCCTCCGGTTGTACCGGGTGCCCAGCATCGCTGGTGGAACCGAACCCGGCCAACTCTGCCAGGATATTGGCCCCACGTCCCAGGGCATGTTCCAGGCTTTCTAGCACCATGATCACCGAACCCTCGGATGGGATGAAGCCGTCCCGCTCCGAATCAAAGGGCCTGCTTGCCTTCTGGGGTTCGTCATTTCTAGTGCTGAGGGCCCGCATGACCGCGAACCCGGAGAGTCCGAGTAGGCTGATACCGGCTTCGGTTCCGCCCGCCAGCATCACATCGGCGGTGCCCCGCTGGATGACCGCCATGGCGTCGCCGAGGGCCTGATTGGATGCGGCGCAGGCGGTGGTCGCTGTGGAGTTGTAACCGTGTGCGCCGGTGTACCGACTTACTGCAGCGGCGGCCATGTTGGGGAGGATCATGGGGAAGAAGA
>CAYVIG010000181.1:0-5709 GCA_964451445.1 uncultured Dehalococcoidia bacterium
GCTTGTTGTCACGTCAGAATAGACCAGCCTATAGTTCAAAATTCAAGGCTGAACGCTAAGGGGGAACCCATGCCACAGCGTACTCTGTGGATGCACGGCGTCAATATGCAGGTTGAATACCCCAACCGTTTGACCTCGGTCCGTGCCACTGGGCCTTTTGTCAGAATCGAGGGCGCAAGAGGACAGAACACTTGGCTCCATTTCCCGATACCAACATTGGCTGTCGTCGATGGCTCCAAAATGAATATCGAAGGAGCGATGGTCAGCTTCAGAACCCGTGACCACGCTTCCGTCCATGAAGTAATAATCTACGACGGCGAGTCTCGTATAGCTGAACATATGGACTTGGACTTGCGAGGCGACCATCTGGACCATAGGTTCGACGTGCCTGGTGACCCCCACATTCACAAAGGAATCAACGTAACCCTTGGTGTCCGCTTCGATGAAAGCGCGCCTGATGTCCGTTCCATGCAGATTGAAGTCATCGGCGTCGGTTTGGAAACTTCAAGCGACGATTAGCAGAACGAGACACCTTGGAACCAACAGATCAAAACTACAGAAGTTCAGATTAACGTTCAGGCGGAGGAATATACAATGGCCGCTACGCAGGTTGCGACACATAAAAATTACATCGGTGGAAAATGGGTTGAGTCGGTTACCGGCAGGACCTATCCGGTGCATAACCCAGCCCATACTGACCACTTGGTGGGTGAATTTCAAACTTCGGGAGCGGAGGACACCCGTCAGGCAATAGAGGCTGCCAAGGATGGGCTCAAGACCTGGAGCAATACCCCAGCTCCAGCGCGGGCAAACATCATCTACAAGGCCCTGGAGATCATGAGCCGTCGGTTCGAGGAATTAGCGGAGACCATCACTATCGAAGAGGGGAAGCCCATCGCCGACGCCCGTGGTGAGGTTAAACGGGCCATGGCCATCATGGAATACGCGGCTGGTGAAGGTCGCCGGATGTTCGGCTACACCACACCCTCAGAGATGCCCGACACCGTGGCCTATACCACCCGTCGCCCGCTGGGAATCGTAGGAATCATAACCCCCTGGAACTTCCCTTTGGCTATTCCCGCTTGGAAGATTGCCCCAGCTCTGATCTGCGGCAACTCTCTGGTCTTTAAACCAGCATCTGCTACACCGCATAGCGCTGTGAAATTACTTGAGATATTTGAGGAAGCAGGGCTGCCCGCCGGAGTGCTGAACCTGGTCACCGGACCGGGCGGACAGGTGGGTAATGCACTGGTCGAGAGTCCTGACGTAAAGGGTATCTCGTTCACCGGCTCCACGGAGATTGGCACAGACCTATACAGTGAGAGTGCTAAACGCCTAAAGAAGGTGCAGGCTGAGATGGGAGGCAAGAACGCAGTCATAGTGCTGTCTGACGCTGACATGGACAAGGCCATGAACGGCATTGTGCAGGGAGCATTCGGTTCTACCGGACAGCGTTGCACCGCCACCAGCCGAGTTATCGTGGAAGAGAGTGTCCACGACCAGTTTGTGAAGGAGCTTATTGATCGAACCAGCAAACTGACTGTCGGTGACGGCCTTGATCCGTCAAACGACGTTGCTCCGCTTTCCAGCCAGAACCAGAAGGATAAGGTATTGGAGTTCATCGGTGTCGGCACCGAGGAAGGCGCCCAATTAGCCTTTGGTGGCCGCGATATGACTGATGGAGAACTCAACGAGGGTTACTACGTGGAGCCGACGGTCTTTACCGGGGTCACATCCGACATGCGGATAGCCCAAGAGGAGATATTCGGTCCGGTGCTCACAGTCTTCAAGGCTAAAGACATTAAGGAGGCCATAGAGATTGCCAACTCGGTGGAATTTGGCCTGTCATCTTCTGTCTACACCAAAGACATAACCAAGGCCTATGAATACATCAACACCGTAGAGACCGGCATGGTCCACGTGAATGCATCTACTCTGGGCGGTGAAGTACACCTACCCTTCGGCGGATTGAACTCCTCTGGAGTTGGGCAGCGCGAGCAAGGCACCGCTGCGGTGGACTTCTTCAGCGAGGTCATAACCGTCTATATAGACCACGCTGCGGAGGCTTCCTAGCGGGCAGGTTTGTCTAAACTAAGACTTAGCATAACTAAAAAAGGCGTCCCCATTGGTCGGGACGCCCTTTCTGATTGGTATACCCGCTATCCTAAAGCGGTTGCCTGTGCTCGAAGCCAAAGTTGGTCTCATGCCAGAACCTTATTTCTTCTTCCCCTCCGATCCAGCATAGGAAGACCTCCCTGCCGTCTCTTTGGGAAGGGAAATCTACCAGGCCGCTGGACACATCCCTTAGGATGATACCCCGATCGAGAATCTCTTGGACTGTGTCTTCAACCCGGGCGGCCAGACTCTTCACGCTGGCCGCAACCTCCGCCAACTCAAGGTCTGGGGTAGACCCGTCTTTGGTTGGGTCGTGAACTATCTCATCGAACCGTTTCTGGGTCGCTAAATATTGCTGGCGGCGCAGCTCCAGATCAAGGAATTTCTCCTGCAGCCAGGGTACCAAGGCGTTTGCTTCGTCTAATGTGAATTGGTCTGATTCCATCGTTCACTCATACTCAGAGGTGGGTTCATGTAGGGATTCGAGTCGACGAACACTTTACCCTATGAGGTTTGCCCTGCCCAAGGCAATTTGGTGGCAAGATTGGGCGAGTCTGCCACCAGTCCACCTCTGATGGTTTTAGGCGTACAATATTTGCCACGACAATTCGATTTCAAACCAAGGCAGACCGTAGATTTGAACGAGACTCAATCCGATAAGAACAAATTCCAGGTGGGGGATTTGGTCCTGCTGATAGACCGTAAAGACCGCCGTTACATGATCACCTTGATGGCAGGTGAGGCGTACCACTGCCATCTGGGGCAGTTATCCCATGACAAGATCATCGGTAATAACATCGGCGGATGGTTCCGCACCGACAAAGGCCACATCCTTTTGGGCATCAGTCCTTCCTTGGGTGATTTCGTGCGTCAGATGCCTCGTGGCCCCCAGATCGTCTACCCCAAAGATCTGGGCAACATAGTCAACTTCGCCGATATATTCCCTGGCGCAACGGTTATCGAGGGCGGACTTGGTTCCGGAGCTTTAACCTCGGCGTTGCTCCGTGCCGTGGGGAACACTGGTAAGGTTATCAATTACGAGATCGACGATTCGGTGCTGCCAAAGGCGCTGCGAAACATCGAACGCCTAAACTCCGATACCTCCAATCTTGAGGTGAAGATATCCAATATCTATGAGGGGATTTCCGAGAGGAACGTCGACCGTGTGGTGTTGGATGTTCCGGAACCGTGGCAGGCCCTTAAGGGCATCGGGGATGCTCTGGTCATGGGTGGGATAATGCTCAGTTTTGTGCCAACCATCATTCAGGTGCAGAAACTAGTGCTAGCCATGGAGGAAGACGGCCGATTTCAGATGATTGAGTCTATGGAGACCCTGCTCCGCACCTGGCATGTGACTGAGCGCAGTGTGCGTCCAGACCACAGAATGATAGCCCATAGCGGCTTTCTCACCACCGCCGTCCGCTGCGACCCCAAGCCCTACGGTCGCGTTCAACCGCCTACCAGCGATGACTTGGAAGAGACATCTCACGAAGATGATGAATTAGAAGTAGAATCTACGGGAGGAGATGAAGAGGAATAGCCTCAGAAACGATACCTGATGGTATCTTTAATCAATAGGCAGAGTTCCCGTTACGTCAGGAGGTTCTCCGTCTGAGAACGGCCAAAATGCCACGAATTCATCCCAGCCTTCGGTAAATTGACCGTCTGGTAGTGACAGGTGTTGGTCGGTCAGAAGCGGGACGGGCAATTCGCCCACCAAGTCGGTTGCTTGGGGCGATTCTTTTAGCCCCCAAAGTTCCGGGCTACCAGCGTTCCTACCCTGGATTAGGACTTTGAAGTCACCCAGTCCACCTGGCTTTACCAGGTCCGTTAAGCCGGCCCGGTTTGACCGCAACTGCCGCGGCGACAGGCTGTGTTCTCTGAGCCGTTGTTGCATACCGCTCAGGTTCAAGTTAGTGAGGAACTCCCTCTGTGTGACTAGACCCAATGTGTCCAGCCCTGCAGCCTCCCCGGCGTGCGCCGCCGAAGTGAAGTCCACCTGCGCGGTGATGTCCTGGCTGCCAATCAACTCCAACGGTGAATCCGTTTGCACGTGTTCGTGATAGGTGACAAGGGTCCCCCGGTGGCGCTGGTCTGAGTCATACAAGTCTGGAGCGGTGCGGCCGTAGTCGATGGTCAGCACAAACCCTCGTTCCAATGTGGTGGCGATGTTGCTGGCCAGCTCTCCCAGTTCCAGGTTGATCTCAGCAGTTTGCCAGGGGGTAAACGCCAACCCCAGTTCATCAAGCCGACCGGCCAAGCCGGGGTGGGACAACTCGCCGGCCAACTCCACCAAATGCTGACCGTCCAGCCCTACATAGACCTCTTTCAGGACATCATCTGCTAGCACGACCTGATGCACCGGGAAGGCATCGAAGTATTCATTGGAGATGACGCAGCCGACCAGACCTTTGAACGGAAGACCTTCGGCCATGATTCGACTTGTGCCTGGTCTGGCGGGTTCAACAGGACTAACCACTCTCCGATCCAAGCATATGTAACGCAGAGATGCAGCGAAATTTTCCGGAAGGTTAAGGGCGTAGGAGGTAATGTCTCGACAGAGCAGCCCGTTTCCTGCTCCCAGCTCTAGAATTGAGAATGGGGAAGGCCTGTCTAGGCGCTGCCACATCTGAAACAGTTGTACCGCCAGCAATGCGCCGAATGAAGGGTGTACTGCCGGGCTGGTGTAGAAGTCGCCTTGGGCGCCAACAGGATCCCGGCCTGTGTAATACCCGCCCTGCGGCCAATAAAGGGCAACATCCATGAACTCGGCAAATGTAATCTTGCCGCGTTCGTTTATGCGCCGTCTGACTTCAAATTCCGCGTTCATTTGGCGCTGGCTAATCCTGTTGGTGGATTGGGATCGGTGGCTAAGAGGTGAAAAACAAAAGAGGCCGATTCGGCCCCTTTTGCGGTTCGCTTACCAGGTGGCGTCGGTCTATGACCGGTCGTCGCCAGTTGCTGACCAATCTGTGTTGGTCTATGACCGATCGTCGATGGAGGTGTACTCCAAGTCCATCTCACCGGTGTACTCGGTCAGAGGACGGAGCAGGATGTTGTCCGAGTACTGCTCCACGCATTGCAGGGTCCAACCGGGAATGCGCCCGAGAGCAAAGATCGAGATGAATAGATCATCTGGAATGCCCAGTAGGTAGTAGATGGAACCAGCAAAGAAGTCCACGTTCACGCAGATTCCCTTGGACACATAGGGCTTCATGGTCTCTTCTTCCAGGTGTTGGAGAATCTGGAACCACTCTGGGTGACCACTCTTCTCTCCGAGGATCTTGGAGCGGTCACGTAAGTGACGGGCCCGCGGGTCTTCGGCTCGGTAGACGCGGTGTCCAAATCCCATTATGCGGTTGCCGTTGTCCAGCAAGTTGGCGGCGTATTCGGCTGCATTCTCTGGATTGCCGATCTCCAGAGCCATCTTCATGACCTCTTCCGCTGCGCCACCATGAGCTGGTCCCTTTAGAGTTCCAACACCGGTGGTTACGGCTGAGTGAAGGTCCGAGATGGTGGAGGCGGTCACCCTGGCAGCGAAGGCAGATGCGTTGGGCCCGTGTTCCGCGTGGAGGATGAAGTCCACGCGGAACA